>NZ_CP186283.1:1950000-2325000 GCF_049331905.1 Pseudomonas cimarronensis | reverse complement strand
AGTGTCAGTATCAGTCCAGGTGGTCGCCTTCGCCACTGGTGTTCCTTCCTATATCTACGCATTTCACCGCTACACAGGAAATTCCACCACCCTCTACCGTACTCTAGCTCAGCAGTTTTGAAAGCAGTTCCCAGGTTGAGCCCGGGGATTTCACTTCCAACTTACTGAACCACCTACGCGCGCTTTACGCCCAGTAATTCCGATTAACGCTTGCACCCTTCGTATTACCGCGGCTGCTGGCACGAAGTTAGCCGGTGCTTATTCTGTCGGTAACGTCAAAATAGCAACGTATTAGGCTACTACCCTTCCTCCCAACTTAAAGTGCTTTACAATCCGAAGACCTTCTTCACACACGCGGCATGGCTGGATCAGGCTTTCGCCCATTGTCCAATATTCCCCACTGCTGCCTCCCGTAGGAGTCTGGACCGTGTCTCAGTTCCAGTGTGACTGATCATCCTCTCAGACCAGTTACGGATCGTCGCCTTGGTGAGCCATTACCTCACCAACTAGCTAATCCGACCTAGGCTCATCTAATGGCGCGAGGTCCGAAGATCCCCCGCTTTCTCCCGTAGGACGTATGCGGTATTAGCGTCCGTTTCCGAACGTTATCCCCCACCACTAGGCAGATTCCTAGGCATTACTCACCCGTCCGCCGCTCTCAAGAGAAGCAAGCTTCTCTCTACCGCTCGACTTGCATGTGTTAGGCCTGCCGCCAGCGTTCAATCTGAGCCATGATCAAACTCTTCAGTTCAATACTGCTTGGGTTTTGAGAAAACCCTAAACCTGGCTCAGCAATCGACAAAAAACTCTCAAATTAACGAGTGTTACTTGTGATGCTGATAATCTTGCGACTAGCAGTCTTACCTCACAAGCACCCACACGAATTGCTTGATTCAGTTGTTAAAGAGCGGTTGGTTAAGTCTTTCGTCTCAACCGAGGCGCGCATTTTACAGCAGCCTCATCTTCCGTCAAGTGATTTCGAAAATTTCTTTTCAATCTCAACCACTTGCGCTTTCGATCAACATCTAGCTTCTCGTCAGCGGGAGGCGAATTCTACAGCGTTTCAAACCGCTGTCAACCGCCTCTTTTACCGCTTTCGATCTGCCTGACCGAATCTCTTCAGACTCAAACACCACCTCAAGAGGTGGCGCATTCTACGCAGCTTTCGCTGCTTTGCAACCCCTTCTTAAATCTAACTTCTTGTTTTATAAGAAGTTTAAGGGCCCGCTTACGCCTGAAGAGCTGCGCATTATAGGGACAGAAAATCCAAGGTCAACCGAATATTGCGCTTTTGTTTCAGAAGCCACGAATTCCAGAAGCAGGGCACCTTTGATGCCCAATCCGCAGGGCTTCAGCACCCTCTAGTCCTGGCTGATCTGGCGCAACTCGAAGCTGCTACGCTGATGACTATCGGCATCTTGATCCAGAACTAGGCTGCGTAATAGACGCAACACGTAGCGAGGGATCAGCATCATGACGCCAGAATCAGAAGCACGTCAGCAGATTGACCAGAAGCTACAACAAGCTGGCTGGTTCATCCAGTACATGAAGCAGCTTAATTTAGGTGCGGCGCGTGGCGTGGCTGTGCGAGAGTTTCCGACCGATTCTGGACCTGCGGATTACGTGCTTTTTGTTGACCGGGTCTCCGTCGGGGTGATTGAAGCTAAGAAGGACGGAGCGGGTGTAAACCTCACGGTCACAGAAGGCCAAACGGAGCACTACGCCAACGCCACACTCAAACATCGCCAAGACAATGCACCGCTGCGCTTCCTGTTTGAAGCAACCGGCAAGATCATCCGCTTATCCTGTTCCTGGTCGACGCCCGCAACCTCGGCAAGCAGGCGCATCAGGAATTCATGGCCTATACGCCTCCAGATGATGGCCGCAAGTTCACCGAGCTTTACAACGTGCAGCGGCTGGCTTCGCCCAACATCGATCCGCATTCGCAGGTGTGCATCAGCACCATCCAGCGCATGTACTCGATTCTGAGTGGTGAGCCGATTGATGAGACTGCCGAGGATGTTTCGCTCAACGAAGTACAGCAAACCGCCAAGCAGGAAAAACTGGTCCGCTACAACCCGGTCGTGCCGGTGGAAACCTTCGACTTCATCATCATCGATGAATGCCACCGCAGCATTTACAACCTTTGGAAGCAGGTGCTCGATTACTTCGATGCCAGCTTGATCGGCCTCACCGCCACACCTGACAAACGCACCTTCGGCTTCTTCAACGAAAACATCGTCGCAGAATATACCTACGAGCAGTCCGTGGCGGATGGTGTCAACGTCGGTTACGACGTGTTTGAGATCGAAACAGAAATCACCCAGAAGGGCGCGGAGCTGAAGGCCAAAGAGTGGATAGACCATCGCGCGCCACCCGCAAAAAGCGTTGGGGTGAAACCGAAGAAGACACCACCTACACCGGTAAGGAGCTGGATAAGTCGGTGGCGAACGTGAGCCAGATCCGCCAGGTGATCCAGGCGATGAAAACAGCGGTTGAAACGCAGATTTTCCCGGCGCGTAAAGAAACACCCAAGACCCTGATCTTTGCCAAGACAGACAGCCACGCCGACGACATCATCAACATCGTGCGTGAGGTCTACGGTCAGGGCAACGCCTTCTGCAAGAAGGTCACCTACCGCGCCGAAGAAGACGCCAACAGCATCCTCAGCAGCTTTCGTAACGACTACAACCCACGCATTGCCGTCACCATGGACATGATAGCCACCGGCACCGACGTGAAGCCACTGGAAGTGCTGCTGTTCATGCCTGACGTACGCAGCAAGGGCTATTACGAACAGATGAAGGGCCGTGGCGTGCGCAGCCTGGATGGCGACAGCCTCAAGCGCGTCAGCAACAGCGCCGATGGGGCCAAAACCCGCTTTGTGCTGATCGATGCCGTGGGCGTGGAAAAAAGCCTCAAGACTGAAAGCCGCCCGTTGGAGAAAAAGCCCGGCGTGGCGTTTAAAGACCTGCTGCAAGGTGTAGCCATGGGCAGCCGCGATGACGACACCGTGCTCTCACTCGCCAACCGCTTGGTGCGCCTCGCGAAACAGCTACCTGTATGGGGTGCAAGGGGTAGAGTGTTCGAATCACTCCGTCCCGACCAAAAACACCCTAGAAATCCAGCCACTTATCGGTGGCTGGATTTTTTATGGGCGTTTCACACATGGAAGCGTAGGGGCTTTTGCGGGACTTTTTTCATCCTGCCATTCTCCTCAAAATTGTCAGGGCCGGACCGCGCGAGTCGGTGGCCGAAATCCGGTTGGCTTCATCGATCAGTTTGCCCAATTCTGCGGCTGAGTAGTGACTTTTGATGCTGCCGTTCTTGTGCCCCAGCAGAGCCTTCCTGTCTTCCTCCGTTATGTTCGATCTGCTGCAGGAGTTGGCTCCGGACGCTGAGAACGGCACCTGGCAAGACCTCAACCTGCCCCCTCTGACAACCGCCCTGAAAATCGCTACCGGCAAGCGAGCTGATCCCTGCGCTTTTGGCTCCGTTGAGCTAGAACTCTCGAAAACTTGCCGCAACTCACATGACAGGAGTCTGAGCAAGGCAATCTCAATTGGCAACCAATTGGCAACCAGAAAGCGACCTTTTAGGGGGCACAGAAAAATCAGCGAGCATAAAAAAATCCAGTCACCGCTAAGTGACTGGATTTCTAGGGTATTTTTGGTCGGGACGGAGTGATTCGAACACTCGACCCCTTGCACCCCATGCAAGTGCGCTACCGGGCTGCGCTACGCCCCGACTATGCTTCCGTGTTACTGGAAGCGGTGAGGACTCTACAATAAGCTGCTGAATTGTGGAAGTTTTTTTTATTTCCGCAGCGTTATTTGCGAAGTACTAACAACACATCCTCAAGCTCGGCAATCATCTGCTTGATGAGCTGCTTGTACTGCGTATTGTCGTCTTTAGCTTCATCACCCGAGAGGCGCTGACGCGCCCCACCAATGGTGAAGCCCTGGTCATACAACAGCGCACGAATCTGCCGAATCATCAGCACATCCTGACGCTGATAGTAACGCCTATTGCCACGCCGCTTGACTGGATTGAGCTGTGGGAACTCCTGCTCCCAGTAGCGCAACACATGCGGTTTGACAGCACACAGCTCACTGACTTCACCGATCGTGAAATAGCGTTTGCCGGGTATGGCGGGCAGTTCGTCGTTATGACTTGGTTCCAGCATACGCCTCGACCCTGGCTTTAAGTTTCTGGCCTGGACGGAAAGTCACCACACGGCGAGCCGTGATAGGGATTTCCTCTCCTGTTTTTGGATTGCGACCGGGGCGCTGACGTTTATCGCGCAGATCAAAATTACCGAACCCCGAGAGTTTGACCTGTTCGTTGAGCTCCAGCGCTTGGCGGATTTCTTCAAAGAACAGCTCCACCAACTCCTTGGCTTCCCGTTTATTCAGGCCCAGCTCTTCATACAGACGTTCCGCCATCTCAGCTTTCGTCAGAGCCCCCATACGCTACTTCCTTAACGTGGCGTTGAACCTTTGTTCCAGGGAGGTGAGAATATTTTGCGTTGTGGTACTCACCTCATCGTCATTAAGAGTGCGCGATGGATGCTGCCAGGTCAAGCCAACGGCAAGGCTTTTTCTATGAGGATCAATGCCTTTACCGTGATACACGTCAAATAGCTTGAGGTCAGTCAACCACTCACCAGCTGCGCCGCGAATAGCACTGAGCAGATCCTGAGCGGGTACGTCACGATCAACCAACAATGCAAGATCACGCCGCACTTCAGGGAACTTGGACAGCTCTTGGAATTTCGGCATCAAACCTTGAGTAATCTCACTCAATACTAGCTCGAACATGAACACGGGCTGATCCAACCCCAGCGCTTTGGCAAGCTCAGGGTGAATAGCGCCGAAGAAACCCACAACGCGCCCTTCCCGCTCAATTCGAGCCGTTTGCCCTGGATGCAATGCGGCGTGTTCGCCTGGCACGAACGCAAAACTGCCACTCGCACCGGCACTACCCAACAACGCTTCAACGTCCGCCTTTACATCATAGAAATCAACACTATCACGCGCATGCGCCCAACCTTCCGGCAAGCGCGTACCGCACACAACACCCGCCAGCATGGGTTCTTGCTTCAACCCTTCAAGCTGGCCAACAAACCGCAGGCCACTCTCAAACAGACGAACACGAGCCTGTTGACGATTGAGGTTGTGTTGCAACGCCTTGACCAAACCCGGCCATAGCGAGGAACGCATGGCCGCCATGTCGGCGGAAATAGGGTTGGCCAGTAGCAACGGCTGAACGCCTGGACTGAACAGCTCAAACAACTTGGGATCAATAAAGCTGTAAGTGATAGCCTCCTGATAGCCGCGAGCGACCAGCAGACGACGCAAGGCGGGCAACTCAACCGCTGCTTCGGCTTTGGCTTGCGGAGCCAGACGCGCTTGCGGGTAGCGAACCGGTAAGCGGTTATAGCCATACAGACGCCCCAACTCTTCGATCAGATCGACCTCCAAGCTGATATCAAAGCGATGGCTTGGCACGCTAACCTGCCACTGCCCCAAACCTTGAGCACTTACGCCAAGCCCCAACGCAGCAAGCAGACGCTCAACCTCTGCACCATCCATATCCATGCCCAGCATCTGACTGATGCGCTCGGCACGCAGGGTGATCGGCGCGACATTCGGCAGATCAGCAGCGCTGCTCACCTCAATGATCGGGCCGGCTTCGCCGCCAACAATGTCCAGCAACAGTGCAGTCGCTCGCTCCATGGCATTACGCGCCAGCTGCGAGTCCACACCTCGCTCGAAACGATGCGAAGAGTCGGTGTGCAAGCCATAAGAACGCGCCTTGCCAGCCACCGCGATGGTGTCGAAGAACGCGCTCTCCAGGAACAGATCTGCGGTCTTAGCGCTCACACCACTGTGTTCGCCACCCATAACGCCGGCGATGGCCAGGGCCCGACCGTGATCAGCGATCACAAGGGTATCAGCACGCAGGCTGACTTCCTGGCCATCCAGCAGCACCAGCTTTTCGCCCTCTTCCGCCATGCGCACGCGGATGCCGCCATTGATCTCGGCGAGGTCGAAAGCATGCATCGGCTGACCGAGTTCCAGCATCACGTAATTGGTGATGTCGACGGCAGCATCAATGCTACGAATATCGGAACGCCGCAGGCGCTCGACCATCCACAGCGGGGTAGGCTTGGACAAGTCGACGTTACGAACGACACGCCCGAGATAACGCGGGCACGCCTTGGAGGCAAGCACTTCGACCGGCCGCACCTCATCATGAACAGCTGTAACTGGAGCAACCGAGACGGGCACTACCGAAGTACCGTAGATGGCACCCACTTCGCGAGCGAGACCCGCCAAAGACAGGCAGTCCCCCCGATTAGGGGTCAGACCGATTTCGATACTGGCATCATCCAGGCCCAGATACACACGAATGTCCTGGCCGACCGGAGCATCAGCCGCCAACTCCATGAGGCCGCTGTTGTCCTCACTGATTTGCAGCTCGGAGGCCGAGCAGAGCATCCCCTGAGACTCCACGCCACGCAGTTTGGCCTGCTTGATCTTGAAATCACCCGGGAGCTCAGCGCCAATCATGGCGAAGGGAATCTTGATACCGGCCCGGGCATTTGGTGCGCCGCAAACTACCTGGAAGTTGGCACTGCCATTGCTGACCTGGCACACGCGCAATTTGTCGGCATCTGGATGCTGCTCGGCACTGAGGATTTCCCCCACAACGACACCGCTGAACAGACCCGCAACCGGGGTCACTGCGTCCACTTCCAGGCCAACCATGGACAGGCGAGCCACTAGTTCATCACGCGAGACAGCAGGATTTACCCAGCTGCGCAGCCATTGTTCACTGAATTTCATTCTGTCTGTTCTCCTGAACCAATTCGATTACGTAATGCGAGGGCGCTAGCGAAATTGCGCCAGGAACCGCAGGTCGTTATCGAAGAACAGCCGTAAATCGTTGACGCCGTAACGCAGCATAGCCAGACGCTCAACACCCATACCGAAGGCGAAACCTGAGTATTTTTCCGGATCGATGCCCGACATGCGCAGCACATTCGGGTGCACCATGCCGCAGCCCATGACCTCCAGCCAGCCGGTCTGTTTGCAAACACGGCAACCTTTGCCGCTGCACATCACGCACTGCATGTCGACTTCGGCCGATGGCTCGGTGAAAGGGAAGAAGGAAGGACGGAAACGTACGCCCAGAGGCTTTTCAAAGAACACTCGGAGGAACTCTTCGATGGTGCCTTTGAGGTCAGCAAAGCTCACACCCTCGTCGACCAGCAGGCCTTCGACCTGGTGGAACATCGGCGAATGGGTGATATCGGAGTCGCAGCGATAAACACGGCCAGGGCAGACAATACGGATAGGCGGCTGCTGCGATTCCATGGTGCGCACCTGCACCGGAGAGGTGTGGGTACGCAGCAACATATTCGCATTGAAATAGAAGGTGTCATGCATCGCCCGCGCCGGGTGGTGGCCAGGGATGTTGAGGGCTTCGAAGTTGTGATAGTCGTTTTCGACCTCAGGCCCTTCGGCAATGCCATAGCCAATGCGCGTGAAGAACTGCTCCACACGCTCCAGAGTGCGCGTGACGGGATGCAGGCCACCAGATGCCTGACCACGCCCCGGCAGGGTTACGTCAATTTTTTCGGCGGCGAGCTTGGCGCTCAGCGCAGCCTGTTCCAGCATGTCTTTGCGGCTGTTCAGCGCATCCTGAACCTTGTCCTTGGCAGCATTGATCAGCGCACCGGCTTGCGGGCGCTCTTCTGCCGACAGGTTGCCCAGGGTCTTCATCACCTGAGTCAACTCGCCCTTCTTGCCCAGATAGTGAACCCGCAGCTGCTCGAGGGCATTCACATCGTCGGTGTGGCTAACGGCCTCAAGCGCTTGCGAGACCAGCACATCCAGATTTTCCATTTACAGACTCCAGATACGAAATAGGGGAAGAGCTTGAAGGCTCTTCCCCTATTGGTGACGTTTAGCACCGGGCGAGCCCGGTGATTGTCGGGGACTTAAGCCAGTACGGCTTTCGCTTTCTCGACAATCGCAGCAAACGCCGCTTTTTCGTTCACTGCCAGATCAGCCAGAACCTTGCGGTCGATCTCGATGGACGCTTTTTTCAGGCCGGCAATGAAACGGCTGTAGGACAGACCGTTAACACGAGCACCAGCGTTGATACGAGCGATCCACAGAGCGCGGAACTGACGCTTCCGCTGACGGCGGTCGCGGTAGGCGTACTGGCCTGCCTTGATCACAGCCTGCTTGGCAACGCGGAATACGCGCGAACGCGCACCGTAGTAGCCTTTAGCGAGTTTCAGAATTTTTTTGTGACGCTTACGAGCGATAACGCCGCGCTTAACACGAGCCATGAGTAATTTCCTCTATCTTGACCGATTAACGAACGCGCAGCATGCGCGCCACTTTTGCTACGTCAGACGGGTGCACCATGGTGCTACCACGCAGTTGACGCTTACGCTTGGTGGACATCTTGGTCAGGATGTGGCTCTTGAAAGCGTGCTTGTGCTTGAAGCCATTAGCGGTTTTGAGAAAACGCTTGGCTGCACCACTCTTAGTTTTCATCTTTGGCATGTTCGGATACTCCGCATTCAGTTGATAAACATAACCGCAAGGCCTGCCGTGCCCTGGTGGTTACTTCTTCTTTTTGGGGGCGATGACCATGATCAGCTGGCGTCCTTCCATCTTTGGATGCTGTTCAACGGTGCCGTATTCGGCGAGGTCGTTTTCGACCCGCTTCAACAACTCCATGCCCAGCTCCTGATGCGCCATCTCACGGCCGCGGAATCGAAGCGATACCTTGGCCCTGTCCCCATCACTAAGGAAACGTACCAGGTTGCGTAGTTTTACCTGGTAATCCCCTTCCTCCGTCCCTGGACGAAACTTAATTTCTTTAACCTGAACTTGCTTCTGATTTTTCTTTGCTGCTGCAATCTGCTTCTTCTTTTCGAAGATCGATTTGCCGTAATCCATAACCCGGCAAACCGGCGGCACTGCATCAGCTGAAATTTCTACCAAGTCCAGCTTGGATTCTTCAGCAACCCTAAGCGCTTCATCAATCGAGACGATGCCAATTTGCTCGCCGTCAGCGCCAATTAACCGAACCTCGCGTGCCGAGATATTCTCGTTGATCGGGGCCTTCGGTGCAGCTCGTTTATCTTGTCTCATATCACGCTTAATAATGATTACTCCAAATCTTGGCGACCACGCCGGGAAACCGCCTGCGCGAGGAATTCAGCGAATTGAGTGACGGGCATGGAGCCCAGATCAGCACCTTCACGGGTACGCACGGCGACAGTTTGCGTCTCAACTTCCCGATCTCCGATAACCAAGAGATAAGGAACCTTGAGCAAAGTATGCTCGCGGATTTTAAAGCCTATCTTCTCGTTCCTCAAGTCAGACTTGGCACGAAAACCGCTTTGGTTGAGCGTTTTTTCCACATCCAGAGCAAAATCAGCCTGTTTGTCAGTGATATTCATCACCACGACCTGAGTCGGCGCCAGCCACGCGGGGAATGCACCCTCGTAGTGCTCGATCAGAATACCGATGAAACGCTCGAACGAACCAAGAATCGCCCGGTGCAACATCACCGGAACTTTGCGACTGTTGTCCTCTGACACGTAGCTCGCTTCCAGGCGCTGCGGCATGTTCGGATCATACTGCAGGGTACCGCACTGCCAGGCGCGGCCGAGGCAATCCAGCAGAGTGAACTCGATCTTCGGGCCGTAGAACGCCCCCTCGCCCGGCAAATACTCCCAAGGCAAACCCGCGTCATTAAGTGCATCAGCCAGCGCAGTCTCGGCGCGATCCCAAAACGCGTCATCACCCACCCGCTTAGCCGGACGCGTGGACAGCTTCATTTTGACATCACTGAAACCGAAATCCGAATAAACCTGCAGGGTCAGCTTGATAAAGTCCGCCGCCTCTTTCTTCACCTGCTCTTCAGTGCAGAAGATATGCGCATCGTCCTGGGTAAAGCCGCGCACCCGCATAATGCCGTGCAGCGCACCGGACGCCTCATTACGGTGGCAGGAACCGAACTCAGCCAAACGCAGCGGTAGCTCGCGATAGCTCTTGAGACCCTGGTTGAAAATCTGCACGTGACATGGGCAGTTCATCGGCTTGATCGCGTAGTCACGACTTTCCGACTCAGTAGTAAACATGTTGTCGGCGTAGTTACCCCAGTGCCCGGATTTCTCCCAGAGCACGCGATCAACCACTTGCGGCGTGCGCACTTCCTGGTAGCCATTCTCGCGCTGCACGCCACGCATGTACTGCTCGAGCACCTGATAGATGGTCCAGCCATTCGGGTGCCAGAACACCATACCCGGCGCTTCTTCCTGGGTATGGAACAGGTCGAGACGCTTGCCGATCTTGCGGTGATCGCGCTTCTCGGCCTCTTCAATACGCTGGATATAAGCCGCCAACTGCTTCTTATCGGCCCAGGCTGTGCCATAAACGCGCTGCAACTGCTCATTCTTGGCATCGCCACGCCAGTAAGCACCGGACAGCTTGGTCAACTTGAATGCTTTGAGGAAACGCGTGTTCGGCACATGCGGACCACGGCACATGTCGACGTATTCTTCGTGGTAATACAAGCCCATGGCCTGCTCGTCCGGCATGTCATCCACCAGACGCAGCTTGTAGTCCTCACCGCGAGCGGTGAACACATCAATCACCTCGGCACGCGGCGTCACTTTCTTGATGACGTCGTAATCCTTGTCGATCAGCTGCTGCATGCGCTGCTCGATCGCCGCCACATCATCTAAAGTGAAGGGGCGCTCGGAGGCGATGTCGTAGTAGAAGCCTTCATCAATGACCGGACCGATCACCATCTTGGCCGTCGGAAACAGCTGCTTCACGGCATGCCCGATCAAATGCGCACAGGAGTGGCGAATGATTTCCAGGCCTTCCTGATCTTTTGGCGTAATGATCTGCAGGGTGGCGTCACTTTCAATCAGGTCACAGGCATCGACCAGCTTGCCATTAACCTTGCCGGCTACCGTGGCCTTGGCCAGACCCGCACCAATAGATTGCGCCACCTCAAGTACGGATACCGGGTGATCGAACGAACGTTGACTGCCGTCGGGAAGAGTAATGATGGGCATGGCGCCTCCTCTCCTAGTGGTGACCTCTACCAAAGGCCACATGGGTTGGGATGAGCCAGTAAGCGATTCGGCGGTATACCTGCCATACAGCGGCAGGAGCTTTTTCAGCCAACCAAAACCGAACCGGAGTCACTGGAGGTGTGAAACAACGGTTAACCGCGAGGATGCTTGCAGAAAGCCTGACCCACTGGCAAGAACCCAACAAAAACGACCCAAGCCTTTTCAACGTCACCGCCAAAGACCCGGAGGGTGGCCAGCATGGATGGCAAGCCATAAAAAAAGGCCGCCTAAGCGACCTTTTTCTCTACCAAATCTGGTAGGCACGATTGGACTCGAACCAACGACCCCCACCATGTCAAGGTGGTGCTCTAACCAACTGAGCTACGTGCCTACGATGGGTGCGCATTCTACGACCGCGGGAAAAAGTGTCAACCTATTTTTTCGCTAACTGCCTGAATAACTGAATTTTTTACTGTTCTATGCTGCGTTTTATATTTCGCACAGGCCACTAGCCGAGCATTTTCAACTCAGGTAGCATCCGCTTATTCGTAAAAAATAAAGAACAGAGGTTACAAAATGGCGCACACAGCTTATCCACAATCCTATTATGCGGCCTCTGCCAATCCGGCTCCGCCGCGCCCAGAATTGAATGGTGAAGTCGAAACTGACGTGTGCATCGTCGGCGCTGGCTATACCGGCCTATCAACAGCCATCGCCCTGCTGGAAAATGGCTTCAAAGTCAGCATCGTCGAAGCCGCCAAGGTCGGTTTCGGCGCCTCAGGCCGCAACGGTGGCCAGATAGTCAACAGCTACAGCCGCGATATCGACGTGATCGAGCGCAGCGTCGGCGCCAAACAAGCCAAACTGCTAGGCGACATGGCCTTTGAAGGTGGCCGGATCATTCGCGAGCGCATCGCCAAGTACAACATCCAGTGCGACTTGAAGGATGGTGGCGTTTTCGCGGCCAACACCCCCAAGCATATGAAACACCTTGAATCGCAGAAAAAGCTTTGGGAACGCTACGGCCACACTCAGCTGGAACTGATGGACGCCAAGCGCATCCGTGAAGTGGTGGACAGCGACGTTTACGTGGGCGGCATGCTGGACATGAGCGGCGGCCATATCCACCCGCTCAACCTGGCCTTGGGCGAGGCGGCAGCCGTCGAATCACTGGGCGGCGTGATCTATGAACAATCCCCGGCAATCCGCATTGATCGTGGCGCCAACCCTGTCGTGCACACCCCCAACGGCCGAGTCAAAGCCAAGTTTGTGGTCGTCGCCGGCAACGCCTACCTGGGCAACCTGATTCCGGAGCTGTCGGCCAAATCGATGCCATGCGGCACCCAGGTGATCACCACCGAGCCACTGTCCGCCGAACTGGCGAAAAGTCTGCTGCCGCAGGACTACTGTGTGGAAGACTGCAATTACCTGCTCGACTACTACCGTCTGACCAGCGACAAACGCCTGATTTTCGGTGGCGGCGTGGTCTACGGCGCACGCGATCCGGCAAACATTGAGGCCATCATTCGCCCGAAAATGCTCAAAGCCTTCCCACAGCTGAAAGATGTAAAGATCGACTACGCCTGGACCGGCAATTTCCTGCTGACCCTGTCACGCCTGCCGCAGGTTGGCCGCCTGGGCGATAACATCTATTACTCACAAGGCTGCAGCGGCCACGGCGTGACTTACACTCACCTGGCTGGCCGGGTACTGGCCGAGGCCTTGCGCGGCCAGGCCGAACGTTTCGACGCGTTCGCCACTCTGCCGCACTACCCCTTCCCCGGTGGCCGCCTGTTCCAGGTGCCATTCAGCGCCCTGGGCGCCTGGTACTACACCCTGCGTGACAAGCTGGGGATCTAACCCTCACACACAACAAAAACGGCACCCTCGGGTGCCGTTTTGCGTTTTAGCTAGAACTATCCAGTACTACAGCTCCGCATCCGGCCAGAGCTGACGCGCTGCACGCAATGCCCGCTGTGCAGCCTCGTTGCGACCTTGCTGCTGCAACTCGCGCGCCGCCTGCAGCCACACCTGCTCGACAGGTTGTGCAGGCAATTGACTGGCTGGCTGAACCAACACGGCCCAACGTCCCGCTTCGCTCCAGGCATCATCAAAACGGGCGAAGCTGGTGTACCAGCGCCGACTGTTACCAGAACGCAACACCAGCGTCCGTTCGCGCTGGTCATACCCCACCAATACCGCGAACTGCGAACCGGGGCCACCAAACATGCGATCCTGCATCAACAGCACCGGATGACCAGCAGACACCTGTTGCAACAAGGCATCCAGGTTACCTGGCAAGGGGTAAACCAGCAGATCGTATGAACGTGCAACTTTCTCCAGCCCAGCCTGCGGACTCTGCCCCTTGGCCAGTTGCTGAATGCGCTCATCGACCAACCCCGGACTGCTGATCACACCATAGTGATTCAGCAGAGCAGCCAATGCCGAAGGCCCGCCTTGCGCATCACTGAGCTGGAAAAACGGCACATCCGCCAATTCCACGCGTTCAGGCAAACGCTTGGTTTCAGGCAGCAGCTGCGGCCCACCAGCACAGGCACTGAGCAAGCAGAACATAGCGATCGGCAGAAGCTTTATGGCGCGTACAGGCTGGAACATGGCTCACTCACTGGCAGACTCGTGGCGCAGAGCATAGCGATGAAGCGCCGCAGCCCCAAGCCATCGGTGTAAATTCGCACCCAACTCACAGACCGAGCGGCGCAGAAAAACCGAAACCCTATACAGACTGATAAACTGCCGCACCTCGCAGCGCAGACCGCATGCCCAAACGCGGCCCGCCACAGCCCTGAAAAATAGAACGACGCCGATGCCCGACTCCCTCGCTCCGCCCATCAGTTTGTCCCGCCGCTTCTCCGTTGCACCGATGATGGATTGGACAGATCGCCACTGCCGCTTCTTCCTGCGCCAGCTGTCCCAGCATGCGCTTCTGTATACCGAGATGGTCACCACCGGAGCCATCCTGCATGGCGATGCTGCACGCTTTCTCCGTCACAGCACGGCGGAATACCCATTGGCACTGCAGCTAGGCGGCAGTGTGCCGACGGATCTGGCGGCCTGCGCCAAGCTGGCGCAAGAGGCTGGCTATAACGAGGTCAACCTCAACGTGGGCTGCCCCAGTGATCGGGTGCAGAACAATATGATCGGTGCCTGCCTGATGGGCCATCCGCAGCTGGTCGCCGACTGCGTGAAAGCCATGCAGGACGCGGTGGATATCCCGGTCACGGTGAAGCACCGGATTGGTATCAACGGCCGTGACAGCTATGCCGAGTTGTGCGATTTCGTCGGCACCGTGCGCGACGCCGGCTGCCGCAGCTTTACCGTGCATGCGCGCATCGCCATTCTCGAAGGGCTCTCGCCCAAGGAGAACCGCGAAATACCGCCACTGCGCTATGAGGTCGCGGCGCAGCTCAAGCAGGACTTCCCTGAGCTGGAAATCATCCTTAACGGTGGCATCAAGACTCTGGAGGATTGCCAGCAGCACCTGCAAACCTTCGATGGCGTGATGCTGGGCCGCGAGGCCTACCACAACCCTTATCTGCTGGCGCAGGTTGACCAGCAGCTGTTTGGCTCTTCACGAGCCGTGCTGGGCCGTTTCGAGGCGATGCAGAGCATGCGTGAGTACATTGCTGCGCACCTCGCCGAAGGCGGCAGCATGCACCACATCACCCGCCATATGCTCGGCCTGGGCCAGGGCTTCAATGGCGCGCGACGCTTTCGCCAACTGCTCTCCGTGGACATTCACAAGACTGACGCGCCGCTTGCGCTGTTCGATCAGGCGGCGCAATTGCTGCAAGGTCGCTGACTCGGGTAATGTCGCCGCATCTGCAACGACAAGGCTGTGTCATGACCTCCAAGCTGGAACAACTCAAGCAGTTCACCACCGTGGTCGCCGATACCGGCGACCTCGACGCCATCGCCCGCCTGAAGCCGGTCGATGCCACCACCAACCCATCCCTGCTACTGAAAGCAGCCGCCATGCCCGGCTATAGCGCGCAGCTTAAGCATGCCGTCCAGACCAGCCAGGGCGATCTCGGCCTGGCCTGTGATCATTTTGCCGTCGCAGTGGGCGGTGAAATCCTCAAGATAATCCCGGGCCGCATCTCTACCGAGGTGGATGCCCGGCTGTCCTTCGATACCCAGGCCACACTGCGCCGTGCCGAACGCCTGATCGGCCTGTATGAAGAAGCCGGCATCGGCCGTGAACGCGTACTGATCAAGATCGCCTCGACCTGGGAAGGTATTCGCGCTGCCGAGCAACTGGAGAAAGCTGGCATTCAGTGCAACCTGACCCTGCTGTTCGCTTTTGCCCAGGCGCAGGCTTGCGCCGACGCCGGGGTATTTCTGATTTCGCCCTTCGTCGGGCGAATCTACGACTGGTACAAAAAAGCCGAAGGCCTTGATTTTGTTGGCGCCGAAGACCCCGGCGTGCAGTCGGTCACCCGTATCTATAACTACTACAAGGCCAACGCTTATCAGACTGTGGTGATGGGCGCGAGCTTCCGCAATATCGGCCAGATCGAACAGCTGGCTGGCTGTGATCGCCTGACCATCAGCCCGGAACTGCTGCAGCAACTGGCCGATGATCAGCAGCCACTGGCGCGCCTGCTCAGCCCTGGCAAAGCTGCCGAAGCCAAGCAGAGTCTTGGCGAAAGCCAGTTCCGCTGGGCCATGAATGAAGACGCCATGGCTACGGAAAAACTCGCCGAAGGCATTCGTCTGTTTGCCCGCGATCAAGAAAAGCTGGAAAAACTACTGACCGCCCAAGCCTGAATGGCCTAAATGCAAACGGGGCGCTCAGTGAGCGCCCCGTTTGTTTAGCGAATCGTATTAGTGATGCTCGAGGGCATTGACCAGATCGTGGAAGGCTTCACGATTGGACTCATTCAAGCCCATCAGAATCCGGTGCGCTTCAAGCACCTTGGCTCGTACCAGCTCTTCCGATTGATCCTGCGACGGCAGATCGTCCAGACAATCCGGGCACGGCACCGGCGTGTCGACGATATTGAACACCTGATCGAATCCCATCGACTGCAGCAGACGAGTGATATCGGCGTGGGTGGTCACTACGGTCGGCAGCAGACCGATTTTCTGCCGCGACAGGATCGACAGCTTGGCCAGCAGCCCAAGGGTCGTGCTGTCGATGCTGCGGGTTTCGGTCAGATCAATCACGATGGCTGAGAAGTTCAGCGCGGTGAAGATCTTCTCAATGGTCGCATCCAGCGCCGAACACAGCGTCAAGCGCACTTCACCAACAAACTTCAGGATGAAGGTGCCATCTTGTTCGGCAAACTGGATTCTACCGGGGTTTATCCCAGGGTTCATGCAAGGTTCCTGCTTAACACCAGCAAGGCAATATCATCCGGCATATCCCCCAGATTGGCCAGCCCAAAAGCCTTGCGCAAGCCATCCAGAGTGCCACCAGCCGAGCTAATCAGCTGCGGCAGCAGGGTTTCCTTGTCTTTCAAGGTATCACCGGGCAACAGATCGAGGATGCCGTCGGAGAGCAGCGTCAGGCTGAAGGCCTCAGGCAGTTCAAGTTCCAGATCGTTGTATTCGGCTTCGACAAACAGCCCGACCGGCAAGCCGCGCCCTTCCAAATAGCGCGCCTGACCATCGCTGTAGAGCACCGGCAATGGCAGATGGCCGCCAATGCTGTAGGTCAGACGGTTATTGGCCTGATCGATGACACCGCCGAGCATGGTCACGTGTTTACCCAGCTTGCAGTTGATCAAGCCGCGGTTGATATGCCCGAGCACTTCCGAAGGCTTGAAGTCCGGCAGGTTGCCGCCGCGGCGCGACTCATACAGCAGGCGCGTGGTCATGAACTTCAACAGCACGGTGATAAATGCCGAAGACGCACCATGCCCGGAAACATCGGCCAGATAGAAGGCAATGCGGCTGTCATCGACCCGAAAGTAGTCGACAAAATCACCGGACAGGTACAACGACGGAATGATCTGGTGGGCGAAGTTCAGGTCATCCGCTTGCCAGGGGGTCACGGGCAGCATGTTCATCTGCACCTGGCGCCCGGCGTTCTGATCCTCCTGCAGCAGGTGCAGGCTGGCTTGCAGTTCGCGGTTGGCAGTTTCCAGTTCTTCGCGATAGCGCTGGTTTTCCAGACGCAGACTGGCGCGATCCAGTGCACGGCGCACAGAGTGCTCCAGCACGGCCAGGTCAGCCAGGGGTTTGATCAGGTAGTCGGCAGCACCCAGACGCAAGGCTTCGACGGCATCGCTCATCACGCCAGCGCCGGAAACCACAATCACCGGGGTTTCGACCTGCAGGGCATTGATACGACGGATCAGTTCCAGACCATCGACTTGCGGCATGCGCAGATCACAGATCACCAGATCCGGTGACTCGGCGCGGAAGACCTCCAGCCCCTGCAAACCGTTGTGGGCTTGCAGCACCTGAAAACCACTGTCTTCCAGGTAGGCGGCGAGGCTCGCACGCACTACGTCGTCGTCATCGATTATCAGCAGCGTGGCACTGGTTTTGTGCATGGGGTATCCAGGCAAACTGCGCCGGGTGTGGGTTGGCTTATGCGTCAGGCCGCCGGCCTGCACGCGCGAACTCGGCTTGCATCACGGCGCAGACGGTACTCCCATCCGCTACGTGATTCAAGCGTGCACCAGTCGTCGTAACACGACTTTACACCTCAAATCGGCCAAGGTTATAAGAGCTGCAGGACAACCCCCCATAACAAGAGGAAAGTGCCCATGAGCCAGAATGATCGTGCTTACAGTGAGAAACGCGATTACATCCGCATGCGGCTAGAGGCACCCGTCACCCTGCACCATAACGGCCAGGAAATCCCTGCCCTGTGCCTCGACCTGTCGAGCACCGGCATGCAGTTGGAAGCAGGTAGCGCTGTGCAGATGGGCGACAAGGTACGCATCCATATCGCTTCCGAGCACAACGAGCTGCGCGGCCTGGACGCCCAGGCTGAAGTGGTGCGCGTTACCGCTCTGGACGATGGTCGTCAGGCATTGGGGTTGGCGATCATTTCCATGAGCTGAGCTGGCTCAAGACAAACAAAAAGGCGGCCATCAGGGCCGCCTTTTGTATTGCGGGGATAAAACAATCAGAAGTCGTCTTCGACTTCACCGTCGCGTACTTTGAACTCACGGTTCTGCAGATAGGCATTGCGTACAAAGATGTACTTGTCACCGCTGACCAGACGCTCGGCCGACAACAACCGGGCCCGTACATCGACCGCCTGTACACCACTTACGACATTGCGCGTGGGCACATGATCAATGTGCATGGGTGCAGTCAGCATGGCATCCGGCACCTTGCCGAACGCATCACGCACGCTGCTTGGGCCCATCAATGGCAATACCACATAAGGCCCACTATTGAGCCCCCAGACGCCCAGCGTCTGCCCGAAGTCTTCATCGCTGCGCTGCAGGCCCATGGCACTACCGACATCGAAGAAGCCCAGCAGACCGAAGGTGGTGTTGAAAATCAGGCGACCACTGTCGACACCCGCATCATGCAGCTTGCCTTGCAACAGGTTGTTCGCCAGGTTGCTGACATCACCAATGTTGCGGAATACGTTGCGCACGCCATCCTCGAAGAATTGCGGCGTCACCGCCTGATACCCCTTGGCCAACGGCTTCAGGGTGTAGGCATCGACGTTATCGTTGACCTTGAACATAAAACGGTTGTAACCCTGCCATGGGTCATCCTCATTGGCTTGCGCCAATGCAGGCAGCAATAGCATGCCGGCACAGGCAACCAGCAGGCCCATTCGTTCAATCCAGCTCACACCGGTCACACGCATTACAGTCGCTCCTTGAAAACGCTCAGGCCGCTTGATTGGCAGCCACATCAGGTGGCGCAGTATAAGACGCCAGCAGCCACAATAGGCAGCATAGCGGATGAACAAATGACTGAAAATTCTTGCCAACCATTGCCGCCTGGCGCGGGAAGCCGACACACAGCCGTCATCATCCTGTAACCCCAAGCCGCTAGTGTGGACTAGACCATATTCAAGGACGGCCCATGCTCAGCCCTTCCTCACCACCTGCTTTCAGCGCCATCCTGTTCAGCCTGTCCGGTTGCCTGGTTGATTTCGGAGCCTGCAGCGTACCGCTCACGTTGCAACGGCTCTACCCGGCGCTAGCTGAACCGCGCAGCCTTTCCCAGTGTCTGGGCCGTGAACCGCAGCCCGAAGAGTGGCTCGCCTACCTGCAGGCGCTCTGCAGCACCGCACAGGAGCATGCAGAAGCCACGCAGGCCGCTTTGCCATTGCTGGAGCAACTTCGCCAGCAAGGCGTGCCCTGCGCCTGGCTGGATGACCTGCCGCGCGATGCCAGCACCTGCCTGGCCAGCGCACTGCCGGACTGGCTGCCAGGCACGCCAAATCGTAGCCACCGCCCCTGGCCGGCACCGGACGCTATCTGGCTCAGTCTGATGGAATTACAGGTTGAGCAACTCGCTGGCTGTGTGCTGGTCAGCGGCGAGCCACGATTGCTGCAGGCAGCACTGAATGCCGGAATATGGACCATCGGCCTGGCCATCAGCGGCCCTCTCTGTGGCCAAGCACCGGCAGACTGGCAGAGCCTATCAACCAGCGAGCGGGACCGTCTGCGCAGCCAGGCCACTCTGAGCCTGTATCGCCTGGGGGTGCATTCGGTGATCGATCAGCTCAGCGACTTGCCCACCTGCCTAACCGATCTCAGCCTGCGCCGTCATAAAGGTGAAAAACCTTGAAGCAGCTTGCTGGGCAAGACATCGCCTGGCGCTTGATCCAAAGCAAGCAAAGCATCTTGGCTTGGATTAACCTGAAGACACGCCGAACCTTTCGCCCTAGCGCGAGGTCAGTCAATCAGTTGATCACCAAAGGGAGAACGCCATGCCTGCAAGCCGCCTGCAGCAACACCTGCAAGACCTGCGCGAGCAACTGGCCGAACAACCGCCACTGAGCGAAGAAGAACGCGCCGAGTTGTATGTACTGACCCAGGAAATTGAATTGCAACTGGCTCGCCAGGCCGCCGCTGCCCCCGATGCCACCCTGATTGACGGGGTCAACCTGGCAGTCGAACGTTTCGAGGCCAGCCATCCGACCCTTGCCGGCACCCTGCGCAATATTGTGCAGAGCCTGGCCAATATGGGCATCTAAACGCATGCAGCACTAACAAAAACCCCAGCTCTAGCTGGGGTTTTGCATTACTGGCGCACCAAGCGACGGTTATCCGGCTCAAGTGCTGCAGTACTGCGGTAGGGGTTGATATCCAGACCGCCACGGCGCACGTAACGCGCATATACCGTCAGGTGCTCGGGTTTGAGCAAGCGCTGCAGATCGAGAAAGATCCGCTCCACGCACTGCTCATGAAAATCCGCATGCTGACGGAAGCTCACCAGGTAGGCCAGCAGGCTGGCGTGATCCAGCGCCAGGCCGCGGTACTGCACCACCAGCGTGCCCCAGTCCGGCTGACCGGTAACCGGGCAGTTGGATTTGAGCAAATGACTGTGCAGGCTTTCCTCGATCACTCGCCCGGCATCGCAGCGCAGCAGCTCAGGCTGCGGCTGCTCATAGTTGCTGATGGCTACATCCAGCTCGTCAATGCAGCTCCCTGGCGCGGCTTGCACACCTTCCACCGTTACCTCTGCCAGACTGCGCACGCGCACGCCAACGGGCTTACCGGCGGCAGCAGAAAGATCCTGAACCAGAACCGTCACCAGTTCGTCAGCAGTGCTGAACACCGACTGATTCAGCGAGTTGAGGTACAGCTTGAAGGACTTCGATTCGATGATATTCGGCGAGTCGGCAGGAATGGCGAACTCGCCCATGGCCACCACTGGCTTGCCGGATGGCAGCAGCCAGGACAGCTCAAAGCAATTCCAGAAATCCACACCCTGATACGGCAGCGTGGCGGCACTCAGGCCCAGCTCCGCCCATTTCGCAGCACGCGGAATGGGAAATAGTAACGAGGGGGTGTAGGTCGCGATGTACTCGCTGGATTTGCCCAGTGGCGAATCTTCGGCGGCGGGATGCATGGAGAAAACCTGGCTAGTGAAAATGCAGCGATTGTATACAATTTCTCAAACAGATTCATGCGGCAAGCTAGCAACCAGCCTGCCGCGCCACCTCAGGCCAGCTCCGCCACCACAGCGGCCAACGCCTGGGCAGGATCAGCAGCCTGGCTGATCGGTCGCCCGATCACCAGATAATCGGAACCGACATCCAACGCCTGGCGCGGCGTCAGAATGCGTCGCTGATCATCCTGAGCACTGCCGGCCGGACGAATACCCGGCGTCACCAGTTGCAGCGCCGGATAAGCCGATTTCAGCGCCTGCGCTTCCTGCGCCGAACACACCAGGCCATCCAACCCCGCTTGCGCCGCCAACCCAGCCAGGCGTAGCACCTGCGCCTGCGGTTCGATATCCAGGCCGATACCCGCCAGGTCTTCACGCTCCATGCTGGTCAGCACGGTCACGCCGATTAGCAACGGTTTGGCACCGGCGAGCTTGTCCAAGCTCTCTCGGCAGGCCGCCATCATGCGCAGGCCACCCGAGCAGTGCACATTGACCATCCACACGCCCATTTCCGCCGCAGCCTTGACCGCCATGGCAGTGGTATTGGGGATATCGTGGAATTTCAGGTCGAGAAACACCTCGAAGCCTTTGCCCGCCAGCACGTTGACGATATCCGGCCCGCAACGGGTGAACAGCTCCTTACCCACTTTTACCCGGCACAGCGCGGGATCGAGTTGATCAGCCAGTGCCAGCGCGGCATCACGGGTCGGAAAATCCAGGGCAACGATAATCGGGGACTGAAAAGCGGACATGGCGGGCTCTCGGGCAAGACAAATTCGGCGCGCATTGTAGCGGATGCGCCACCCGTGCGCCGCTCCGGTGATCTGCCTGCTTAGCGCCACTGACTGCCGCGTGTGGTGGCGTTGAATAGGTCGCGGGGTTAAGCAACACGGCGACTCAACGCGCCAGCGGATCGTCCCAGAATGACCGTTCGCTTTCCTGAATCACATCAGCCCGGCTCAAACCGAGGTCTTTCAATGCCGCATCATCGAGCATCGCCAAACGCCGACGCTGCTCAGCCAACTGCCACCAACGATACAGCTGCCCGCCAATTGAGCGCAGCACAACCAATGGCCGCAGGGCTCGTGCACGCCCGCCAGCAACTACCGCATAACCTTTCTGACCTTTCATCTCGTCGCCCTCCTTATGGGGTTGGCGACAGTCTCACGCGGGGCTTATGATCAATCCAACGAATGTTTCTTATGCTTTGCATCTCAGAGATTGATGAATGGCCAGTTACCCAAGCATCGACAGCGAACTGCTGCGCACCTTTGTCGCGATTGCCGATCACGGCGGCTTTACCCGCGCCGCCGAGATGGTCAACCGCACGCAATCGGCCGTCAGCATGCAGATGAAGCGCCTGGAAGACGACGTAATGCAGCGCCCGCTGTTCCGCCGCGACGGCCGTCAGGTCAGCCTGACCGCCGAAGGCCAGCTGCTGCTCGGCTATGCCCGGCGCATCCTCAAGCTGCACAGTGAAGTGATGACCAGCATGCGTGCGCCACATATGGTCGGCACCGTGCGCATTGGCACCCCGGATGACTATGTGATGCGCTTTATGCCGGGCATCCTCTCGCGCTTCGCTCAGGCCTACCCACTGGTACAGGTGGAACTGCACTGCGAGCCTTCATTCCAGCTGTTGCAACGCCAGGACCTCGACCTGACCATCGTCACCCGCGAGCCCGGCACCGAAATTGGCCAGCTGCTTCGTCAAGAACGGATTGTCTGGGCCGAAGCCCAAGGCTTCAGCCCGCATGAGCAGGAGCCGCTACCACTGGCAATGTTCAACGCCCAGTGCTTCTGCCGCTCCTGGGCGTGCAACGCGCTGGATGCCATGGAGCGCGAATACCGCATAGCCTACACCAGCCCGAGCCTGTCGGCGATCATGGCGGTGGTCAGCGCGGGCCTGGCGGTTACCGCACAGCTGCAAAGCCTGATCACCCCGGATATGCGCATCATCGGCACGGCTGAGGGGCTGCCGGTGATGCCCTCCGCCAGCATTGTGCTGCTGCGCAACAACCAGACCCAGTCACAGGTGACAGAGACCCTGGCTGAGCAGATTGTCGAGGGCTTCAGACTTTAAGTGCAAGCAGCGCTGCACAAAGCAGCAGAAAGCCGGCAAACAACCCGCGCAACACCCGCTCAGGCAGTGCATGGGCGAACTTCACCCCCCAACTGATGCTAAGCAAACCACCTAACGCCAGAGGGGCACCCAGCAACCAGTCAACATGATCATGCAGGGCATAGGTCGCCAAGGTAACCGCCGTGCTAGGCGCCGCCAGTGCCAGGGACAAGCCCTGCGCCACCACCTGACTGGTGCCGAAAACCGTGGTCAGCACCGGCGTCGCCAGCACCGCACCGCCCACACCGAACACCCCGCCCAGCAATCCTGCGCCGCTACCCAACAGCGTCAACCAGTGCCAGGGATAGCGCATCCCTACGGCAACCATGGCCGGCTTGTTGAACAACCGCGACAGGTTGTAGGCCGCCAACAGCAGCAGAAAAACCACAAACCCCAAACGCATGCGATCCGCATCCAGGGTGACAGCCCAGCCCGCCCCCAGTACGGCAAACAACAAGCTGGTCAGCGCCAGAGCCAGGGCATGACGCCAGTCAATGCGATTGCGCTGGTGATAGCGCCACAACGCCAACAGCACATTGGGCACCACCATCACCAGCGCCGTACCCTGGGCCAGTTGCTGATCCAGGCCAAACAACACACCCAGTGCCGGAATCGCGATCAACCCGCCACCAATGCCAAACAGGCCGCCCAAGGTACCCAGAATCAGTCCAAGCAGCAGGTTCAAGGCAAAGTCGAGCAGCGTCATCAGAGGCCTCCAGAAAGATGCTGAACAGCCTAATCACTCGCCACTGGTAGCGAAACGCATAGCAACGCACAATGGCTGTGCATCAAACGCAAAGCCGAGCCCACCATGAACCCCGACACCCTGACCGATCAGCTCAGCCTGTTTCTCGATGTGCTGGAAACAGGCAGTTTCTCTGCCGCCGCTCGCCGCCACCCGCTAACGCCCTCAGCAGTGGCCCGACGCATCGATGCCTTGGAGCGCTCACTGGGCAGCAGCCTGTTCAGCCGCAGCACCCACGCGGTGCGCGCCACGTCCGCCGGCCTGGCCTTTGCCGAACGTGCCAAGCGCATTCTCGCCGAACTGCACCTGGCCCGCGCCGAAGCGGTATCACTGAGCAGCGCGCCAGAAGGACTGATCCGCATTGACGCACCCGCCCCCTTCGGCCGCCGTCACCTGGCACCGGCCATCGCCGAGTTTCTGGCCGCCTATCCAGGACTGAATGTGCAACTACGGCTGATCGACAGCTTCGTCGACCTGCATGGCACACACCTCGGCGAAGTTGATCTGGTGCTGCGTATCGGTCCGCTGGCCGATACGCGCCTGGTTGCCACCGCACTATCGCCCATGGTCCGCGTCGTCTGCGCCAGCCCGGACTACCTGGCCCGATGTGGCGTGCCGCGCAGTCCAAGCGAGTTGCCGGAACATGACGGCCTTGACTGGGATAGCCTGGCCCCGCCCTACGCATGGCGTTTCGAGCAGGACGGTAAACTGCAACTGTGCCGCCCCAAGCGCCTGCGCATGACTGCAAATAATGCCGAAGCGCTGCTGTTCAGCGCCCTCGCCGGCCTGGGCATTGCCCACCTACCCACCTGGCTGATCAGTGATTACCTGCTGCGCGGCGAGTTGCTGCCACTGTTCTGTGAAAACGGCTTGCCCGCTCCCGAACCCAGCGGCATCTACGCCCTGCGTCTGGAGCGTGAAACCGACTCGCGCAGCCGCCTGCTGCTGGAGTTTCTCAAAGCCCGGTTCGGCCCTATCGCGCCCTGGGATCTAGCCCTGCAAAGCGGCTTGCAGCGTAGCTAAGACCAGACGAGCGACCACAAAAAAGCCCGACACAGGGTCGGGCTTTTTCTTCTCGCGATTAACGCCAGTCTTAGACCGGTGCTTTAGCGCGGGATTTGTACTCGCCGGTACGGGTATCGATTTCGATCCAGTCACCGATTTCGCAGAAATCAGCCACTTTCACTTCGGTGCCGTTGCTCAGCTTGGCTGGCTTCATCACCTTGCCGCTGGTGTCGCCACGGGCAGAGGCTTCGGTGTAGGTCAGCTGACGCACGATGGTGGTCGGCAGATCAACGGAAATCACTTTGCCTTCGAAGAACACAGCTTCGCAAACGTCGGTCATGCCTTCTTCGATGAAGGGCAGAACGCTTTCCAGGTCTTCGGCACGCAGTTCATAGGAGTTGTACTCCGTATCCATGAACACGTAGTCCTCACCGCTGATATAGGACAGGTTCACTTCCTTGCGCTCAAGGATGACCGGCTCCATTTTGTCGTCAGCTTTGTAGACGGTTTCAGTCTTCGAGCCGTTGATCAGGTTCTTCAGCTTCATCTTGACGATGGCGCTGTTACGGCCGGACTTGGTGAATTCGGCCTTTTGAATCAGCCATGGGTGCCCATCGATCAGCGCCACGCTGTTAGGCTTCATTTCTTGTGCGGTTTTCATACGAATATCCGGGTTTGGATGGAGTGACAGAATTCTTGGCCGCGTATCATAGCCAATTTAGGTAAAACTGCACCAGCGCTGCCGCAAGATCGGCCTGAGAGCCCCGTTTTAAACACCAGCTCTCGGCATGATCCTGCTGCTCCGGCCAGCTCTGTAGCAGCTGATTCCAGCTTTGCGCCATCGCTCCGCCAGTATTCCAGGCATGCCAAAGACCGGTTAGAGCCACCTGAGCATCTGCCGACAAGCCCTCTTTATAAAGCTCTAGAAATGCATCGAGCTTCTCCAGATGCGCATCATCAGCCTGCTGATAGATATGCCAGAGCAGCGGTCGGCCAGCCCATTGCGCACGGACAAAAGAATCTTCTCCACGCACCGCATTGAAATCACAACTCCACAGCAAGCGGTCGTACTGATCCTGCTGCACAAATGGCAGCACCTGAACATGCAACTGGCCGCGCTGAACGGTATCGCCGACCTGCAATGCCGCGCCCCCCAGCCATGCCTGCAGACTGCTCAGGACACGCCCCTCAGGCACCAGCAACTGAGCCTTCTGCCCCCCGTTCGCTAACACCTCAAGCCAGCCGGCCAAGGCCTGATTTTCATAGGCAAACAGCGAGATCAAGCGGGCACCCGCAACAGGCTCAACACCCAAACCACGCAAAAATGCCAGGCGCATGCCCTCGTCGGCCTGAAAAGCCCGTCGCTGCGTCAGCAGCTCACGCTCACGCAGCAGGCCGCCGCTACCGGTGGTAAACCCTGGGAAAAAGAAAAACTTCGACAGCCCATTGGACTGCAACGAAGGCAGGCCATGGCACCCTTCCACCCAGTCTTCGGCGCTTAGGTACTCCAGGTTGAGCCACAGCACTTTGCGCTTACGTTTGGCCATCGCCTCGATATAAGCAGCGGGCAGCTCACAGGCAAACGCCTCGATCACCACATCGGCCGGCTCAACAACCTGCAAGTCAGCACGCCACAAGCGTATCTCGACCCCTTGCTGAACCTGCCGCTGCGCCTGCACATCGGCCTGTGGGCACAAGCGTACAAAAGCCCCCAGATCATCCACCCACAAGCGCACAGCCAGACCATGCTCGGCCACCAACTGCCGCGCCAGACGCCAGGTCACGCCAATATCGCCGTAGTTATCAACCACGCTGCAGAAGATGTCCCAGGTTGCGCGCATGCGCCGCTCCATCAAGTCCCAAACACACCATAAAGGCCGCCAAGCCAGCCGCAAACAGCAGAAACGAAAAAGCCCGACACGGGGTCGGGCTTTTCGTCAATCAATCTGGCGGTGAAGGTGGGATTCGAACCCACGATACGATTTCTCGTATACACACTTTCCAGGCGTGCTCCTTCAACCGCTCGGACACTTCACCGGGTCTCGACGGTCATTGCTGTCTGTCGAGGCGCGCTAATCTAGCCGAACAGTCGGCCAAAGGCAAAATCTTTTTTCAAAAGATTCATGTGCTTATGCCAAATGCAGCGCGCCTGAATATGCTCGGATGGATTAAGCCATGCATAGCGATGCCCTTCGCGACAATGACGCACCGGTAGTACCGATCATTTACCGAGGCTGATTGTCATCGTAAGCGGGCAGCCCGGCATCACTGACCAGCCAGTCAGCCATCGAGCTTTACCTGGCCGATGGGGATGAGTAACGTCTGCTGCATTTCAGCACAAGGAACCCGACCATGAGCGACCTGATCAGCTACCAACTCGACGATGGCATTGCCACCCTGACTCTGAACAATGGCAAGGTTAACGCCATCTCCCCGGACGTGATTGCGGCGTTCAATGCGGCCCTGGATCGTGCCGAGCAGGACAAGGTGATCGTGATCATCACCGGTCAGCCTGGCATCCTGTCCGGCGGCTATGACCTCAAGGTGATGACTTCCGGCCCACAGAACGCCATCAACCTGGTTGCCGCTGGCTCGACCCTGGCGCGCCGTATGCTCGCCCATCCATTCCCGATCATCGTTGCCTGCCCAGGCCACGCGGTGGCCAAGGGTGCCTTTATTCTGCTGTCGTCCGACTACCGCATCGGTGTCGAAGGCCCGTTCAGCATTGGCCTCAACGAGGTGCAGATCGGCATGACTATGCACCACGCTGGCATCGAACTGGCCCGTGACCGCCTGCGCAAATCGGCCTTCCACCGTTCGGTGATCAATGGCGAGATGTTCGACCCGCAAGGCGCGGTGGATGCCGGCTTCCTCGACAAGGTGGTGCCGGCCGAGCAACTGCACGCCACAGCACTGGCCGTTGCCCAGCAGATGAAGAAGATCAACATGACCGCGCACAAAAACACCAAGCTGAAAGTGCGTAAGGCGCTGCTGGAAGCCCTTGATCAGGCAGTCGAACTGGACAAGCAACACCTGGGGTAAGTAAACCCCAGTAGCGCAAAAGCCCGGCCCATGTGCCGGGCTTTTGCGTTTAATGGCAAAACACTGGCAATCAACCGGGCAATCTCCCCAGTCTGTATTACTTTTAGAAGGTAAGGCCAAGGAGCGAGGCCCCCACCGATCTATTCGAAATTGCCGCGGGGAGCGTGCTATGAAGATTGCTCACAAGGTTGGCCTGGCTGCGGCCATCGTCCTGTTCCTTACTACCAGCCTGCTGTCACTGGCGCAGGTCAGCCAGGTTCGCGAAACCCTGCACAGCCAGGTAGCCGCCAGCATCGCCGAATCCAGTAACGCATTGGCACGGCAGATCGAGAACTGGCTCAATGCCAAGCTCAAGTTGATGGATCTGATGGCGCAAAGCATCGACAGCAACTACAGCCCCGAAGAAACCCAGCGCATCGTCAATACACCGATGCTGAAGAACGAATTCATCCTGGTCTTCGGTGCTCTGCAAAGCGATGGCAAGCCGATCAAGAACACCGACGAGTGGAAACCAGCGCCGGAATGGGACGGTCGCCAACGGCCTTGGTATACCACCGGCAAGGCCGGTAGCCAGGCGCTACTGACCGAACCCTATGTGGACTCCACCACCGGGGAAATCCTAATTTCCGCCGTTACCCGCATCACCAACGCTGGCGAATTCCTCGGTGTACTGGGCGGTGACATCCGCCTGAAAACCGTAGCGGACGCAGTCAACACCCTGGACTTCAACGGCGCGGGCTACGCCTTTCTGCTAACCCGCAACGGCAACATCATTTCCCACCCCAACACCGACCTCAACGGTAAGAGCTACAGCGAGTTGTTCGCCGGCCAAAGCCCAGCACTGAACAAGGATTTGCAGGACATCAGCGGCGCCGACAAGGACCTGCTGGTGTCCTTTACCCCACTGCCCAACCTCAAGGGCATGGATTGGTATATCGGTGTGGTGCTGGACAAAAGCATTGTCATGGCCGAAGCCAATGCCCTGAGCTGGCGCGCAGTAATCGGCACCGTACTGGGGGTGATCATCAGCCTGATCGTGCTGGGCGTTTTGATGAACAGTCTGCTCAAACCCCTCGGCCATCTGCACAACTCCCTGCATGAAGTGAACAGCGGTGAAGGCGACCTGACCCGCCGTCTACCAGCCGCCGGCAACGATGAAATCGCCCTGGTTTCCAAGGAGTTCAATAGTTTCCTGCAAAGTCTGCAGAGTCTGATCAGCGAGGTCATGGGCAGTTCCAGACAGGTGCGTGAAAGCACCACACTGACCTCCAGCGAGGCCGATCAAGCCGCCAATCGCCTGCAACAGCAATTGCAAGAGCTGGATCAGCTGGCCACCGCTATGCAGGAAATGGCCTCCACCGCCGAAGAAGTCGCGCGCAATGCCCAGGCCGCCGCGCAAGCCGCCATTGCCGCCAATGAAGAAACCGAGAACGGCGTACGGGTAGTCTCACGCTCGACCGAGGCGATCAAGAACCTGGCCGAAGAAATGGACGAAACCAGCCATGCGATCAACGAGCTGGCCAAGCTCAGCCACAATATCGAGTCGATTCTCTCGGTGATCACCAGCATTGCCGACCAAACCAACCTGCTCGCGCTCAACGCCGCCATCGAAGCTGCCCGCGCCGGGGAGTCCGGTCGCGGTTTTGCCGTAGTCGCCGATGAAGTGCGCTCACTGGCCTCGCGCACCCAGCAGTCGACTCAGGAAATCCGCCAGATGATCGACCAGTTGCAATCCGGGGTGAAACAGGCCGAGTCGCGCATGCAGCAAAGCCGTGACACCGCCAGCAAGACCGCCGAAGATGCAGGAGCGGCCAACGACATGCTCGGACGCATTCGTGACGCGATCACCCGGATCAACGACATGAACCTGCAGATCGCCACCGCCGCGGAGCAGCAAAGCGCCACTACCGAGGAAATCAACCGCAACACCACCAATATTCGCGACATCAGCCATGAGGTCGCTGCGGGTGCCGAAGAACAGGTGCGCCAATGCGCCGTGATGGTTGATCAGGTGGGTCAACAGGATCACCTGCTCGGTCGCTTCAAGGTCTGACTTCCATACATCAGGCTGCGCCTCACCGCGCAGCCAGCGCCAACCGATAAGGAGATTGGGCATGCGCATACTCGTAGCGTGGCTACTGTGTCTGGCTTTACAGGGTACGGCTCTGGCACAAACGCCCATCAGTGTTACGGTACTGTGTGACGCCAGTTATCCACCCTACAGCTATGCCGAAAACGGTGAAGCCAAGGGCCTCTACAGCGATATTCTGCGTGCGGCCTTTGCCCGCATGCCTGGCTATCGCATCAGCATCCGTCCAGTGCCCTGGCCACGTGGCCTGGCGGCCGTAGAAAAAGGTACGGCCTTTGCCCTGTTCCCACCCTATTACCGCCCCGTTGAACGGCCGTGGATGGATTACTCGCGGCCGATTCTGGAGGAAAGCGTGGTGGCCTTCGTGCGCAGCGAACTGGCCCAGCAACGGGCCATCGAAGATTTCCCGGCGGCCTATGCCGGGTTGCGCGTTGGTCTCAACCGGGGCTTCAATATCATCGCCGCCCCCGATTACAAACGCATGCTGGCCGCAGGCCAGGTGCAGCAGAGCTACGCCAGCGACAACCGCACCAACCTGTTGCAACTCAAACGTCAGCGCATCGACGTGTACATCAACGATCGCCTGTCGATCCTCTGGGAACTGCAACAGATGCGCGATCAAGGTCTGCTGGGCAATGCCGGGCTGGGCTGGCTAGTCGAAGGACCGAGACTATCCAGCGAACATGGCCACCTGGGCTATACCCGCGCCAACTCAGAGGCCTATCCCTATAAACAGGATTTTATGCAGCGCCTGGATCAGGCCCTGCTGGGCCTTGAAGCAGATGGCAGCATCGCTCGCCTGGCCTCACGTTACAGCGCTATCGACCTGCGCTCAGCCATCGGTACGACTAACACAACCGGCAACAACCTCTGATCGGCATCAATTGCTGAAAGCAGTGCACGCCCGTACACTGCGCGCCTTTTTCCTATGACAGGCGTACCAAATGCTTTTTCTTCTGCGCATGCTGGCGATGGGCGTGCACTTTATCCTCGCTGGCATCCTGGGCCTGTTGCTCGGCATCTGCCGCCCGTTCAACCCGGATAACAGCCGCCTGTGCGCCCGTCTCTACAGCGTACCGGCGCAATGGTTTTTGCGCTGGAAGCTCAAGACCGACGTACAACCGCTGCTTGACCATCAACGTGCCTGCGTAATCGTGGCCAACCACCAGTCCAACTACGACCTCTATGTGCTCGGCCGCGTGGTGCCCGAGCGTACCGTAAGCATCGGCAAGAAAAGCCTGAAATGGGTGCCCTTCTTCGGCCAGCTCTATTGGCTGGCCGGCAATGTGCTGCTCGACCGTGGCAACGCAATTCGCGCCAAACAGGCCATGCTCACCACCACCGACACCTTGAAGCACAAAGACACCTCGATCTGGGTCTTCCCTGAAGGCACGCGCAACCTGGGCAAAGGCCTGTTGCCGTTCAAGAAAGGCGCGTTCCAGATGGCGATTGCTGCTGGCGTGCCGATTATCCCGGTGTGTGTCAGCACCTACGTCAACCATATCCAGCTCAACCGCTGGAACAGCGGCGATATCATGATCCGCTCGCTGCCAGCCATCCCCACAGCTGGCCTGAGCCAGGACGACCTACCCCAGTTGATCGAAACCTGCCGTACGCAGATGCAGCAATGCATCGAGGCCATGGATCAGCAGTTGACGCAACGCGCCTGAGTATTACCCGCTGCCCATAAGCCCAGCCCTCGTGCTGGGCTTTTTATTGGCATTCACACCGAGCACGGCGAAGCCGCTAAGCTGCGTGCTGAAACCAGCCAATAAGGGATGCATCATGGGTCGAGTGGTTGCCGCCGCTGTTTACAGCAAGGGGCTGAAAGTCAGCAATATCCGCCTTGATGAGGGCAAGCAGTGGGCGAAAAAGCCCGGCCACTTTGTCTGGATCGGCCTGCACGACCCTGGCAGTGAGGAGCTGAGCAACCTGCAGCGACAATTCGACCTGCATGAGCTGGCGCTGGAAGACGCCCTGCAGCGACACACCCGGCCCAAGTTAGAGACCTTTGGTGATGCGCTGTTTCTGGTGCTTTACTCGCCCATTCGCGCCAATGGCGAACTGACCTTTGTCGAAACCCAGCTGTTTGCCGGCAACGGCTACATCATCAGCGCCCGCTACGGTGAGTCGGCGCCCTATTCGCAGGTACGCCAGCGCTGCGAGGCACGCCCGCTGCTGCTTGAGCACGGCGAAGATTTCGTACTGTACGCGCTGCTCAGCTTCGTGATCGAGAACTACCGACCGCTGATGGACAGCTACCACAGCGAACTTGAGGAGGTGGAGCAGCAGGTGCTCAAGCACCCTCTCAGTCAGGCCGATGTCGAGCGCATCCAGGGCCTGCGCCGCGACCTGCTGCGTCTGCGCCGTTATATCGGGCCGCTGGCGGAAATCTGCCAGGAACTGCAACGCCTGGATTTCCCGTTTATCGACAAGAACATGCGCCCCTACTTCCGCGACGTGGCGATTCACGTCAACCGCCTGCTGGAAGACCTCACCGCCCTGCGCGAAATGGCCGACCATGCCATCGAGATCGGCCTGCTGCTGGAGTCGTCACGGCAAAGCGTTACCCAACGCAAGTTCGCCGCCTGGGCGGCAATCCTGGCATTCCCCACCGCAGTGGCGGGGATCTACGGGATGAACTTTCAGAACATGCCCGAGCTGACCTGGCAGTACGGCTATTTCGCCGTACTCGGTGTAATCACCACCGGCTGCATCAGCCTGTATGCCAGCTTCAAGCATTACGGCTGGTTATAAAAAATCGCCTGGAACGGTTGTTAACGCTGCAGATTGGCAGTCCAGAGGGTGGCGGCAATAAATAGCACGCCATAAAAAAGCCCGGTCACTGACCGGGCTTTCTGCATCCACCAACGCTTACTCAGCAAGGCCGGCACGGCCGTGGGCGACAAAGCGCATCATCCACTCGGCGACCATATGGCCCTGGTGATCATGTTGCAGGCTGTCAACACCGCGGGTATAGGCCGGCTCACCGATATGTTGCTGACGCAGGTCAAGCAGCGCACGCGAGTAGTCATGCACAAACTCGGGATGGCCCTGGAAGCACAGCACCTGGTCGCCGATGCAGTAGGAGGCAATCGGGCAGAACTCACTGCTGGCTAGCAAGGTCGCGTTCTCCGGCAGTTGAGTCACCTGGTCCTGGTGGCTGATCAGCAGCGTCAGGTCTTCCAGATCCGGGCTCATCCAGCTCGGCTTGTTTTCCATACGGTATTGATGAATACCCACGCCCCAGCCTTGCACGGCGCGCTCGGCCTTGCCGCCCAGCAACAGCGCCAGCAGCTGGTGCCCGAAACACACGCCGAGCAGCTTGTCGCCACGGGCATAACGCTCCAGCAGATAGGTTTTCAGCGTCTGGATCCAGGCGTCGCTGCCAAAGGAATCTGCCTTGCTGCCCGTCACCAGATAAGCATCGTAGCGCTCGCTGTCCGGCGGGTAATGCCCCTCCATCACGTTGTACACCTTGAACTCGGCAGCAATCGGCTGACGGGCGAACAATTGCTCGAACATACGGCCATAACTGTCGTATTGGTCGACCAATTCAGGGCGAAGAACATCGGTTTCCAGGATGCAGATCTGCAGCGGCATATGGGCGGTTACCTAGGGCGCAGGAGGGTTGTTTTTCCAGCGCGCAAGCGTGCCTGCTGACAGCTTGCATGGCAATAGTTCTGGGCCCAACCCGACCAATTACCCGCTGCTTCTGCGCCCTCTGTAAATACCCGGCATGCGGACCATCAGCGCCCTCGATAGTCACCATAAGCACCATTCACTTCTGTCGATAACGGCACAGGCCGATGATCTGGCCATCGGGCACTGCGCCCCACCCCAGAAGAGGACACTCCCATGACCAGTTTCTCCGCCATCGCCAGCCTGCTGGCCGCCTCAGCCTTCAATAGCAGCCACAGCGCCAGCAGCATTCGACAGGCGCAACAGGTGCAGACCACTCAACAGCCCGCCACCCAGCGCACCGGCCAATAACAGCGTTATCAGCCTCAGGAGAACGCCATGAGCATCGCCCAAACACTGAGCAACCAGAACGTCTACGGCGTAACCTACGCCACGATCGACAGCAGTGGCATCCACTTCGAGTCCGAACTGGCCATTGCGTTGGGCGACGGCAGCCTAGCGACCCTGCGCATGCCCACCCAACTGAGCGAGCGTCAGGCCATCCAGCAACTGGTTTGCGGCCGCCAAGCGTGCTGAAAACCGCTCAAGCTGACTATTGCGCAGGAATCGGGCAGCTCAGGTCGCCTTCTTCGCAGACGGCCAGCTGCTCCAGCTCTTTGACCCGCACGGCGGTCTTTTGCGCAAGGCAGCCGTTAAGCACCATAGGGTAGGCCGAACCGCCCTCGACCGACGCTGACTCGAACGCGCAAGCCAGATCACGGAATTTGATCCAGGCCAGTTGCACCTCCTTGAGCTGCTGTTTCTGCCCATCATCCAGACGCTTGCGGTAATCGCCGTAGAGCTGGTTCAGACGTTTATCCTGAGCGGCATAGTCCGCCGCCGCACACTGATTGAGGCTGAACTGATCCATGGCATTGGCGCAGTCATCGGCCCATGCCGGCACCGCCAGCAAGCCCAGGCTGATTGCCAGCGCACTGCTTGTCCCGATTTTCATATCACCTCCCTTGCGCCACGCCCGCGTGGCCGTTGCAGCAGTCTAGCAAGCAGCTAAAAACTACCTGCGTTGCCATTGCTGCCTCGCTTACGTTTTTCACCAACCCGCTAGTGCCATGCCCATAAAAAACCGGCTCACAGGGAGCCGGTTTTCAGTACCTCTGCCTTAACGCGACGGCGTTAGAAACTTTCGTTCTTCGCCGCCTTCTCCAGCAACAACGCCGGCGGCAGGAAGCGCTCGCCGTACTGCTCAGCCAGGTACTGGGCGCGGGCGACAAAGTCCTTCACTCCGTACTGGTTGATAAATTGCAGCGCACCGCCGGTCCAGGCTGCAAAGCCGATGCCCATGATCGAGCCGATGTTGGCATCGGCTACCGACTTGAGCACGCCCTCTTCCACGCAGCGCACGGTTTCGATGGCCTGGATAAACAGGATGCGATCCCGCACGTCGATCTGCGAAATCTGCGCATCGCTCTTCTCGAAACGCGCCTTGAGTTCCGGCCACAGGTGCTTCTTACCACCTGCAGGGTAATCGTAGAACCCCGCACCCGCCGCCTTGCCCGGGCGCTTGTACTCGTTGAGCATCATGTCGATCACCGCAAACGCCGGGTGTTCGGGGATCTGCTTGCCTTCGGCAGCGAGGTCCTTGATGGTCTGCTGACGGATATGGTTCATCAGGCTCATCGACACTTCGTCGCTGATCGCCAGCGGGCCAACCGGCATACCGGCCTTGCGCGCTTCGTTCTCGATCATCGCCGCGCTCACGCCCTCACCCAACATGGCCAGGCCTTCATTGGTGAAAGTACCGAACACCCGCGAGGTGAAGAAGCCGCGGCTGTCGTTGACCACGATCGGGGTCTTCTTGATCTGCATGACGTAATCGAAGCCACGCGCCAGGGTCTCGTCGCTGGTCTGCTCGCCCTTGATGATTTCCACCAACGGCATCTTGTCCACCGGGCTGAAGAAATGCAGGCCGATAAACTTGTCCTGCTTCTGCACCGCCGTGGCCAGGCCGGTGATCGGCAGGGTCGAGGTGTTGGAGGCGATTACCGCATCCGCCAGCGCCGCACGTTCGGCCGCTGCGGTGACATTGGCCTTGAGGTCACGATCCTCGAACACCGCTTCGATAATCAGGTCGCAGCCCTCGAAATCAGCGTCACTGACAGTGGGTTTGATCCGCGCCAGGATGCCATCGCGCTTCTCGGCGCTCATCTGGCCACGGCCGACCTTTTTCTCCAGCAGCTTGGCCGAGTAGCTTTTGCCCTTCTCCGCGGCTTCGATGGAGATGTCCTTGAGTACCACCTCGATACCGGCGACCGCCGACACATAGGCAATACCGGCGCCCATCATGCCGGCACCGAGCACACCGACCTTCTTGGTCACGTAAGGCTCGAAGCCTTGTGGGCGTGAGCCGCCGGCGTTGATTTCATTGAGCTGGAACCAGAAGGTACCAATCATATTCTTCGCCACCTGACCGGTGGTCAGCTCGGTGAAGTAGCGCGCTTCGATGATCTGCGCGGTGTCGAAATCGACCTGCGCACCCTCAACGGCGGCGCACATGATCTTCTCCGGCGCCGGAAAGCAGCCCTTGGTCTTGTCACGCAGCACGCTCGGGGCGATGGCCAGCATCTGCGCCACATTTGGGCTGGACGGTGTACCGCCGGGAATTTTGTAGCCTTTCACATCCCACGGCTGCACGGCGCTCGGGTTGGCGGCGATAAAGGCGCGTGCCTTGGCCAGCAGGTCATCGCTGTCGCTGGCCAGTTCATGGATCAGGCCGGCTTTGAGCGCCGCATCGGGACGTACCTTCTTGCCTTCAGCCAGATACGGCAAGGCTTTTTCCAGGCCGAGGATGCGCACCATACGCACCACCCCGCCGCCGCCCGGCAGCAGGCCGAGGGTCACTTCCGGCAGACCGAGCTGAATGCTGGAATTGTTCAGGGCGATACGGTGATGGCAGGCCAGAGCAATTTCCCAGCCGCCGCCCAGGGCTGCACCGTTGATCGCCGCCACCACCGGCTTACCCAGGGTTTCCAGGCGACGCAGTTGGCCCTTGATGTTGAGGATCATCTGGTAGAAGGCTGGCGCGTCGGCCTTGGTGACCTTGATCAGCTCATTGAGGTCGCCGCCGGCGAAGAAGGTCTTCTTCGCGGAGGTGAGGATGACCCCGGCAATGGAATCCTTCTCGGCTTCCAGGCGGTCGACGATCTTGCCCATGGCTTCGCGGTACACCGCGTTCATGGTGTTGGCGCTCTGGCCAGGCATATCCATGGTCAGAACGACGATATTGTCCTGGCCTTTTTCGTAACGGATGGCGTCAGTCATTTTTCTTATCTCCGCCTCAAACTCGTTCAATGATGGTGGCGATGCCCATGCCACCACCCACGCAGAGGGTGGCCAGGCCATAGCGCAGCTTGCGCTTCTCCAGCTCGTCGATCAGGGTGCCGAGAATGGCGCAACCGGTCGCACCCAGCGGGTGACCCATGGCGATGGAACCGCCGTTGACGTTGACCTTGTCTTCGCTGACGCCCATGTCCTTCATAAACTTCATTACCACCGAAGCGAACGCCTCGTTGACCTCGAACAGATCGATGTCATTGACGTTCAGCCCAGCTTTGGCCAATGCCTTGCGGGTGGCAGGTGCCGGGCCGGTGAGCATGATGGTCGGGTCGGTACTGGTCACGGCAGTGGCGACGATGCGTGCACGCGGCTTCAGACCCAGCTCGCGACCTTTGGCCTCGGAGCCGATCAGCATCAGGGCAGAGCCATCAACGATGCCCGAGCTGTTGCCTGGGGTGTGCACGTGGTTGATCTGCTCAACATGGCTGTAGACACGCAGCGCGGTGCTGTCGAAGCCCATCTGGCCCATCATCTCGAAGCTTGGCTTGAGCTTGCCCAGGCCTTCGAGGGTGGATTCGCCACGGATAAACTCATCGTGATCGAGCAGCACGATGCCGTTCTGATCGGCCACCGGAATCAGCGACTTGCTGAATGAGCCGTCCTTGCTGGCGCGAGCGGCCTTCTGCTGCGAGCGCAGAGCGAAGCTGTCGACGTCAGTACGGCTGAAACCTTCCAGGGTGGCGATCAGGTCGGCGCCAATACCCTGCGGGGTGAAGTGGGTGTGCATATTGGTCGCAGGGTCCATCACCCAGGCGCCGCCATCGGAACCCATGGGAATGCGCGACATCGACTCGACACCGCCCACCACCACCAGATCCTCGAAACCGGAACGCACCTTCATCGCGCCGATGTTTACCGCTTCCAGGCCCGAAGCGCAGAAACGGTTGAGCTGTACGCCCGACACGCTGACATCCCAATCGGCAACCATGGCGGCTGTTTTGGCGATGTCCGCGCCCTGATCACCCACCGGCGTTACACAGCCGAGCACGATGTCATCGACCTGGCTGGTGTCCAGGTTATTGCGCGCTTGCAGCGCCTTGAGCAGGCCGGCGATCAGGTCGACAGGCTTGACGCTGTACAGCGCCCCGTCCTTCTTGCCCTTGCCGCGGGGCGTGCGCACGGCATCGAAAATATATGCTTCGGTCATGGCGTCCTCAGACCTCCAATGGAGGGTGGCTGATGGCGCAGGTGAGGCCCGCGCCTGTTTTTGTTGAGTGGGCCTACCATACGCCGGGCGGAACCAGGCTCAATGACCGAAGTGCTCAGGCCTATTGACCGCTCAGCTCAGACAAACGGTCAATCACTGGGCGAAGGGCAACAAGCGCGTCTAGCTCAAGGGCTGTTTACCACCCACCGGACACGCCTCATAACTGCTGGCAACTAGCCAGTGCGATTTAGTAATCAAGGCGTCTATAGCCGCTGCCAGCCCAGCTCTACAGTTGAATCAGGTCATCGGCAATTGCCCTGTCGATTGACCGCTGTCGGCGTCGTCGCCGGGTTTTGCCGGGACGGCTTGAATGATCAACACGAGACGTGGCATCACCTCCGCGCAGTACGCAGGAGCGCGACGACCGCGCCGCAAAAAACAACAAGGCCACTCGCCATGCTCAATCCCATAAAAATGCGCCAAGCAGGCATGATCGTTTTTGCCACCACCCTGATCCTGATTCTTCCCAACCTGACCCGACTGGTCGGCTAACCCGAATCCTGCTGCGCCTCCATCCCCACAAATGGTTCGCGTCCAGCCCCTGAAACCCTGCCCTGCCAGCCACCGTAGCGTGCGTCGGCAGTGGCAGCGCGTTTGCCAGCATCGCGCACGCAACGGCCTGTGCTAGGGTGATTTCAATCACCCCAAGGAGCCCGCCATGCGCACCCTACTTGCCACCCTCGGCCTACTTGTCAGCCTGCCACTACTGGCCGGCGAAGCCGAACTCAATGCCGCCGTTGTCGCCCTGCAATCGCCTGACAGCGTGCTGATTGATGTGCGTACCGCCGAAGAGTTTGCCGCCGGCGCATTGCCCAGCGCCGAGCAGATCGACCATGAACAGATCGCCAGCAGCATCAGCGCCATCGCCCCGGACAAGGACACGCCCATCGTGCTGTACTGCCGCAGCGGCCGCCGCTCTGGCATCGCCGAAGAAAGCCTGCGCGCCATGGGCTACAACAACCTGATCAACGCCGGCGGCTATGACGAACTGAAACTGGCCCTGGAGTCGCAGGATTGAACATACGCACTCTAGGTGTCGCCCTGCTCACCCTCTTGCCCTTCAACTACCTGCACGCCGCCGAACTGACCCTGGAACTGGGCAACGGCAGCCAGCGCCTGAGCAGCGCCCAACTGCTCGCCCACCCACAAGCGCAAACCATCGAAATCCGCGACGATGTTAGTTACAAACGCAACATGCACTACCGCGCCGTGCCGCTGGCCGCGCTGCTGGAAGGGGTACAACCGGGCGATCACCTGCAACTGGTGGCCAGCGACGGCTTTGCCGCAGAGCTGCCCGCTGCGCCTGCGCTAAGCCAAACCGCCAGCCAAGCCTGGCTGGCCATCGAAGACCCGGCACAACCCTGGCCCGCCCTGGGCAACGGCAAACCCAGCGCCGGCCCGTTTTATCTCGTCTGGCAAAACCCAGCCGCCAGCCAGATCGGCCCCGAGCAATGGCCGTTTCAACTCGCCAGCATCCGCAAACTGGCCCCGGTTGCGCAGCGTTTCCCGCAACTGCTGCCAGCGGCAGACGCCAGCCCGGCGGTGCAGGCCGGCTTTGCCCAGTACCAGAAAAACTGCATGGCCTGCCATCGTCTGAATGGTGCAGGCGACTCGCAATTCGGCCCCGACCTGAATATTCCGCACAACCCGACCGAGTATTTCAGTGGCGATTTTTTAAGCCGCTATATCCGCGACCCACAGAGCTTGCGGCGCTGGCCCCAGGGCAAGATGCCGGGGTTTTCTGTTGAGGTATTGAATGACAAGGAATTGGGGGAGTTGGTTGAGTATTTACGGCATATGGTGGGGCGCAAAGTGCAGCCTTTGTAGGTGCTGGCTAGCCCGTAACCAATGTGAATACAAGAACATCGCGGCCAAGGCCGCTCCTACAGGTTCCGCAAAGCCGCAAGCATTGATGGCAGAACCGTAGGATGGGTTGAGCAACGCGATACCCATCAAATCGCTGTGGTTGCAGGCCGTTGTTTTGGCTTTGCTTTTGGTTCAGCCACACAAAACGTACAGACGACGCCAAACGCCCCTTCAGGAGGGTGAACAGAATCGTTGTGAAACGGAGCGCAGCGGAGTAACAGCCGCAGGCTGGCCCGCAGGCCGAGCAAAGCGAGTCAAGGGCTTGAGCGGCATGGATGCCGCGAGAGCCGCGATGGGCCAAGGATGGCCCTTCGCGGCGGGCCCCTGGAGCAATGATTCTATTCACGAACCCTGCCGCAGGCAGGGCCGGATGTCGGGGCAAGCGTTTTTGGTTACTTTTGCGGCGACTGGCAAAAGTGACTCGCCCGTAAGGGGCGAAACCAAAACTAGAGCCGACAGCAGCAGGCGGGCTGTACTACGAACCCTAACGAGAATACGTGCAACGGCGACCACCGCTTGGTGGGTTACGTAGCGCTCAAGCACTGAGCTGAACAATCAATCTCGGATCAGCGCCCCTAACCCACCCTACGAGGCAGGCTTCATTCGCGGCCGGCGTCACGCGCCATTAAAACCCTCTCCCCAATCCCTCGGCTTTAGCATCCTGCGTCGCCCTACCTCCTGCATCCATGCAGTCGTCTCCCGCAAGCGGGCAGAGGGGGCTTTAAAGCTACTGCTGTTGCACCCGCACCAGTGGAGCAACCTCCACTTGCGCATGCATCTGCTCAATGCCGCCACCTCGGCGCATGCCGCGTACCGGGCAGGCGTCCAAGTAGTCCAAGCCCACGGCCAGCTTCAAATGCCGCTCCGGCTTGGCCAAGCAATTGGTCACATCAAAGCTGTACCAGGCATTGTCCAACCAGGCTTCCGCCCAGGCGTGGCTGGCCAGGTGGTCTTCGCTGTCGGTAAACAGATAGCCCGACACATAGCGCGCCGGCACGCCCAGGCTGCGTGCGCAGGCCAGGAAGGCATGCGCATGATCCTGACAAACGCCCTTGCCGCCAGCAAAGGCCTCAGCCGCACTGGTTTCCACCGCCGTGGTGCCTGGCGCATAGCGGATATGCGCATTGAGGGCGTGCATCAGGTCGATCAGGCCAGTGCGGTCCTGACGGTTTTTGCTCTGCAGCTTGGCGAACTCGCGCAGAGCTTCGTCGGCCTCGGTGAGGCGGGTAAAGCGCAAAAACGGCAGCGCCGACTGGTTTTCGTGCTCGGCCTCGCGCGCCTCGTCGATTTCCACCTGGCCGCGAGCGCCGATAACGATGGATTCGTGCGGCTCGTCCAGGGTCAGCACATGCAGGATATTGCCGTAGGGATCGACCTGCGCGCGCACCGGACGTGGCAAGGTCAATTGCCAGCTGAGCACCTGCTGACGCTCGCTGTCGTGCGGGGTCATGCGCAGGTACTGGATGCTGGTGCGCACCTGATCTTCATAGTGATAGGTAGTGTCGTGGCTGATTGACAGTCTCATGCGACCTCCAGGTAGGAGCTTTGGATGGCTTGGCCCAGCTGGCGAACCAGCAGGATGAAATCGGTGAGCCAGGCGTGCAGGCCCTCGTCGAGTACTTCTTCGATGCTGGTGTAGCGAAGCCGCGCTTCCAGTTCAGCGGCCAGGCGCTGGGCTGGGCGGCCGTTGTCGCCGGGCAGGCTGGCGAGCATCAGGCTTAATTCATCCATGCAGGCGCGCAGCGAACGCGGCACATCTGGGCGCAGCAGGAGCAGTTCGGAGACTTTGCGCGTACCGGGCGAGCCGCGATATATCTCGGCAAAGGCCTCGAACGAGGACAGCGCACGCAGCAGTGCAGTCCACTGGTAGTAGCTGCGCGCCGGGCGGCCGTCGATTTCGTCGATGTCTTCACCGAGCATTTCGTAGCGGGCATCGAGCAGTCGCAGGGTGTTGTCGGCGCGTTCGATAAAGGTGCCAAGGCGGATAAAACGATAAGGGTCGCCACGCATGATGGTGCCGAAAGTGGCGCCACGGAACAGGTGCGAGCGCTCCTTGACCCACTCGCAGAAGCGGCTGATACCGTAGCGGCCCAGGCCCTGCTCGGCGATGCCGCGAATCTCCAGCCAGGTGGCGTTGATGTTTTCCCACATGTCGGCGGTGATCCGCCCGCGTACGGCGTGGGCATTGCTGCGCGCGGCCTGCAGGCAGCAGTAAATGCTCGCCGGATTGCTCGCATCGAGGGCGAAGAAGTGCAGCATGCGCTCGGCGTGCAGCGGGCCGTGACGCTCCAGATAATCATCCAGGGTGCCGGTAATCAGCAGCGGCATGGCCAGTTCTTCCAGGCCATCGCCCTGCCCGTCTTGCGGCATCAGTGACAGGGAGTAGCTGACATCGAGCATGCGCGCGAGGTTTTCCGCACGCTCCAGGTAACGCGACATCCAGTACAGATCAGAGGCAGTTCTACTCAACATGATTAGTCCTCCACCACCCAGGTGTCTTTGGTACCGCCACCCTGGGACGAGTTGACCACCAGCGAGCCTTCACGCAGCGCGACGCGGGTCAGGCCGCCGGGCACTAGGCGGGTCTCGCGCCCGGAGAGGACGAACGGCCGCAGGTCGATATGCCGTGGCGCGATACCGTTGTCGACAAATGTCGGACAGGTCGACAGGCACAGGGTCGGTTGGGCGATATAGGCCTCAGGGCGGGCGATTAGCCGGGCGCGGAAGTCTTCGATTTCGGCCTTGGTGGCGGCCGGTCCGACCAGCATGCCGTAGCCGCCGGAGCCTTGGGTTTCCTTGACCACCAGCTGTTCCAGGTTGGCCAGCACATGGGACAGCTCGGCTGGCTTGCGGCACTGGAAGGTCGGCACGTTTTTCAGGATCGGCTCTTCGCTTAGGTAGAAGCGGATCATGTCGTCGACATAGGGGTAGATCGACTTGTCGTCCGCCACCCCGGTGCCAATGGCGTTGGCCAGCACCACGTTGCCGCTGCGGTAGCAGGCCAGCAGGCCCGGCACACCGAGCATGGAATCGGGATTGAAGGCCAGTGGGTCGAGAAAGGCATCGTCGAGGCGGCGATAAACCACATCCACCTGCTTGGCCCCAGACGTGGTGCGCATAAACAGCTTGTCGTCACGCACAAACAGATCCGCACCCTCGACCAGTTCCACGCCCATTTCGCGGGCGAGGAAGGCGTGCTCAAAGTAAGCGCTGTTGAAACGCCCCGGGGTCAGCACCACAACGTTGGGGTTATCCAGCGGGCTGGAGGACTTCAGCGTGTCGAGCAGCAGGTTCGGGTAGTGATCGATGGGGGCCACGCGCTGCGCAGCAAACAGCTCGGGGAACAGGCGCATCATCATCTTGCGGTCTTCGAGCATGTAGCTGACGCCGCTGGGGGTGCGCAGGTTGTCTTCCAGCACGTAGTAGCTGCCATCGCCATCGCGTACCAGGTCGACCCCGGCGATATGCGCGTAGAGGTCGCGGTGCAGGTTGAGGCCCTGCATGGCGATCTGGTAACCCTCGTTGGCCAGTACCTGCTCGGCGGGGATGATCCCGGCCTTGATGATGCGCTGGTCGTGGTAGAGGTCGGCGAGGAACATGTTCAGCGCCTGCACGCGCTGGATGCAGCCACGCTCGACGATGCGCCATTCGCTGGCCGGGATGCTGCGCGGGATGATGTCGAACGGGATCAACCGCTCGGTGCCCTGATCATCGCCATACAGGGTGAAGGTGATACCGGCGCGGTGGAACAGCAGATCGGCTTCACGGCGGCGCTGAGCCAGCAGTTCATCCGGCGTTTCCGCCAACCAGCGGGCAAAAGCCTGGTAGTGCGGGCGGACAGCGCCGCTCGCGTCGTACATCTCGTCATAAAAGGTGCGGGCCATGCCGTACTCCTTGTCACCCGGACATGGAGACAGCTTTGCAAGGCCCGCGCCATACAATAAAAATGTTTTAAATCAGTGACTTGAGTATTGTCGATGCGAGCAACGCACCAAGCCGGGGCGCATTGGTGACCGCCAGGTCGCAGAGCGCGCCATTTTAAGGCGGACATCCCGGCTAAAGCTCCGCAGGGTGGATAACGCTCTTGTTATCCACCACAGGTAAGCACGGTGGATGGGTAAAACGTCATCCACCCTGCCCGGCCTCAGAGCCCGGCCAGCTGCAGCCAATGGCGATAGAAGCCTTCGGCGACGCGGTTCAACTCAGCGACTTTGGCCGGCAGATGGTCGAGCATCTGCGCCCTGCTCTGCTGGCTCGGTTGGCTTTCATCCAACAGGTGATACCAATCGCCGAGCCACTGGCACACCAGCGCCTCGTCCATTTCCGGGTGGCCTTGCAGGGCCAGGATTTTATCGCCCCAGGCAAACGCCTGGTTGCTGCACCAGGGGCTGCTGAGCAAGGGCTGGGCGCCCTCGGGAATAGCAAAGCTGTCGCCATGCCACTGAAAGACCGGGAACTGTTCAGGCAGGTGCTGCAACCAAGGGCTGGGCGCAGCCTGATCGAGGCGGGTCAGCGGCTGCCAGCCGCTTTCGGTGTAGGGCATGCGGCTGATTTGCGCACCCAACGCCTTGGCCAACAGCTGGCCGCCCAGGCAGTGGCCGATCAGCGGAATATCGCGGCGGATAAAATGCTGCAGCGCCGCCACTTCGGTGGCCAGCCAGGGCAACGGATCATTCACGCTCATCGGCCCGCCCATGATGGCCACCGCCTTGGGGCGGTCGAGGTCAATGCCGTCCAGCTCACCCAGATCCGCGCGCAGCACGGTAAATGGGTGGCCAGCCTGCTCCAGCACCTTGCCCAGGTGGGCCGGCGGGCAGTAATCAATGTGGGTGAAAATCAGGATGTCGGTCATGCGCCAAGTCTGAAGCAAAGCGCAGGTTGGGGTCGAGGGGTGATTGCTTGGGGAGCGTTCTAGCCAGATTGAAATGAAACGGGCCAGCTTATGGCCGGCCCGCGTGCAGACTTCAGGGCTGCCTTACCTCCTGGGTTACGCCCCACCCATCCAGCTTGCCGCCCAGCGGCGCCACGACCGACTCCAGATCATGCTCGAAGTCACCAATACCTTGGTAGGTCGCAAACATTACTTTACTGACTTGCAGGTGCCAGGCACCGTCATCACGCTCGGTCACCAGGGCGTGTAAGGATTCACCTCGAAATTGGCGGGTGGCCATGCGGGCCCGCTCCTCGTCCGGGAAAATGGCGTAGAACTCGATGGGATGGAAGCTGGCAAAGTCGAAGCCACCTTCCTTCATCCGCCGTAAAACCCCGTTGCTGACATCATCGTGCAAGGCTGTGCTCATGAAGTGACCTCCTCAGGCGATGGACAAATTTACAGGACGCTAAAGAACCAACTGGGTGTCGATACTGCAGTGCTACGACCTGTTAAACGCTTTCCCATTGCTACCGCCAGAGCCTCAGCGGTGTCGCGGCACCGATTGCAGTGCCGCCCGAGAATCAAGCGATGTGCTGCTTGATGTGTCATAAGCCAGACCTGAAACCAGGGCTGGTCAACGCAGGCTTGTGCAGAACGCACAAGCCGGAAGCGTTAATTGCAGACTAGTCCTATCGCGCGCGGTTTGCCCAGCGAAATATCCAACTCAGCGAACCTCAAGTGTCGCGGCTAAAGCCCCTCCCACGGCTTAACGTCAGACGCATCAGCTGCTGCCCATGCTGTGGGAGGCGCTTTAGCGGCGAGCGTCGGGGCCAGCAGGATTTATAGGGCAGCCATCAAGTCCAGTCAGATTACTCACGGCTTAGCCAGGCCATGATGCGCCGGGTCAACCAGGCGGGCGTCACTTGCCCGGACCAATACAGCAGTTTGAACTGCAGACTGATCGGCCGGTGTACCTTGTGCTGCTGCGCCTGAGCCCAGGCGGCCTGGGCCACGGCTTCAGCCTCAAGATTGACGCCCAAACGGCGCAATACCGGGGCCTGGAAGCGCTGACTGTTAAGCATCGGCGTGCTGACAAACGGCGGCATCAGATCACCGACACGAATGCCGTGCTTGGCCCACTCCAGCTCCAGCGCCTCGGTCAGCCCGCGCACAGCGAATTTTGAGGCCGAATAACTGGCCAGATGCGGTACGCCATACAGCCCGGAGGCCGAGCCCATATTGATTACCTGGGCACCGGGCGTGGCTTTCAGATAGGGAAACGCCGCGTGGGTCATGTTCAGCAGGCCCAGCACGTTGATCTGCAGGATACGCGCATGCTCACTCAGCTCGATGTCCTCGAAGTGTCCACACTGCAAAATCCCCGCGCTATTGAACAGCAGGCGCAACTGGCCGCCATGTAAGGCGCAGAAGTCCGCCAGGGCGACCTTGACCGCTGCCGGGTCGGTGACATCCAGCTCGGCATGCCAAACGTTACCCAGCTCGCCTGCCAGCTTGGCCAACGCCTGATGGTTGATATCAAGCAAGCCGACCTGCCAGCCGTGCTGATGAAACAGCCTCGCGGTGGCCGCGCCGATGCCGGAAGCGGCACCCGTGATCAGAATGTTGTTCATCAACAACCTCGCTCACGCAGAAAGCTCACCACTTCGGCCAGGGCAAAATCCGCCGCCTTGAGCATGCCGGCGTGGGCCTGGAACACGTGCCACAGATCCGGGTAGCGCTGCAGACGCACATCAACGCCGGCAGCCTTGGCCTTGTCGGCAAAACGCAGGCTGTCGTTACGCAGGATTTCATCTTCACCCACCTGAATCAGCAACGGCGCCAAACCGTGCAGGTCAGCAAACTGCGGCGATAAACCGGGATCGTCATGGGCCAGTCCGGCCGGGCAATACAGTGCCAGCGCCTGCTCCACCCATTTGCGGTGGATCAGCGGGTCACCGGCGGGCGGCTCGTGCAGCTGGGTGCCGGTAAAGTCGGTGACTGGGGAAAAACACACTAGCGCCGCCGGTTGCGGCAGCCCTTGGTCACGCAGGCGCAGACTGGTGATCAGGCTCAGGTTGCCACCGGCCGAATCGCCGCCGATCACGATCTGCTCGGGCTTGTAGCCTAGCTTTATCAATTCCTGAAACGCGGCCAGGGCATCCTCACGGGCCGCCGGGTATTGATGCTCGGGTGCCAGCCGGTAATCCAGTGCGCACACATCCATCTGCCCACGCTTGGCCAGGTTGGAGCAGATCGCCCGATGGGTATTCGGCCCGCCGATCAGGTACGCACCACCATGCAGATACAACAGCACCGTGCCGCGACCACTCTGCGGCTTATGCCACTCACAGGGCCGCCCGCCCAGGGTGCCAACACTGCGGGTGATACCGCGCGGCGTCGGGCTCACCGCCGTCAGCAGACGCAGCACCGCACGCTGGCCGGCAATCGGCATCGGCGGACGCACCAAGCCACGAAACAGCAGACGCAGGCTGGTACGCAGCACGCTGCGCAGCAGTGCCTGATCAGCGGCTGGGGCGGTAAATTCAGCGGGTGCATTCATAGTCATCGGGCTCCGGTGCGCGGGTTTGCTGGCGATAGGTAAAGGTGTAGCCCGGCCAGTTGTTGGTGCTTTTGCCGGAGGCGGTTTTGTACCAGCTTGAGCAACCCTGCTCCCATATCGTTCGATGTGAGCTGGCCTGAATCTGCTGGTTGTAGCGCTGCTGCACTGCAGCTTTTACGTCGACATAACGGGCGCCTTGCTGACGCAGCAAATCAATGCAGCCAAGCACATAGCGGAACTGGCTTTCCAGCATATAGATGATCGAGTTATGCCCCAGGTTGGTATTGGGCCCGTAAAGGATAAACAGGTTGGGGAAACCGCTGACGCTGATGCCTTTGTACGCCTCGGCGCCGTCACGCCAGGCCTGGTTCAGCTCCCGCCCGCCGAGCCCGCGAATCTGCATCGGCGCAAGAAAATCCGTGGCAGCAAAGCCGGTGCCGTAGATCAGCACATCGCACGGATGCTCGCGGCCATCGGCGGTGATGATGGCGTGCTCGCTGATACGGCTGATCGCCTCGCTAATCACCGTCACGTTGGGCTGCGCCAGTGCTGGCAAGTAGTCATTGCTGATCAGGATGCGTTTGCAGCCCATGGGGTAGTTCGGCTGCAGCTGGCTGCGCAGTTGCGGATCACTGATGTGCTGCTTGAGGTGGCGTTCGAAACTGAAGCGAAACAGCTTCATCAGCCACGGCATGCTGATAAACGCCAGGCCGCGCACCTCGTGCTGCACATACTTGAAGCCACGGTCGAGGCGCTGCAACCACGGTAGTCGGCGCATCAACGCCAGCTCCCAGGGCCGATAGGCACGATCCGGCTTGGGCAATACATAGGCCGCCGAGCGTTGAAACAACTTGAGTTCGGCCACCTGCGGCTGAATCTGCGGAACAAACTGGATCGCCGAAGCACCGGTGCCGATCACCGCCACACGCTTACCGCTCAGGTTCAGGTCATGCCGCCAGCGCGCCGAGTGAAAGGCCTCCCCGGCGAACTGCTCGATCCCTGGTAACGCCGGATAAGCCGGCTGATTGAGCTGGCCGCAGGCGCTGATCAGCACCTCGGCGCAGAGTTCCTCACCCGTGCTCAGGGTCACCCGCCACAACGCTGCCGCCGCATCGAAAGCCGCCGAAGCCACTTCGGCATTGCAGCGAATATGCGAGCGCAGCTGGTACTTGGACACGCAATGCAGCATATAGCCGTGGATTTCCGCCTGGGGCGCGTACGTGCGGCTCCAGTCGGTTTTCGGCTCGAAGGAAAACGAATACAGGTGCGACGGCACATCGCAGGCCGCCCCCGGATAGCTGTTGTCACGCCAGGTACCGCCGACTTCTGCGGCCTTCTCAAGGAGCAGAAAATCTTCGATGCCAGTCTTCTGTAACTGAATGGCCATGCCCAGACCGCCAAAGCCGCTGCCAATAATCAGCACGCGCAGAGCGGCCTGATTCTGGGAAGTGTTGTGCATTGTTATATCCCCAACCGCAAACAGTGCGGATGCCAGGATGCTACTTGCCTGCTCCCCGGCCCGTTATGGCATAGTCGGCCAATCGATTGTGACTTTCGGACAAAACAGCGGATAACGGCATGCCAGCCATCCCCTACTCACTGCCACGACGCAGCATTACCAGTGCGCAACTGCTGACCCAGTTAGGCCTCGATCACGGTTTGAGTGTCGAGCAGTGCCTGCGCCACACTGGCCTCAGCCCCCTGCAACTGGCGGAGTTGCACAGTGAAATCGAAGGGGCGCAGGAACTGCAACTGATCTGCAACCTGATCGAAGCCCTGCCCGCACAGGACGACCTCGGCCTGCAAGCCGGTCTGCGTTATCAACTGACCACCTATGGCATCTGGGGTTACGCCCTGCTCAGCAGCCAGAGCTTCCGCCAGGCTGCCGACCTCGGCCTGCGCTACCTGGACCTGACCTTTGCCTTTAATCGCATTAGCTTGCATGAGGACGCCGACCAGGCGCATCTGCAGCTGGACGGCAGCCATTTGCCGGATCAGGTGCGCGACTTTCTCCTGCTGCGCGACACCGTGGCGGTGATGGTGATTCAGCGCGAACTGACCGGCAAGCGCATGCCCTTGGATCGCGTGCAGCTGAGCATGCCGGCGCCGGCTGACACTGCACCCTTTATCGAGCAATTCGGTCTGCTACCGGAGTTTTCCTGCGCAGAAAACCGCATCAGTTTTTCCCGTCACCTGCTCGATCTGCCCCTGCCCCGCGCCAATCCGCACAGCGCCCAGCTCTGCGAACAGCAATGCCAGGCCCTGCTGGCCAAACGTCAGGTGCGCAGCGGTCTGGCCGGGCAGATTCGTGATCGCCTGTTGAGTACACCGGGTCGGCTGGCAGATATGGAAGTCATCGCCAGCGAGCTGAACATCAGCAGCCGTACCCTGCGCCGTCGCCTGGAAGAACAAGGCAGCAGCTTTCGCCAGTTACAGGAAGAAGTGCGTCAGGCCCTGGCCGAGGAACTGCTGGCCATCGCCAGCCTGAGCCAGGAGGAAATTGCCGAGCGTCTGGGCTACAGCGAGGTGTCGAATTTCCTGCATGCCTTCAAGCGCTGGAAAGGCCTGACGCCTGGGCAATACCGCCAGACGCTGGGCTGAATAACGCGACTGACAAGTCGTCGGGCAGCGCAGCAGATAACTGGCACTTTGCCATTTCATCCGCCAAATTGGCGCTTTCCACCCTCAAGCCAGCGGCCATATGCGCCGATACTGCTGTACAACCAACTGACTGGAGTTTTCATGCGACAGGGTTTCCTTGGGCAGTTCCTGCCACATGATTTGACCGACCAGGCCAGCGTCCTGTTGGCCCGTACCCTCGCCTTCAGCGGCTTGTGCAGCGTGGTCATTGGCCTGTACAGCTGCATCAAGTGGGGCCGCCTGGGCAACGATGCGCTGATGTATGGCTCGCTGCTGCTGGTACTCGGCATGCCGCTGATGCTGCTGGTACTGCGCAGCGCCGCGCTGCCGCTGGCTGTGGCAGCCAATATGGCGCTGGCCAGCATGGCCAGTTACTCGATGCTGTTGATCTACCAATTGGGCGGCCTGCATTCGGCGCATATCTACTGGCCGGCGGTGATTATCGTCTTCGCCTACCTGTTGGCCGGCACCCGCAGCGCCATGGTCTGGAGCCTGGTGCAGGCACTGTTCGTGTTCTGGCTGATTCGCCTGGAACGCAGCGGCGCCAGCCTGCCGGTATTCGAACTGAGCCCACGGGATGCGGCCTTCAACACCTACTCGGGTTACATCCTGCCCGTGCTGACCGTGTGGCTGGCACAGTGGTACAGCGCGCAACTGCGTAACCAGGCGCTGGCCGATGCCGAACAGGCACTCAATGAATCCCGCGAATTCGGGCAACGCGCCGCACGCAATCAGGATCAGCTCGGCGGTATCGTCGATGAAGTACGCAGCACTGCCAGCGACCTGCTGCAGATGGCCGGCCAGCTGCAGCAGACCCTCGGCGGCATTCGCCAGCGCTGCCAGAGCATCGACACCGATGTGCAACAGCAGGCCGATGCCATGCACCAACTGGATCTGGCCCTGCATGAAGTGCTCGACAGCCTCGCCTCCAGCACCGGCCATATGCAGCAACTCAGCCAGGACACCCAGCACAGCAGCAGCCAGGTGAATGCCTGTGCACAGCGTATGGAAGACGCCCAGGCCAGCATGCAGGCCATCCAGCAGAGCAACCAGCGCATCGCCGAATCCATGCAGATGATCAGTGCCATCGCCCAGCAAACCAACCTGCTGGCGCTTAACGCGGCCATCGAGGCCGCCCGCGCGGGGGATCATGGCCGCGGCTTTGCGGTGGTCGCCGATGAGGTGCGTAACCTTTCTCAGCGCAGCAACGAAACGGCCGATACGGTGCAGAACGTACTGGGCCAGTCGCAGCAGATCATCGACACCGGGGCCACCCAGGTCAGTGACGTGAGCAGTGCACTGAGCAGCAACGCCGGGCTGACCGACAACCTGTCGCAGTCGATCCTGCAGCACAGCCAGGCGCTCAACCATGCCCACCAGCAACTGATGCACGTACGCGACAACAGTGCCGCACAACGCGACGCCAGCCAGCGCCAGCGTGCCGCCAGCGCCGAACTGCTGCAGGCTCAGGAATCACTGGTGCAACTCGGCCAACAGCTGGAACAGCTGTCGCATCAGCTGCATCAGCACGTGGCCAGCGCTTAGCGCCTAACACGACCTGCTGCGCGTCGGCCCTGCTGCGTTACGGCTAACGCGCTTCAGCGCGACCCGAAGGGTGAGTGAAACGAGTAATGCCCATGTACAACAGTACACTGCGCTTGATTCGCTGCGCTCACCCTGAGGACCAGCCGTTGGCTGTTACTCCGCTACGCTACGTTTCTCGCCTGATTTGACTAGCCGGAGGCTGTTACTAACGTAGCGCCTACAGGACTAGCTCGCGAGTTCCAAAACAGGTTGCAAAACGAGCACATCCCGCCCTACTGGCTCCAGTTTGAAAGTCTGTTCTGCACTGACAAGCACGGCACGCAGGGTTATCTTCAGCCCATGACCACGACTACCAAACGCGTTGTATTGCTGCCCTATCAACCGCCCTGGAACTGGCAGCAGTTCCACGGCCATTTCGCCCTGCGCGCCCTGCCTGGCATGGAGCTGCTCGCCAGTGACAGCTACAGCCGCAGCTTCCAGCTCGGCGGCGTGTCCGGCTGGTTCAGCGTGCATGCCCGCGCCGATCATTGCCTGGAACTGCGCCACGGTCCGTCGGCCGATGCCTGCCAGCCGGCGCTGATCGAACGGGTGCGCAAGATGTTCGATCTGAACACCCATCCTGGGCTGATCGCCCGACACTTCTCCTGCGACGAGCACCTGGCGGCGATGCTGAGGCGCAACCCTGGCCTGCGCCTGCCCACGGCGTTCGATCCGTTCGAGCAGGCAGTACGCGCCATCGTCGGCCAGCAGGTGACGGTCAAGGCTGCGGTGACCATCACGGGTCGGCTGCTCACCCGCCTCGGCACGCCGTTGGCGGACGGGCCCAGCGGGATCGAGCGATTGTTTCCTAGCGCAGAGGCTTTGGCCGAGGCCAACCTGGACGGCATCGGCATGCCTGGCAAGCGGGTGCAGACGCTGCAACATTTCGCCGCGCAGATCGCCACTGGCAGCTTGCGCCTGGACTTGCAGGACGGCAGTGCGGCGCTGATCGAGCGCCTCTGCGCGCTACCCGGCATCGGCCCATGGACCGCCGAGTACATTGCTTTGCGGGCATTTGGCGACGCCGATGCGTTTCCCGCCAGCGATCTGGGGCTGCTCAAGGCGCCGGTGTGGGGCCCTGATGGCATCGACGCGCGCAGCCTGAAAACCCGCGCCGAAGCCTGGCGCCCCTGGCGCGCCTATGCCGCCGCCCACCTGTGGCACAACTATTCAGGAGGATGAACCAGGATGTTCTACCGCTACCACGACAGCCCAATCGGTCGCCTGCTATTGGCCGCTGACGAAGCCGGCCTGCAACAACTGCTGATGGATATCGACGACAGACCCTGGCAGATCGGCGAGCACTGGCGCAGCGCCGCCAATGAACTGGATGAGGTATGCCGGCAACTAGATGAGTATTTCGCCGGGCGTCGGCAGCGCTTCGAAGTGCGCCTGGCGCCGCAAGGCACCGCGTTTCAGCAAGCTGTTTGGCAAGCGCTGCAAACCATCCCGTTTGGCCAAACCAGCTGCTACAGCGCCCTCGCCGCCGAAATCGCACGGCCCAAGGCGGTGCGCGCTGTCGGTGCCGCCAATGGCGCCAACCCGATTGCCATCATCATTCCCTGCCATCGGGTGATTGGCCGTGACGGCAGCCTCACCGGTTATGCCGGCGGCCTGCCGCGCAAGGCGCTGCTACTCAAACTGGAAGGGGCGCAGCTGCCGGAACAGCGCTTGCTGAGTATTTAGCCTAGGGTCTGTTGCCGTTTCGTCGCGAGCCGCGTTGCTGCGTAAAATCTCGCCAGGCTAGGCGGAGGACGCAGGTAATGGTTGTTCCCTTGCCAAGTCCTCCAACACCGCATGGCGAGATTTTGCGCGCAACCCGCAGGGACGGGCCTGTTTTAGCGCGATGCTGCGTTTCTCGACACTCATTTGGAACAACCAAACTTCGTGTCTCGTGCCTTGCCTCGCGCTAAAACAGGCTCCGGCGCGGCCGCGAACGAAACGGCAACAGACCCTAGGGCTGAACTCGCGCCAGCACGCGCGCAGGAGCCTCTAGCGGTAACGCCAGAATCAGCCCTTCGCCAGACGCCGGATAAATGCCGGTCAGCGCGGTGATATTGACCTGATGGGAAACCAGCACTAACGACGCACCACGGGGTTGTGCATTGATCTGCTCGATCAGCGCGGCGGTCTGTTCACGGGCGGTTTCGGGTGTTTGAAAGAATGAATCAAGGGCTGGCAACGCTTCGACTGCACCCAAACCCATTTCGCGAGCGGTGTCCTGCGCACGACACCAGCGGCTGCTGAGCAGACGCGCTTCAATCCACTGGTTGCGCAACAACTGCCCCCAACGCTGCGCCTGCTCACGGCCTTGTTGATTGAGATTGCGCTGGGTGCGGCAATCATTCAGCTGGAAATTCGCCGGATCACCCGTACCGGGCGCCGTGGCATGGCGCAGCAGCAACACGGCGCGGCCTTCACGCAGTGCGACCCAGGCCTGTTGATCACTGGCCTGAACCGCGCCGCTCAGCAAGCACAGCGCGATTAACCACGCACCAGCCCGCTGCATATCTAGAGTTTGACCGTGCCGCGCGGGCCCATTAGCGCCCAGATGATCAGGCCGATCACCGGCAGTAAGACAATCAACAAGATCCACAACACCTTGATGCCCGTCTCAGCATTGCTTTTGATAACGCTGAGAATCGCCCAGATATCCAGCGCCAGAATAACCAGCCCCAGTAAACCGTTGAACATTGAACCCATAAGGTGTCGCTCCTATGCGTAAGGGATCGCTTACGTAGGATAGACGCTGAGCCAAAGAGTTCAGGCGCTTTGCCTGTCAGCAGTCATCCAGGCCCGCAAAAGCGGCGGCAAAATCACCCGCGACAGGCACAAAATCCGGCACCTGCGCGCTGTCAAACAGGCGCAGTACGGCAAAGCGTGGATGCTCGCCACCATCGAACCAGTGCGCCGTGCCGGCGGGCAACCGCAGCAGATCACCTTTTTCGCACAACAGGCTATAGACGTACTCGCCGATATGCAGCGCCAGCAGGCCACGACCGGCCAAGTAGTAATGCAGGTGGGCCGGCTGACAGCATTGCTCTGCACGCAGTCTGCGGGCCAGCTCACTGCCCTCACCGCGCTCATCACACAGGCTCAGCACCTCGGCGTAGGCATAACCATGCTGGCTTAGCAACTGGTCGACCTGCACTCGGCTGGCCGCCAGCAGCTCGTCACTGGCTGTACCGGCCGTGACCGCCTGCTGAACCGGCACCTGACTGAACTGCACACCAACAGCCGCCAGAGTGCTGGCGATGTCCTCGACGTGAGTCAGCAGCTTGTTCGGGTACTCGGGCGAAGACTGGTGGTAGACGGTCAGGCTGCTCATACTCAAGGCTCTCGTACAATCGGCTTCAATTCAGCGGTTCAATTCAACAGATAAGGGCTCAGGGCCGCTCATCGCGCAGATAACCTGCGGTGATCACCGCAGCCGCCAGAGCAATCAGGCTGGCGATGGCAAAGGTCCAGGCTGCGCCGAGACTGTGCCAGCTGTAGCCGGAATACAATGCCCCCAGCGCCCCGCCGACGCCCGCCAGCGCGGCATACAAGGCCTGGCCCTGGCCCTGCTGGCGATCAGCAAAGCTGCGTTGGACAAAGTGCATGGCTGCCGCGTGAAAGCTGCCAAAGGTCGCGGCGTGCATCAACTGGGCAAACAGCAACACCGGCAGATGCCCAGCCAGATTGCCCAGCAACAGCCAGCGCACGGCGGTAATCAGAAAGCTCGCCAGCAGCACGGTACGCAGGGAGTAGCGCGCCAGCAAGCAGGCCATAAACATAAACAGCACAATCTCGGCCAGCACGCCCAGCGCCCACAGCTGGCCGATCACCCCACGCGAATAGCCCAGCGCTTCCAGGTGCAAACTGAGAAAGGTGTAGTACGGGCCATTGCTCAGCTGCATCAGGCCGACACTGAGGTAAAAGGCAAGAATCCCCGGCCGGCGCAGCTGCTGGAGAAAGCCGCCCTGCTCCTGAGTATTGGGGCGCATCTGCGGCTGCGCATTGGGCACCCACCAGCTGCTCAGTACGATGCCACCCATGATCAGGATCAGCGCCCAGGGATAGGCATCCAGGCTGAGCAGTTCGAACAACTTGCCCAGCCCCACCACCGCGACGATAAAGCCAATGCTGCCCCATAGGCGGATCTGGCTGTAGCGCGCCGCCTGCTCCTTGAGATGGGCAAAGGTGATCACCTCAAACTGCGGCAACACTGCGTGCCAGAAGAACGCATGCAGCGCCATGATCAGCGCCAGCCAGGCGTAGCTCTGGCTGATAAAGATGCCAGCAAAACACAGCAGCGTGCACAGCGCGCCAAAGCGCACAATGGCCAGCCGCTGTCCGCTGTAATCACCCAGCCAGCCCCAGATATTCGGTGCAATGCAGCGCATCAGCATGGGAATGGCGATCAGCTCGCCAATTCGCGCAGCAGAAAACCCCAGGTGATCGAAATACAGCGCGAGAAACGGCGCGGTGGCGCCGAGCAGCGAGAAATAGAAGAAGTAGAAACCTGAAAGACGCCAATAGGGCAACACAGGAGGCATGGTTTACCCAGACGTAGGTTGGGTTGAGGAGCCAGCGACGAAGCCCAACGCGCGATAAATCATCGTTCTGCGCTGCCGAGTCGGCCGCCTTTGGGCTTCGCTGCGCTCAACCCAACCTACCCGGGCAGTCACAGCTGTGGCAGCACCGGCGTGCTGACCCGCACATCGGCATTCTGCGCGCGGTGGCGCAGCAGGTGGTCCATCAGCACGATGGCCATCATCGCCTCGGCAATCGGCGTGGCGCGGATGCCCACGCACGGGTCATGACGGCCCTTGGTGATGATATCCACCGGGTTGCCGTGGATATCGATCGAACGCCCCGGCGTGGTGATGCTCGACGTCGGCTTGAGCGCCAGGTGCGCAACAATCGGCTGGCCGCTGGAAAGTCCGCCAAGGATGCCGCCTGCGTTGTTGGTGAGAAAACCTTCCGGGGTCATCTCGTCGCGGTGCTCGGTGCCGCGCTGCGCCACACTGGCGAAACCCGCACCGATTTCCACACCCTTGACCGCGTTGATGCTCATCAGCGCGTGGGCCAGCTCGGCGTCCAGGCGGTCGAAAATCGGCTCACCCAGGCCTGGCATTACACCTTCGGCGACCACGGTAATCTTCGCACCGACCGAATCCTGATCACGGCGCAGCTGGTCCATATAGGCTTCCAGCTCCGGCACCTTGTCCGGATCGGGGCTGAAGAAGGCATTCTGCTCGACGCTGTCCCAGGTCTTGAACGGGATTTCAATCGGCCCCAGCTGGCTCATATAGCCACGAATCACGATGCCCTGAGTGGCCAGGTACTTCTTGGCGATGGCACCAGCGGCCACGCGCATCGCCGTCTCGCGCGCCGAGCTGCGGCCACCACCGCGGTAGTCGCGGATGCCGTATTTGTGGTGATAGGTGTAATCGGCGTGGGCCGGGCGGAAAGAGTCCTTGATCGCCGAGTAGTCTTTGGACTTCTGGTCGGTATTGCGGATCAGCAGACCAATCGAGCAGCCGGTGGTCTTGCCCTCGAACACCCCGGCGAGAATTTCCACCTCGTCGGCTTCCTGGCGCTGGGTGGTATGCCGGCTGGTGCCGGGCTTGCGCCGGTCGAGGTCACGCTGCAGGTCTTCCAGGCTGATTTCCAGACCTGGCGGGCAGCCATCGACAATGGCGACCAATGCCGGGCCATGGCTTTCGCCAGCAGTGGTGACAGTGAACAGCTTGCCGTAGGTATTGCCGGACATGTGCAAAACGCTCCGCGAAAATCAGCGCAGGGCCGCGCCAACACGCGCAAGACCCTATTTGAGTGAAGGCGGCGAGTATACCCGTGGCTTTCGCCCAGATCATCCTCGAACCTTCAAGGCCAATAAACGTCCAAGGGTTTCCTCCCTGGCAGTTGTCCCCCCATGTTGCGAGCCCTTCTGTTGCCTCTTCTGTTGAGTACCACCCTGCTGCACGCCGCCCCACAGGCCGCCATACACGGTAGCGTGGAACAGTCAGTGCGCCTGCCGACCGCGCAGGGCACCCTGCATGGCACCTTACTCAAACCCAGCGGCACTTCGCCGGTAGCGGTTGCCCTGCTGATTGCCGGCTCCGGCCCCACCGACCGTAACGGCAACAACCCTGAAGGCGGGCATAACGACAGCCTCAAACGCCTGGCCCAGAGCCTGGCCAAGCAGGGCATCGCCAGCCTGCGTTACGACAAGCGCGGTGTAGCCGCCAGCCGCGCCGCTACGCCGGATGAACACGACCTGAGCGTTGCGGGCTATGTCAGCGATGCCATCGGCTGGGCGCAACAGCTCAAGACCAACCCGGCATTTGATCGGCTGATCCTGATCGGCCACAGCGAAGGCGCGCTGATTGCCAGCCTGGCGGCCGAGCAGGCTCAGGCCGATGCACTGGTAGCGATTGCCGGCAGCTCCCGACCGATTGATCAGTTATTGCGTGAGCAACTCGCCGCTCGCTTGCCCCCACATCTCATGGCGCAGAGCAATCACCTGCTTGACCGCCTATTGGCCGGGAAACTCACCCCGCAAGTGCCCAAAGACTTGCAGGTGCTGTTTCGCCCCAGCGTACAGCCTTATTTGATTTCGCTGCTGCGGCAGAACCCAGGCCAGGCCTTTGCCCGTTTGCAGATTCCTGCGCTGATCGTACAAGGCAGCCACGATATTCAGGTCAGTGTCGCCGATGCCCAGGCGCTGCAGGCCGCCAAGCCGGATGCCGAGCTGCTGATAATCCCTGGGATGAACCATATGCTGCGCATCAGCGCAGTGGATTTACCGGCGCAACTGGCCAGCTATGACAATCCTCGGCTACCGTTGGCACAAGGGCTTGGCGAGCAGATCGCCCAGTTCATCCAGCGCAGCGGCAAAAAGCCAGCCTCCAGTTAGCCGAGCGGCGGCCGATAAGCGCAGTGAGATAAACAGCCGCTAGAGCCTGTTCACGATCTCGCGAGCTAGAGTCATGCAAGGCGAAAACAGGCGAGGAAGCGGAGTTTACTGGTGTAAATGAGCATTCCGAGCCTGTTTTTAACGCAGCAGGGCCGACGCGCAGCAGATTGTGGACAGGCTCTTACATGATGTCGCGCACAGGATCGCCGTGTATGACCGACAGCCCAGAGCCACAAACCGATACCGACGCCTCACCGCAGGAGGTCGTCGAGCAGGCCCACCCCTGGGCCGATCTTGCGCCCGAGCACTTTCGCCTGCTGCGTCTGGCCGCCCTGCCCACTGACCGCCACACTGGCGCACGGCCTTTGCGTTTTATCCAGTTCGGCCGCGTCGAGCGGCTGGGCAAGCAACAAAGCCTGCTGCGTCTGACCTTGCAGCTACCCGGTCAGCGGGTGCGCAAGGAGCAGAATATTCTCGAAGTCTGGGCCGATCACGAACAACGTCTGCTCAGCTTCGGCCCCGACAGCACGCTGCAGGTGCAGCCGGAAAACCGAGGTTTAGGGCGCTTTATGCTGGCCCAGGGGATTAGCTGGGCACGTCAGCACTTCGCCCACTATCAAGTGGCCAATACCCCACTGCCCAGCAAGGAGGCCTTCAGTGAAGAGGCCCGCGCGCGGCGCGACCATTGCCTGCAAGCCCAGGGCTTTGTGGTCGAATACCTCGACCCGCTGAAGATCAAGGCCCAGTGCGGCGCGCCACGGGTCAGCTCGCTGCATGGCGACTGGCATACAGAAAAGGTGCAAATCGTCGAACTGCTGGACGCCGCGAGCATGCTGCAGCAGGCTGACCAGAGCCTGCGCGAGCAGGACGTGAAAGTGCGCAAATTGGAAGAACGCATCGACGTGTTCAAACGCGAAGACAATGGCCTGCGTTTTACCATCACCTGCCTGGTGGCGTTCTGCGTGTTTCAGGCGGGGCTATTGATCTGGATTGCTACGCGCTAACCAATGGCGCTGGCCTGACGATACTGCCCTGGCGCCACGCCATAAGCCTGCTTGAACTGCCGACTCAGGTGGCTCTGGTCGGCAAACCCTAGCTGCATCGCCACCGTCAACGGCGCACAACCATTGCGTAATAACGCCCGCGCCTGCTCCAGGCGGCGCTGCATCAACCAACTGTGCGGCGGCAGGCCGGTGGCGCGGCGAAACACTCGGGCGAAATGAAAGGGCGACAAGCCCACCGCCTGCGCCAACTCTTCCAGCGACGGCGGCGCCGCCAACTGGCTGCTGAGCAATTCCTTGGCGCGGCTTACCGCAAGCGGCTCATGTCCGGGTGCCAAGCCCTCTGGCAAATGCGCATGACGCTGGAACAGCAGCAGAATCGCCTCACGCCAGGCGGTTTGCAGCTGCAGCGCCGATGCCTGGCTGTCCAGCAGCTGATGCAGATTGCCGAATTGACGATGCAGTTGTGGGTCATGCAACACGCTGAGGGCAAATGACGGCATACCCTGCTGAGCCAATTCCAACTCCGCCAATACCCCGCACACCTGCGCGTTATCCGGGTAGAAGCCGCGGTAGTGCCAGCCCTGGTCATGGGCCTTGGAGCCGGTGTGCAGTTCATCCGGGTTGATCAGTACCATGCTACCGGCCGGCGCCAGATGCTCGCTGCCTCGGTGGCGAAAGCGCTGAGCACCTTCCTCGATCACGGTGAACACGAAGCCTTCGTGCACATGCGGGGAAAACCGCTGCTCGATATAGTGCGCGTGCAGCAACTCAATACCACCCAGTTCGCGCGCCTGCCAGAAACGTGTCTGCTCGCCACCCGCCTGTGCCATGCCTTAACCGCTGAAACGCGCCTCCAGCTGCTGCTTGATGGTCGGCCAATCATGGTCGGTGATGCTGTAGAGCACGCTATCGTCCAGACGGCCATCGGCCAGGCGGCGGTGATTGCGCAACACCCCTTCACGCTGCGCGCCGAGCTTTTCGATGGCGCGTTGCGAGCGCAGGTTGCTGGCAGCGGTCTTCAGTTGCACACGGACCAGCCCCCAATGCTCGAAAGCATGCTTGAGCATCAAATACTTGATGGTGCTGTTAAGGCCCGTGCCGTGCTGGCTGCGATCCAGCCAGGTCCAGCCGATTTCTGCGGCCGGCAAGGTATTCATAAAGTCGCCGAAACGGGTAGTGCCGACCAACTGATCGCCCAGGCGAATCACAAAGGGCAAGGCCCGCCCTTCACGCTGCTCGAGCAGGCCCTGGCGATACCAGTCCAGACGCTGGCTGCCACTCATATAGATCAGCTCCTGGCGGTTGGCTTCAGCCAGGCTTATCAACGCAGGAATATCGGCGTCGACCATAGGTTCGATGCGTAATCCGCCACGTTGAAGGGTAATCAGTTGCGGCTTGAACATAGGGTCCCTCCTCGGACAGAGTCGCAGGCGCGACACGCTAACAGGGCCACCCCCTGTGCACAATCCACAACAGCTACAGGTTCCACACCAGTGCGACCTTGGTCGCACCTGACGCATCGTCACTTTGCTGCGAGACTGACGCACATCATCTGCCGCGGACACTGATGCGCTAGGCTCTGGGCAGCCGCTGCGCTGCCGGTTGTGACCCTGGCAGTCCCCCATAGTTTGTTTTCGGAGCTTGCATGACCCTGTCCAGTGGGCTGATCGCCGCCGTAGCGCTGATTTACATGGCCACTCTGTTCGCCATTGCCTTCTATGGCGACCGCCGCGCCACGCCCATGCCGCCCCGCGTACGGGCCTGGGTGTACAGCCTGTCGCTGGCGGTGTACTGCACCAGCTGGACGTTTTTCGGCGCGGTGGGTCAGGCCGCCGAGCAGCTCTGGTCATTTCTGCCGATCTACCTGGGGCCAATCATCATTCTGGTGTTCGCACCCTGGGTGCTGCAGAAGATGGTGATGATCAGCAAACAGGAAAACATCACCTCGATTGCCGACTTTATCGCCGCGCGCTACGGCAAATCCCAGGCCCTGGCAGTGGTGGTCGCGCTGGTCTGCCTGGTCGGTGTATTGCCCTACATCGCCCTGCAGCTCAAGGGCATCGTACTCGGGGTTAACCTGTTGATCGGCGCTGGGGCCAGCGCCAGCGGCACCAGCGCCCAGGACACCGCGCTGATCGTTTCACTGGCGCTGGCACTGTTCACAATATTGTTCGGCACGCGCAATCTGGATGTGACCGAGCACCATCGTGGCATGGTTCTGGCGATTGCCTTCGAGTCGCTGGTCAAACTGCTGGCCTTTCTCGCCGTCGGTGCCTTTGTCACCTACGGCCTGTACAACGGTTTTGCCGACCTGTTCAGCAAGGCCCAGGCCAGTCCTGAGCTGGATGAGTTCTGGGCAGAAACCGTCAACTGGCCGGCGATGATGACCCAGACCGGCCTGGCCATGATCGCCATCATCGCCCTGCCGCGACAGTTCCATGTGACAGTCGTGGAAAACATCGAGCCCAGGGACTTGCGCCTGGCGCGATGGGTGTTCCCCGCCTACCTGATCCTCGCCGCGCTGTTTGTGGTGCCCATCGCCCTCGCCGGACAGATGCTGCTGCCGGCCGGTATCACCCCTGATTCGTTCGTGATCAGCCTGCCCCTGGCCGAAGCCCACCCGGCACTGGCCATGCTGGCGTTTATCGGCGGCGCCTCGGCAGCCACCGGCATGGTAATTGTCGCCTCGGTGGCGCTGTCGACAATGATTTCCAACGACATGCTGCTGCCCTGGCTGCTGCGTCGGCAGAACACCGAGCGGCCGTTCGAAGCCTTCCGTCACTGGATGCTGACTGCACGCCGAGTGAGCATCGTGCTGATCCTGCTGCTGGCCTATGTGTGCTATCGCCTGCTCGGCGAAGGTGCCAGCCTGGCCACCATCGGCCAGGTCTCCTTTGCCGCCATCGGCCAGTTGGCCCCGGCAATGTTCGGTGCCCTGGTGTGGAAACAGGCCAACCGCCAGGGCGTGTTTGCCGGGCTGTTTTTTGGCGCGCTGATCTGGCTCTACACCCTGGTCATGCCGCTGGTGGCACGTGGCCTGGGCTGGCCACTGGAAAGCTTCCCCGGCTTGCAGAGCCTGCTGTATGGCCCGATTGGCTTTCAGGTCGACCCGCTGACCCGTGGCGTGGTGCTGTCGCTGGCCGGCAACTTCCTGCTCTTCGCCTGGGTCTCCTACTTCTCGCGCACCCGGGTGGCCGAGCACTGGCAGGCCGGGCGCTTTATCGGCCACGACCTGGGCACCAAGCCGAGCAACCGCAGCATGCTCGCGGTGCAGGTCGGTGACCTGTTGCTGCTGGCCAACCGTTTTGTCGGCGAAGACCGTGCGCGGCAGAGCTTTATGCGCTTTGCCTACCGTCAGGGTAAAGGCTTCGACCCCAACCAGACCGCCACCAGCGACTGGATCGCCCACACCGAACGGCTGCTGGCGGGTGTACTGGGGGCGTCCTCGACCCGCGCGGTGGTCAAGGCCGCCATCGAAGGCCGCGAGATGCACGTCGAGGATGTGGTGCGCATCGTCGACGAAGCCTCGGAGGTGCTGCAGTTCAACCGCGCGCTGCTGCAGGGCGCGATCGAGAACATCACCCAGGGCATCAGCGTGGTTGACCAGTCGCTGCGCCTGGTGGCCTGGAACCACCGCTATATCGAGCTGTTCAACTACCCGGATGGCCAGGTGTATGTCGGCCGGCCAGTGGCCGAGCTGATCCGCTTCAATGCCGAACGCGGCCTGCTGGGCGATGGCGACATTGAGGAGCATGTCAGCAAGCGTCTGTACTGGATGCGCCAGGGCACGGCGCACACCTCTGAGCGCATGTTCCCCAACGGCCGGGTGATTGAGCTGATCGGCAACCCCATGCCCGGCGGCGGTTTCGTCATGAGCTTTACCGACATCACCGAGTTCCGCGAAGCCGAGCGCGCCTTGAAGGACGCCAACGAAGGTCTGGAACAGCGAGTCAGCGCGCGCACCCAGGAATTGTCGCAGCTGAACCAGGCGCTGATCGAAGCCAAGCGCGTGGCGGAAGCGGCCAGCCAGTCGAAAACCCGCTTCCTCGCGGCGGTCAGCCATGACCTGATGCAGCCGTTGAACGCTGCACGGCTGTTCTCCGCTGCCCTCGCTCACCAGGATGACGCCTTGCCCAGCGACGCCCGTGAACTGGTGCGCCACCTGGACAGCTCGCTGCGTTCGGCCGAAGACCTGATCAGCGATCTGCTGGACATCTCGCGCCTGGAAAACGGCCGCATCACCCCGGATCGCCAGGCCTTTGCGCTGAACAGCCTGTTCGACACCCTCGGGGCGGAGTTCAAGGTGCTGGCCGCCGAGCACGGTGTGGACTTCCGCCTGCGCGGCAGCAACCTGCGCATCGACAGCGACATCAAATTGCTGCGGCGCATTCTGCAGAACTTCCTGACCAACGCCTTCCGCTATGCCAAGGGCCGTGTATTGCTGGGGGTACGCCACCAGGGCCAGCAGTTGCGCCTGGAAGTCTGGGATCGCGGACCCGGCATCCCGGACGACAAACGCAAGGTGATTTTCGAGGAATTCAAACGCCTGGACAGCCACCAGACCCGTGCGGAAAAAGGCCTGGGCCTGGGCCTGGCGATTGCCGACGGCCTGTGCCGGGTGCTGGAACACAAACTGGAAGTGCGCTCCTGGCCTGGCAAAGGCAGCGTATTCAGCGTCACCGTGCCCCTGGCGCAGCAGGCCGAAGCACCGAAACCCGTGGCCACGCCAGAGCAGCCCGGTCAGGCACTGGCCGGCACCCAGGTACTCTGTGTGGACAACGAAGACAGCATCCTCACCGGTATGTACAGCCTGCTGTCACGCTGGGGATGCCAGGTATGGACGGCGCGCAATCGCCTGGAATGTGAGCATCTGCTGAGTGAGAACGTGCGCCCGCAGCTGGCGCTGGTGGATTTCCACCTGGATGACGGCGAAACCGGCACCGAACTGATGGCCTGGCTACGCACGCGCCTGGCCGAGCCACTGCCCGGCGTGGTGATCAGCGCCGACGGCCGCCCCGAACTGATCGCTCAGGTGCATGCCGCCGGTCTGGATTACCTGAGCAAGCCGGTCAAACCGGCGGCCTTGCGAGCCCTGCTCAGCCGCCATCTGACACTACGCTGATCAGCCATTCAGGCGTTGACGGAACAACGCCTGATGCTCGCGGCACTGCGCGGCCGCGAGCAGGAATACGCCGTGACCGCCGCGCTCGAATTCCAGCCAGGTGAAGTCAACTTCCGGGTACAACGCCTCGACGTGCACCTGGCTGTTGCCCACTTCAACAATCAGCACACCCTTTTCGCTCAGGTGGTCAGCCGCCTCGGCGAGCATGCGCCGCACCAGGTCCAGACCATCCTCACCGCAGGCCAGGCCCAGCTCCGGCTCATGCTGGTACTCGGCCGGCATATCGGCGAAATCCTCGGCATCCACATAGGGTGGATTGGATACGATCAGGTCAAAACGCTGCCCCGGCAGCCCGGCAAAGCCATCGCCCTGCACGGTGTAGACACGCTCTTCCAGGCCATGGCGCTCGATATTCTGGTTGGCCACTTCCAGCGCCTCAAACGACAAATCACCGAGCACCACTTCAGCTTCGGGGAATTCGTAGGCGCAGGCGATACCGATGCAGCCCGAGCCGGTGCACAGGTCGAGAATCCGCGCCGGTTCCAGCGCCAGCCAGGGCTCGAAATGCTGCTCGATCAGCTCGGCAATCGGCGAGCGGGGAATCAGCACGCGCTGATCCACGATAAAAGGCAAACCGCAGAACCAGGCTTCACCCAGCAGGTAGGCCGTGGGCACGCGCGCCTCGATGCGCTGCTGCAGCAGGTTGTGCAGGTGCTGATGCTCGGCGTCATCCAGGCGACAGTCGAGGTAGCTGTCGGCGATTTCATACGGCAGGTGCAGCGCGCCCAGCACCAGCTGGCGGGCTTCATCCCAGGCATTGTCGGTGCCGTGACCAAAAAACAGTGCTTCGCCATGAAAGCGGCTGACAGCCCAGCGAATGTAATCACGGATGGTGCGCAGACGGGTTGGATAGGCGTTTGTAGCGTCGCTCACGGCAGCTCTCCGCAGAAAAAGTCGCGCATTCTAGCCCATTCATGGCAACCAGCGCGGGCCTGCATGCACGCTACGACTGATTGCCGGGCGACTCGCTGGAGGATGGTGGATCACGCTTGATGCACAGTTCCCGCAGCACGGCGATGGAGACCGCGAGGGCGAAAAACAACCAGAAATGTTCGGAAAACAAGGCGATCAGGCTCATTACACAACTCCTTCTGCTCATACCCGCCAGTCCTCGGCCAGGGCTTGATTCTGCGCGCTGCACCGGTCGCCGGCAAGATCATCGGCACAAGCATCAGCGCAACGGTTCACAGCAGCGCCGCACAGGCGGACAATGGCCGCAGTCTGTCTGCCTGGAGTTGCTGCCATGTCCACCCCACAAACGCTCTTCGCCCTTACAGGCCGCGGCCATGCGCCTGCCAGCCTGAGCAATGCGACCTTGCTGGTCATCGATGCGCAAGAGGAGTACCGCAGCGGCGTGTTGCAACTGCCGGGGCTGGACGCCGCGCTGGAGGAAATCGCCAAACTGCTCGCGGCGGCCCGGGATCTGGGCAGTGCCATCGTTCATGTCAAACACCTGGGCATCCCCGATGGTCTGCTCGACCCGCGCGGGCCACGCGGCCTGCACCTGCCTCAAGCCGCACCGCTGCCTGGCGAGATCATCGTCGAGAAGCGCATGCCCAATGCCTTCACCGGCACCGACTTGCATGAACGTCTGCAAGCCCTCGGCCGGTTGGACCTGATTGTCTGCGGCTTTATGACCCACTCCAGCATCAGCACCACGGTACGCGCCACCAAGGACTATGGTTACCGTTGCACCGTGGTCGATGCGGCCTGCGCCACCCGTGACCTGCCGACGCTGGACGGTCAGGTGATCAGCGCGGCCGACATGCACCGGGCCGAGATGATCGCCCTGGCCGACAACTTTGCCGCCGTGGTGCCACGCGCCAGCGCGCTGCTCTGAGACGCCTGACAAACGCGTGCGCGATCACACCCTGGGCAGTGACTGTTGAACCACACCGGCAGCGGCCGGTCATAGCGCCGATAGCCACTGAGTCAATCGGCATGAGGAAATCGGCATGAAGCTCTCCGATGGTTTTGACGCCCGCCGCCTGCGCCCGCGCAGTGCCAGCAGCTGGCGCACGCGCCTGGGGGCGGCACTGGCCGCTCTGCTGGCGACATTCGGCATTCTGCTGAGCATGGCCGGTATTGCGGCTCTGCTCGGCCAGCATTCGGTACTCGGCCCGCTGAATGAATCCACGGTGGCCGCCAGCCTGTTCGCCGTGATCGGCCTGGCTCTGCTGTATGTCGGCGTCATGCTCTGGCGCCGCTGCCGCCGCCGTGCACGCCACGCCAACGACCTGAACATGGCCCCGCATCTGCTGAAAAGACGCGATTGAAGCCCAGTCCAGCACGAACACCGACAGCTTGGGTACACTAGCGGCCTTCGCGGAGATCTAGGGGCTGTTACCATTTTGTCGCGAGCCGCGTTGCCGCGTAAAATCTCGCCAGGCTAGGCGGAGGGCGCAGGTAATGGTCGCGCCCTTGCCAAGACCTCCAACACCGCATGGCGAGACTTTTCACGCAACCCGAAGGGCCGGGCCTGTTTTAGCGCGATACTGCGTTTCTCGACACTCATTTTGAACACCAAACTTCGCGTCTCGTGCCTTGCCTCGCGCTAAAACAGGCTCCGGCGCAGCCACGACAAAACGGTAACAGACCCTAAATGCAAGACGACGATTTTTCTCTATTTAAAGCCGAGTTGCGCGGCGTCAAACCCATCAAGCATGACCGCGCCGACACCGGTAAGCCGAAGCCCAACCGTGCCCAACTGGCCACCCTGCGCCAGGCCGCCACGGCGCGCGTGGACAGTATCAAAGTCGATGGTCTGTCTGATCAGTTTGTTATCGACGTCGGCGCCGAAGACCCGCTGTACTGGGCCGCCAACGGCGTGCAGGAAGGTCAGATGCGCAAGCTCAAGCTCGGCCAGATCAGCTTCGAGGGCAGCCTCGACCTGCATGGCATGAGCGTGGAAAAGGCCCGCGACACCCTCTGGGAGTTCATCGCCGAAGCCAACAAACTGGAAGTACGCTGCGTGCGCGTCACCCATGGCAAGGCTGTGCGCATGGATGGCCGCAAACCAATGATCAAAAGTCACGTCAACACCTGGCTGCGCCAGCATCCGCAAGTGCTCGGCTTTACCTCCTGCCTGGCCAAGCACGGCGGCACTGGCGCGGTGTACGTGATGCTCAAGCGCACCATGATGGATGGCCGCGACGAGTAAGCCCTCGTCTAACGGGCAAAGCGGGGTGTCTGCGCCTCATGTTCGACACGCAGACCGTTCACCACGAACGACACCGCATGGTAGAACCCCACCAGCACCAGACACTCGATCAACTGCGATTCAGTGAATTCAGCACTGAGTTGCTGCCACAGGTTGTCGTCCAGCGTCGCACTGGCATGCAGGCTGTCAGCCAACGCCAACAGCGCCTGCTCAGCCGAACTCCATAGCTCACAATCGGGCACGGCAGCGCAGGTATCAGCCAACTGTTCTGCGCTAAACCCCGCCTGGCCATTAAATGCGGCGACGTGCACACCCCACTCGTACTCTGCGCCGCAACGTGCCGTGGTGCGCAGGATCAGCAGTTCACGCTCACGCAAGCTGATGCTGCCGCGATCAAGCAAGCCTGCCGCCAGCAAGCGCTGCAACACTCGCGGGTTGTGCGCCATGCTGCGAAACAGTTTCAACGGCGGCATACCCGGCGGCATGACTCGATCAAACGCCGCCTGCACATCAGCGGCATAAGGTGGTTGCACCGGTTGAATACGTGGGCTGTACATAGGCAATACTCCTGACAGGCTGTTAAGCTACGGAAAAAGTAGCAAGACCACTCTAGACTGCTACTAAAAAAGAAGCAAGGAGCCTTCATGGATACCCCTACACCCGGCCAACCGGTACGCGGCTCGCAGACAGGCCGCCCAATCATGGCACTGCTCGACCTGCTGGGCCGCCGCTGGAGCCTGCGCGTGCTCTGGGAACTGCATCAGTCGCCGGCCAACTTTCGCGAGCTGCAGAATCGCTGCGCAGGCTTGTCGCCTTCGGTACTCAATACCCGCCTGGGAGAGCTGCGTGACGCCCAACTGCTGGAGAACGGTGAACGGGGCTACCAGCTATCACGCCTGGGCCTGGAGCTGGTTGAACAGTTCTTGCCACTGACCCTGTGGGCCGACAACTGGGCTGCCCAGCTACCGCCCACGTCAGAAAACTGAGGCAAATTGGCGTGCCGCGCCCTTGCCAGCCCGGCGGCACCGCCCTAACCTGCGCGTCTGTATATCTCCGCAAGTGCCACAGGAAGATCATGTCCCTGGAACAAAACTACACCGCGATCCTTGGCCAACTTGGCGAGGACGTGTCCCGCGAAGGCCTGCTCGACACCCCCAAACGTGCCGCCAAAGCCATGCAGTACCTGTGCAAGGGCTATCAGCAGACCCTCGAAGAAGTCACCAACGGCGCGCTGTTCAGCTCCGATAACAGCGAAATGGTGCTGGTGAAGAACATCGAGTTGTATTCGCTGTGCGAACACCACCTGCTGCCCTTTATCGGCAAGGCCCATGTCGCCTATATCCCGAGTGGCAAGGTGCTCGGCCTGTCGAAGGTCGCGCGCATCGTCGACATGTACGCGCGTCGCCTGCAGATTCAGGAAAACCTCAGCCGGCAGATCGCCGAAGCCATCCAGCAAGTCACCGGCGCCCTTGGTGTGGCCGTGGTGATCGAAGCCCAGCACATGTGCATGATGATGCGCGGCGTGGAGAAGCAGAATTCCTCCATGGTCACCTCGGTGATGCTCGGCGAGTTCCGCGAAAACGCCGCCACGCGCAGCGAGTTCCTGAGCTTGGTCAATAACTGATCGAACTTCAGTGATACCCAAAACCGGCCTCGGCCGGTTTTTTTGTGCCTGCACGGCAGCATGAAAAACGGCGACTATCCGCCAAAAACCTCGATATAACCGCCCAAACATGGCGAGATCACGCCATCCAAAACACACACACCGCCCTTCCCTCCGCGGCAGCGCGCCGCCGCCCGGGGGCTGCTGTACTGCGGGCATGCTTCTTGCGATAAGCCGGGCAACGGCAATCGCGCCATGCCTTGCAACGCGTGCACAGTGCTTCGCCACCCGTGCTCTGCGCCACTGCCGTTATGCACACGACGCCCTGAACACCAGCCCCGTGCCTGTCGCCTGCCGACGGGCATGCAGGCTATTGCCACACGCCTGACCCCGTGTTGCCCAGGCCGTCATTTTGACTTCACCGATAAGATGGTTGGTTTAATGAAAAAACTCCTGTTGACCCTCCTGTGCCTGAGCGTGATCGGCTGCGCCAAGCACCCTGAGCCAGAAAAAACTGTGGATGTCCTTCTGGTTGGCGGCGGCATCATGAGTGCCAGCCTGGGCACCTACCTCAATGAGCTGGAGCCGGGCTGGAGCATCGACATCTACGAGCGCCTCGACCGCGTCGCCGATGAAAGCTCCAACGCCTGGAACAACGCCGGCACCGGCCACTCGGCCTTCTGCGAGCTGAACTACACCCCCGAGCTGGCCGATGGCAGCATCGATATCAGCAAAGCGGTGGCGATCAACGAGTCCTTCGAGATTTCCAAACAGTTCTGGGCCTACCAGGTTGAGCGCAAGGTGCTGAACAACCCACCTTCGTTTATCAACAACGTGCCGCACATGAGCTTTGTCTGGGGCGATGACAACGTCGCGTTCCTCAAGAAGCGCCATGCTGCCCTGCAGGCCAGTTCGCTGTTTCGCGGTATGGAGTATTCCGAAGACCCGCAGCAGATCAAGCAGTGGGTACCGCTGGTGATGGAAGGCCGCGAACCCGGGCAGAAGCTTGCCGCCACCCGCGTATCGATTGGCACCGACGTCAACTTTGGCGAGATCACCCGCCAGCTGTTCGACTCGCTGAGCCAGCAGGACAACGTCAGCCTCAACCTGCAGCATGAAGTGCGCGGTATCGAGCGCAATGCCGACAACACCTGGAACGTACGGGTGGCCGACCTGGGCAACGGCGGCGCCGAGAAAACCATCAACGCCAAGTTCGTGTTTATCGGCGCCGGCGGCGCCGCGTTGAAACTGCTGCAGATGTCCGGCATCAGCGAGGCCGAAGGCTATGCCGGCTTCCCGGTCGGCGGCTCGTTCCTCGCCACCAGCAATCCAGAAATCGTCGCTCAGCACCAAGCCAAGGTCTACGGCAAAGCCTCGGTCGGTTCGCCGCCGATGTCCGTACCGCACCTCGACACCCGGGTAATCGAGGGCCAGAAAGTATTGCTGTTCGGACCGTTCGCCACCTTCTCCACCAAGTTCCTGAAAAATGGCTCGCTGCTCGACACCTTCAGCGCCCTGACCACTGACAACATCCTGCCGATGACCCACGCCGGCATCGATAATTTCTCGCTCAGCACCTACCTGATGGGCCAGCTGATGCTCAGCCAGGAAGACCGCATGGATTCGCTGCGCGAATACTTCCCCAATGCCAAGTCAGAAGATTGGGAGCTGATCCAGGCGGGTCAACGCGTGCAGATCATCAAAAAAGACGCCGAACACGGCGGCATTCTGCAATTCGGTACTGAAGTGGTCAGCGCCGCCGATGGCAGCCTCGCCGCCCTGCTTGGCGCCTCGCCAGGCGCCTCGACGGCCGCACCCATCATGCTTTCGGTGCTGGAGAAGACCTTCAAGAACGAAATGCAGAGCCCTGAGTGGCAAACCAAACTGAAAGAAATCATCCCGTCTTACGGCCAAAAGCTGAACGACGACCTGGCGCTGACTAATCAGACCCGCGCCTGGAGTAGCGAACGCCTGCAACTGGAGTTCGTTGAAGTGCCGCCGCTGGCCCTCACCCCAGAGGTCAGCCAGGCGCAGTAAAGCGCCTGTTGGGCAATGCAAATTGCCAACAGCACTGTTTACCGTCGCCTCGCGCGACACACGCTGCGGCCATGGATGGCACGCAATAAAAAACCGGCCACAAGCCGGTTTTTTATTGCCAAAGGCAAACAGCGGCTTTTTTACTCAACTTGAAGGGCCCTTTCCCGGCCACACACTGGCTGATGACGGCGAAAGCGCCCCATCACCCCGTGTGTACTAGGTGATCTCTAGCAACTGCTAAATAACACGCTTACGTGCTTCACGCGGTGTCATGCCGGTCCAGCGTTTGAACGCACGCCGAAAATTGCGCTCATCACTGAAGCCCGTCTGAAACGCCACCTCCATCAATGACAACTCCTCACGACCCAGTAGCGACAGGGCCCGCGCACGACGTGCTTCATCAATAACGGCCTGGTAACTCAAACCCGCCGACTCAATTCTCCGACGTAATGTACGTTCACTGATATTGAGCTGATGCGCGAGCTCCGTCAGTGAGGGGGGCGCACCGAGTTGCTTACGCACTTCCCGCTGCAGCCCTTCAATCAACTCGCAACGTTCCTGGTCGATCCAACGTGCCTCGGTGAGTAAATCAGTCACTTCGGCGGCAACAGCGTCATCACGAGTCGCCAGCGCAATCTCAAGCCAGGAAAGCTCAAACTCAATAGCGTTGACCGCCTCAGCGAAATGCACGGGGCATTCAAACAGCACGTCATAGAGGTGCCCATGCGCGGGACGCGGGTAATCCAGCCGTAACAACTTGGGTTTCAGCCGAACACCCGTGAGGTGTCTGATGATGCTCAGCGCACTGGAGAAGGCCTCCTCCATGTAAAAGGTCACGACATCAGACTCATAGAAACGTGGCGTCAGCACCACTCGAGCCGTGTCCACCTGGGTTTCCAGGCCATAGTCCAACATCGCGCCGGCGTGGCGCTGGTAATCCAGCCCAAGTCTCATCGCGGCGCCAAGGCTGGGACTGGCCTGCATGCCGAGCCCAACCAACCCCAAAGAAACGGCGGTCTGCCGCCCACCAACCGCCAACCCCAGGCCGTTGTCCCCCATTTGCGCCAGGATGCGCCTGACCAGCAGATAGCTCTGCCGATGGGAAAGACGAAACCCTGGCCGTTCCAGATCCGCCGGCGCAAAACCCAAACCCATGCAGATTCGCTCCACATCCCCATCGCGCTCCGCCGCGACCCTGAGTAACAGGCGGGACACATGTGGCGGCGCAGAGGCGCTGGAAAAGCGCGGGTCGGCAATATCTTTCATGCAGGCTCCGTCATCCGCCGCACAAGAATCATCTGAAAACACTAGCGGCTGCGTGAACGTTAACCGCTACAGCCACGCCTGGAAATAAACGACTGCAATGGTGGCCGTTTAAGCCCCCTTCACTGTCCGCCAGCGACCTGATGAACAAACCGACCAGGCGCTAACGTGGCCATCATCACCTATCGCCACGGAGACAATCATGTCCAGCAACACCTCTTACACAGATTGCGGCAATACCGTCTGCATCATTGGCGGCGGCCCCGGAGGCCTGTGCATGGCCCGTGCGCTAAAACGGCAAGGGCTGAACTACGAACAGTTCGAACGACACAGCGACTTCGGCGGCGTCTGGGATCTGGATAATCCAGGTACGCCCATGTACGAATCTGCCCACTTCATTTCGTCACGCGACCTGTCGGGCTTTCTCGACTACCCGATGCCCAAACACTTTCCGGACTACCCAAGCAACCGGCAAATTCTCGAATACCTGCGCTCGTTTGCCCTCGCGTTCGGCCTTTACGACAAGGTGCGATTCAACACCCCTGTGGAGCGGGTCGATAAAGACCAAGACGACCGCTGGATCGTGACGCTGCACAACGGCGAGCGCCGCCGCTACATGGCCCTGGTCTGTGCCACCGGTTGCAACTGGGACCCGAACATGCCCGAAATCAAGGGGCATTTCAGCGGAGAAATTCGTCACTCGGTCACGTATCGCCATCCTGACGAGTTCAAAGGCAAACGCGTGATGATCGTCGGCGCAGGTAACTCCGGAGCAGATATTGCCTGTGATGCAGCCGCCAACGCTGACAAGGCGTTTATCAGCCTGCGCCGTGGCTACCACTTCATTCCCAAACACCTGTTTGGTCTACCGGCAGACGAGGTCAGTGAAAAAGGTCCACAACTGCCCATGTGGCTGACGCGGCTCATATTCGGAAGCATTCTGCGGATGGTCAACGGCAACCTGACACGCTTTGGCCTGCCAAAACCGGATCACAAACTCTTCGAAAGCCACCCGCTCCTCAACAGCCAACTGCTGCATTACCTGCAGCACGGCGATATTCAGGCACGCCCGGACATCTCACATTTCGACGCTGACCAGGTGGTCTTCCAGGACGGCACACGTGAGCACCTCGATCTGGTGCTCTATGCCACTGGTTATAAGTGGAGCTGCCGCTACGCGACTGACTACTTCGAATGGAAAGGCGGACGTCCGCACATGTACCTGTCCATTTTCAGCCGTCAGCATCACAACCTGTTTGGCATCGGCTACCTGGAAACCAACTCCAGCGCTTACAAACTGTTCGACAACGAGGCGCACCTGATCGCCTGCTACCTGGCTGACCAACTCAAGCGCCCGCGCATGGCCCAGGAATTCCAGACACTGATCAACGAGGATGAACCGGACCTCAGCGGCGGCATTCAATTCGTCAAGTCTCAACGCCACGAGGTGTACCTGGAGGTGCACGCGCTGAAAAAACACATGCGCAGGCTGCGTCAACGCATGGGCTGGAATGAGCTGGAAGCTGGCTATTTCAACCCGGTTCGTAGCCAGCAGGACTACGTCATGCAGCCCTTATCCCGTGCATCCTGAGCAAGGTGAATAACGTGAGCGAAATCATTCTGATCACCGGTGCTGCCGGTGGTATCGGTCAGTCACTCTGCGCCGAACTGGCGCGACGCGACGTAGAACTTGTTTTGGCCGACCTCAATGCCACACGGCTTAACGAGCTGTGTGAGCGCCTGGGGCCACGTGCACATGCGTTCCCAGCTGACCTCAGTGACCCGGAGCACATTGCAGCACTGATCACCTTTATCACACAGCGCTTTGCGCGGCTCGATGTACTGATCAACAACGCCGCGATCGTGCAAGTCGGGCCATTTGCCGAACGTACGAACGAAAGTATTGCCCAGGAACTGAATATCAACCTGCTCGCACCGCTGCTACTGACCCGGCAGGCGATCCCATTGCTTGAGCGCTCGGCCAATGCACGCCTGATCACAACGGTTTCAGTGGCCGGCATCTTCCCAACGCCGGAGAGCCCACTCTACTGCGCCAGCAAATTTGGCCTGCGGGGCGCCATGCTTTCTCTGGCACTGGATTTAAAACCCAAAGGCATCCAGGTCTGCTGCATCCTGCCATCCGCCACAGACACGCCCATGCTGCGCCACGAGGCCGTGTCAGGGGGCAACGCATTGCAGTTCATGGATATGCCACAGTCGCCAGAGACCGTAGCCGAACACATCATCAAAGTTATCGACGCCCCTTGCCTGGAGAGCGCACCTAAAGCCGCAGAACTCTGGCTTAGCAAACTACTGATGCTGTTTCCCGGTGTTCTGCCACGGCTGTTGCCTTTCCTCCAGTCACGAGGGGACCGCGGCCTGCAGCTGTATCTGAAAAGCCTGGAAGAACGCGGCCTCGCCGAAAAGAAAGATGGCAAATGGTCGATCGTGGAATAACCGCAATGCCTTACCTCAAGGGCACTAGCGGACCTTGAGCGGCACCCGTGGTTTGCTGCGTAACGGATCGAGCAGGCCCGACAGACCGTTATGATCGATCTCCTGCATCAGCGCCAGCAGCCGGCCGATTTCACCCTGGGGGAAACCTTCACGGGCAAACCAGTTGAGGTAGTTACCCGGCAGATCGGCAAGCAGACGGCCTTTGTATTTGCCGAAGGGCATTTCGCGGGTCACCAGCAACAGCAGGTCTTCGGGTTTCATCGCAGGCTCGGCAAGGTCAGGCAATCGAGCGCGGATTATGCCGTTCGACCAAGAGCACGGCCAGCGCCGGGCCAATCGCAGCAAACTCGGGTAAGCTGCGCACCCGTATTTAGCTACCCAAGGTTTGCCCCCGCATGATTATCAAGGCACTGCGCATCGGCCTCGGCCAGTTGATCATCTTCCTCGACTGGATCAGCCGTCCGGCCAAACTCAAACGCACCGCAGAAGCTCAGGCTGCGGTCGAGCAAAGCGCCTGCAACCTGGCGCTGTACCAGTTCAACGCCTGCCCGTTCTGCGTAAAAACCCGCCGCACCCTGCACAAACTCAATGTGCCGGTGGCCCTGCGCGACGCGAAGAACGACGCTCAGGCGCGCAGCGAGCTGGAGCTGCAAGGCGGCAAGATCAAGGTGCCGTGCCTGCGCATCGAAGAAAATGGCCAGAGCACCTGGCTGTATGAGTCCAAGGCGATCATCGCGTATCTCAACGAGCGCTTTGCCGCAGTCTGAACAAACAACTGGGGCCGCTAAGCGGCCCCAGTTGTTTCAGCGTTATGGCTGATTACTCAGCCCAGCTATTCAGTTCGCCAGCACCCGTACCTTGCCGACCATCCCGGCCTGGTAGTGGCCGGGAATCAGGCAGGCAAAGTCGAATTCACCGACACGGTTGAAGGTCCAGACAACCTCCTCCTGCTGCCCCGGCGCAACATGCGTCATATCTGCTGACTCATGCTGCATGCCCACGGCTGACGCCATCATCGCCGCATGCGCCTGCAACTCCGCCTGAGTGCCGAGCACAAACTCGTGAATGACCTGCCCTTCATTGCGATGGATAAAGCGGATGGTTTCGCCCTGCTTGACGTCAAGCTGGTCAGGGCTGAAACGCATCTGATCGCTCATGCTGATTTCGATAGTCCGGCTGACTTGCTCCGGCTCGCCGGCGATGCCCCAGGCTTTCTGCTGCTTGGCCGGCGCGGCCGCGTGATGCGCGCCGTGATGTTCGCCAGCGGCCAGCGCAGTACCGCCGCCCAACAGCAGGCCCAGACTCAACAGCAAAGCAACGGAATTTGAAGATGCACTCATGGTTAGGTTCTCGAATTCGCAACTGAATAAACACTGTGGGCCAGACGCAGCAAAGCGCTGGCGGCACACAGCAACACACTGTTCAGACGAGAAATAACCGCGGTGGACGTTCAAGGGGTTCGCCGATAAAGCCCACAAACTGCTCAAGGCGCGCCAAGGATGGCTCACCGGCTTGCAGCGGTGCATCACAGCCCTTCACTGAATTCAGGGTGACCGCACCCACACAGAACGCACAAAGGCTACACAGGCTGTTATCCAGATCCACCAGCGCCTTACTGGCGTTATCGCCCGCGTGAAGCCCGCCGTGTGCAGGCTGCTCAGCAGCCTGCACCGTGACCAGCGTACCCGGATGGTGCGCCGCCATCTGCACATCAACCTGCGCCGTCGCGCTACCCTGCTGGGTTAGCGCGCATAACTGCATGCTGAGGGCGGCCATGCCCTGCGCCGGGAGGGCGAGCATCAGTATGCAGATCAGGGCAGTTCGCAGTGAGCGCATGGCAGCGGAGGTGGTCGCGGGCAATCGTATGGAGGCGGATTATCCGCCCAATAACAGCTTTGTCCATGCCCAGGCATGGGCAAAAGCGCTCGCAGCTGGCTATGATCGGAGCCCATGACCAATACCCCACCATTGCGTCAACCCTGCCCACCTGGTGCCTGCGATTGCGGGCGCGAGCAACTGCTGGAGAATGCCAGCAGCGATATGCGCATCCTGTTGCTCACCCGCAGCGAGGAAAAGCGCCTGCTGGAGCGCCTGGAAAATCTCGAGAGCCTCGCCGATCTGGAAAAACTGCAGCGGCGCATCTACGAACAACTCGGCGTACGCGTTGCCGTTGCGCCCGGTTTTAACGAAGTACGCAGCATGCGCGGTATCCAGATCGAGATCGATGAACTCCCTGGCCTTTGTCGCAAAACCCGCCAGGCCATTCCCACCGCCATCCGCCGCGGCTTGGAAAAACGTCCGCAGATCGCCTACGACCTGCTTAACGCCCATGACCTGTTTCGCGATATTTAAGGCGCAGATGAGAGGGTCGTAAGCTGGCAAAAAGGGCCAACCCTAGGCCGGCCTTATGTGCCGATAACCCTGTGGTTGACAGGCCGGTAAAAATCAGCAGAATCGCCGCCCCTTTTCCACGGATGGAAGTCCCTCGTGCAACGGATTGTGATTTTGGGCAATGCCGGCAGCGGCAAGTCCACTCTGGCGCGGGCCTTGGGCAAGCGTCTCGGCGTACCCGTCGTGCATCTCGATACCTTGTTCTGGGAGCCCGGCTGGGTCGAGCCCGATGCGGGGCAGTTCCGTGAAAGGGTCCGCGATGCGCTCACCACGGATGCCTGGGTCTGTGAAGGCAACTACGCCCGACGCACCTTCGACCTGCGCCTGCCCACCGCCGACCTGATCATCTGGCTGGATACACCGCGGCTGACCTGCCTGAGGCGCGTCATCGTGCGTAGCGTCTTGAACCGACCGCGCCCCGACCTTGCGGCTGGCTGTAGAGAGCAACTCGACCGGGCATTTCTGGATTTTCTTAAATTCGTCTGGCAGTTCGACCATGGCTACCGCCAAGGTATCGAGGCCGTGCGCATGGCCATAGGCCCGACGGTGCCAACAGTGCATCTACGCGGCGGTCGAGAGATTGCCGCCTTCCTGGCTCAGTTGCCCGCAACACCTGCAACCCGGCCCTGTTCGATCAACTGACGACCCGAATAAAGGGATTATTACTCGTGGCAAAACACTTCATTCGCCCGCTCGCGCTGTGCATTTTTCATCATCAGGGGAAAATACTGGTCAACCAATTCCACGACGCCGATGAGAACCGGACGCTCTTTCGCCCCATTGGCGGCGGCATTGAGTTCGGCGAAAGGAGTCACGACGCCATCGTCCGCGAAGTGCAGGAAGAACTGGGCCGCTCGATCAGCGACATTCGCCTGATTGGCACGCTGGAAAGCATCTTCACCTACGCAGGCAAGCCAGGGCACGAGATTGTCCAAGTCTACGATGCCAGGTTTGACGACGCAGAAGTCTATGAACAACCCTGGCTAGACGGCCACGAAAGCGATGGCGCGCCGTTCAGGGCCGCGTGGCACTCCAGCGCCAGCTTCACCCCGGCATCGCCGCTGGTACCGGAAGGACTCTACGACCTGCTCAAGCGCGCAATGCTGCTGTGACGGCGCAAAAGTGGGCCGGGGCTGGCCCTATGCCAATCAAGGTGATTCGGGCATACGGCGCAACTCTCGAACGCTCTCAAGGTACTTCCCTGCACTCTCGCGTCGCATGGTAACACCGCCTGGCGCTGACATTCCCCTAATCGACTACCGCCCTCGCCCCGCCAGAATGCGCGTTGCGCCCTGGGTTTTCTGGCAATACCAAAAGACGCGGCTGACGCCACGGGTGATCGCCACATAGGCCAGGCGCAGGCTTTCATCCTGCATCGCCTGGTCGTAGCTGTTGCTGAAGAAGCCCGAACAGCCATACAGCGCATTGCGCAGCGGGTGTGACTCGGGCGGTTGACACTCATCAAGGATGATCGCCACTTCGGCCTGCAAGCCCTTGGCGCGGTGGATAGTGTAGGCCTTGACCGGCAGTTTCTGGTCCAGCTGCGCGGTGATGGCCTGCAGCGGTTCATTGCGCCGACTCAGCAGCAACACCGCATTGCGCTCACGGCTGTTGCGCTCGGCGGCGTAGGCGCATTGTTCACGGATCTGCTTGAGCAGCTCCGGCAGGCGTGCCTTGCTATCGAAGCGCTGGATCAGGCGCACGCCATGATCACCTGGCTGAGTAGCTTTGATCGCCTGACTGGCCTTCGCCTGTTTGTGCTGCACGTCGCCGAGCAGCGCTTCAGCGTCACGGATAATCGGCTCAATCGAACGGTAGTTGTTGGCCAGGGTCAGCACGGCGCTGCGTTTGGCTTTGCCTTTACCGGGAAAGTGCCGGTCGAAGTCGATAAACAGCTGCGGCGAGCTACCGCGCCAGCCGTAGATCGACTGCCAGTCATCGCCGATGGCCATCAGGCTGACGACTATGCCCTGCCCGGCCAGGCAACGCTGCACGGCCTGCAACCACTGCACGATCTGCGGCGAGATGTCCTGAAATTCGTCGATCAACAGATGGCTAAATGGCGCCAGTAGCTCTGGCGCGACACTTTTCCCGTCGGCATTAAGCCGCGCCGTCAGCTCAGCAAAGGCGCCGTTAAACGTCATCAAACCCTGCGCCTGCAAAGCGCGCTCGAAGTACGGCCAGAACAGCCGTAGTGCCTCAAGAAACCCGCGTACCGGGGCTGCAGTCTCAACGTTCTGCGGCTGCAAAGCCGACAGCTCAATGCTAATGCTCTCGGCAAACTCGGCCTGGGCATAAAAGGCCTCATACAACGGCGCAGCGCTGAACTCCCCCGCCAGCCGGTACGGATCCAGTGGGGCCTTAGCCTGACACCCACTTTCAAGCGGCGGCATCGGCAGTTGCAACAGGCTGTGCACCTGCTGACGAAAAACCGGCTGCTCGGCATAGCATTGCTGGTAAGCCTGTTTGAGCAGGCGTTGCTGGGCTGGGCGCAAGCGGCCGGCGCTGAGCGGGTTATCCAGCTCACGACTCGCCGCCCGCGGATCATCCAGCTGTTCGAACCAACGCGGATTACCCAGCGCACTCTTGGCCACACTGCCCATGGCCGCATGAAAGGTGCGGACGCACTGGCGCGCCTGCACGGCATCGAAGGGATAGTTGAAGAAGACCAACACCTTGAGCAGCTGTTCGCGCAGCTCGGCGCAGGACGCATTGGTAAAGGAAATCACCGTCAGCTGCTCGGGCTTGATGCCCAGGTGACAGAGCATAAACACCACTCGCAGCACCAGCGTGGTGGACTTGCCCGAGCCAGCCCCGGCGAAGATGCGCGTCAGCGGATGATTGCTGAGGATCATCGCCCACTGCTCAGCCGACGGTGCACTGAGCAACCCTGCCGTCACCGCCCGCGCCACCTGCTCGCGCATGGCCTGAGCGTGCGCGGCTTCGACCGTCAGCATGGCAGGGCCGTAAATACCTTGAGTGCTGGGTTTACTGGCAGTGCGGCGCGGTTTAGCCGGCGGTTTCGTGCTAGCCGATTGGCCCTTGGCAGGCGCTTTTTTCGTCCGTGGTGCAGGCTTTTTTGACGGCACAGCCGCTTCACGCTCGGCACGCAGATAGGCTGTGGTATGGGGAAAGTAGCGCGCCAGAGCGGCGGACAAGAGCCGTTTGTAGCGCTGAACAGCAGTTGGCATTCGCGACCCAGACAGAAGATAGATCGTTGAATGATAAGTGCTTTTTACGGCGAACAGGCGACTGCGCGGTGAGAACGCGCAGCGCCTCTCACCGCCCTGCTCATCCGACAGCTGTCAGTCGAGCATGCCGATATGGCGCGGGTGGCTGGCAACCCGCGCCAGCCAGGTACGGATGGCCGGATATGGGGCCAGGTCGAAACCGCCTTCGTCCGCCACGTGGGTGTAGGCGTACAGGGCGATATCGGCAATCGAGAAGTTCTCGCCAACCAGGTAGGGCGTGCGCTGCAGCTGCTTCTCCATCACCTTGAGTGCCTTGTGACCGCGCACATGGCACTCCTCGTACTCGCTACGGCGCGCTTCAGGCAGGCCCTGATAGAGCTGAATAAAGCGTGCCACCGCGACATAAGGCTCATGGCTGTACTGCTCGAAAAACTGCCACTGCAGCACCTGAGTGCGCAGGCGCGGCTCGCTGGGCAGGAACGCGCTGCCGTCGGCGAGGAAGTTGAGGATGGCATTGGATTCCCACAGACAGGTGCCGTCGTCCAGCTCCAGCACCGGGATCTTGCCGTTGGGGTTCTTGGCCAGAAAGGCGTCGCTCTGGGTCTCGCCCTTGAGGATATCGATCGGCATCCACTCATAGGGCTGATCCAGCAGGTGCAGCATCAGCTTGACCTTGTAGCAGTTGCCCGAGCGGTAATCGCCATAAACCTTGTACATATCGCCCTCCTCCAACCTGCTTGACCGCGTGGATTAGCTTGCTTGCGCCTGACGAATCACCTCGGCCAGACGCTTGAGACCTTCGTTCAGGCGCTCCGGTGCGACGTGGCTGAAGTTAAGCCGCAAATGGCCAGGGTTGGCGTCCGGATCGATAAAGAACGGCTCACCCGGCATAAACGCCACGTTCTGCGCCAGCGCCGGTGCCAGTAGCGCGCGAGTGTCCAGCGGCTGCTTGAGGGTTAGCCAGAAGAACAGCCCGCCTTGCGGCACCTGCCAGTCGGCCAGGTCGCTGAAATGCTCTTCCAGCACCGCTTGCATGGCATCACGGCGGATACGGTAGAAGTCGCGCAGCTCGGCCAGGTGGCCACGGTATTTCTCGCTGCCCAGCCACTGCAGCGCCTGCCACTGACCGATGCGGTTGGTGTGCAGGTCCGCCGACTGTTTGAGGCGCAGCAGATAAGGGAACAAGTCCTTCGTCGCAATCAGGTAGCCGACGCGCAAGCCCGGCAACAGGGTTTTCGACACCGTGCCGGTGTAGATCCAACTGGCCTTTTGCAGACGGCTGACAATCGGCGTGGCACTGCCATCATCGAATACCAGCTCGCGGTATGGCTCATCTTCAATCAGGGTCACGCCGAACTCATCCAGCAGCGCCGCCACGGCGTCGCGCTTGGCTTCGCTGTAACGCACCGCCGATGGGTTCTGAAAGGTCGGAATCAGATAGGCAAAGGCCGGTTTGTGGTTCTGCAGACGTTGGCGCAGAGCGTCGATCTGCGGGCCGTCGGCTTCCTGCGGCACGGCAATGCAATCAGCGCCGAACAGCTGGAAGGCCTGTAGCGCGGCCAGGTAGGTCGGCGCCTCGAGCAGCACTTCGGTACCCGGATCGATAAACAGTTTGCTGGCCAGGTCCAACGTCTGCTGCGAACCGCTGACGATCAGCACCTGGCTGGCCTCGCAGGGCACGCCCAGAGCGCGAGCCTCAGCGGCAATCGCCTCACGCAGTGCCGGCTCGCCTTCGCTCATGCCGTACTGGCCCATGCTGGCCGGCATATCGGCCCATTCGACCTTCGGCAACATCGGCTCAGCAGGCAACCCGCCAGCAAAGGACATGACTTCCGGACGCTGCGCCGCGGCGAGAATTTCACGGATCAGGGAGCTTTTCAGGCGGGCAACACGTTCGGAGAAGGCCATGGATATCACCGGTAGCAAAGGCAAATAAAAATAGGTCAAACTGTTTGACCGAAATTCTGTTTGCCTGAAACTACGACGATCAACCCGAATACGTCAATAGGCTTGACCTTAATGCTTGACCTCAAGAGCACAACCACTCAGCAAACGGCCATGGAAGCCTTCTTCTTCGGCTACCAGGCGTTTACCGCCAAGGCCGATGAGATGCTGGCGCGCCGCGGTCTGTCGCGGGTGCATCACCGCATTCTGTTCTTTATCGCCAAGTACCCAGGGCTGAGCATGAAAGAACTGCTCAGCTACCTGGGCGTCAGCAAGCAGGCGCTGAACACTCCCCTGCGCCAATTGCTGGAAATGAACCTGGTGCAGAGCCTTGCCGCTGAAGACGACAAGCGCAAACGACTGCTCGGCTTTACGGCTGAAGGCGCCAAGCTGGAACAGGCCCTGCGCCGTGAGCAAGCCAAGCTGCTGCAGCGGGCATTCAGTGAAGCCGGGGAAACCGCCGTCAGCGGCTGGTTGCAGGTCAACCAAACCCTGCATAACAGCGCCAGTGAAAGCTGAGAGAGCACTCCCGGCAAAAACTGTACTGACGCTAAAAGTAAGCCGCCTGAAACTGTACCGCCCATTGCCTGCATCGCTGTACCGCGACGCTCTGGGCGTCTGCCCCTAGGCTGATCAGCACTACCCCCAATAAGTGCTATGAGCCTGCGCCATGACCACCGAACTGCTGCTCGCCTTTATCGCCTTCGCCTTTGTCACTTCGGTTACGCCGGGGCCGAACAATATGATGCTGCTGGCCAGCGGGGTGAACTTCGGCCTGCGTCGCAGCCTGCCGCATATGTTCGGCATCAGCCTGGGTTTTATGCTGCTGGTGGCCTCGGTCGGTCTCGGTCTGGGCCAGTTGTTCGAGCAAGTACCACTGCTGCACAACCTGTTGCGCTACCTGGGCGCGGCCTACCTGCTGTACCTGGCCTGGAAGATTGCCGGCTCTGGAGCACCGCAGGATGGCGGCAAGCCCGTAGGCAAACCCTTTACCTTTCTGCAGGCGGCGGCCTTTCAGTGGGTCAATCCGAAAGCCTGGATCATGGCCATCGGCGCCATTACCACCTACACCCCGCAAGAGAACTTCGTGGTCAATGTGCTGCTGATCGCCGCGCTGTTCGCCCTGGTCAACTGCCCCAGCGTCGGTCTGTGGACGGTCGCGGGCAGCCTGCTGCGCAACTGGCTGAGTAACGCCCGAGCGCTGCGTATCTTCAATATCGGCATGGCCTTGCTGCTGGTCGCCTCGCTGTATCCCATATTTGCCGACACTGGATTGCTCTGATGCACGATCTACCGCAAACCCGCTTACGGCCATTGGCCGACACCTCGACCTCGGCGGTAGTCGCCGGCTTTATCGCCATGCTTACCGGCTACACCAGCTCGCTGGTGCTGATGTTCCAGGCTGGCCAGGCTGCAGGCCTGACGAACGGGCAGATTTCCTCGTGGATCTGGGCATTGTCGATTGGCATGGCAATCTGCTGCATCGGCCTGTCGCTGCGCTACCGCGCGCCGATCATGATCGCCTGGTCCACTCCCGGCGCCGCGCTATTGATCACCAGCCTGCCCGGCGTGCCCTACAGCGAGGCAATTGGTGCCTATATCTTCGCCTCCGGACTGATTGTGCTGATCGGTTTGACCGGCACCTTCGACCACATCATGCGCCGCATCCCCGCCTCCATCGCCGCAGCGTTGTTGGCCGGCGTGCTGTTCAAGATCGGCCTGGAAATCTGCGTAGCCGCCGAGCAACAGCCGCTGCTGGTAGTGGCCATGCTGATCGCCTACCTGCTGGGCAAACGCCTGCTGCCGCGCTACGCCGTGCTCGCTGCCTTGATCGTCGGCAGCGTGCTGGCTGCAATTTTCGGCCTGCTCAACTTCGAGCATTTCGAGCTGCAACTGGCGGTGCCGGAATGGACCACGCCGAGCTTCTCCCTGGCGGCGGCCATCAGTATCGGCATCCCGCTGTTTATCGTGGCCATGGCCTCGCAGAACCTGCCGGGCATGGCCGTGCTGCGCGCCAACGGCTATGACGTACCGGCCAGCCCACTGCTGAGCACCACCGGCCTGACGTCGATGTTGCTGGCGCCGTTCGGCAGCCACGGCATCCATATGGCGGCCATCAGCGCAGCGATCTGCGCCGGCCCGGAAGCCCACGAAGACCCGAAAAAACGCTACACCGCCGCCATCTGGTGCGGGGTGTTCTACGGTATTGCCGGTGTTTTCGGCGCCACCTTGGCCGCGCTGTTTGCCGCCCTGCCAAAAGCCCTGATCCTGTCCATCGCCGCGCTTGCACTGTTCGCCTCGATCATCGGCGGCCTGACGCAAGCCATGAGCGAGCCGAAAGAGCGCGAAGCGGCGCTGATCACCTTTCTCGTCACCGCCTCGGGCATGACCCTGTTCTCGGTGGGCTCGGCGTTCTGGGGGATTGTCGCGGGGCTTTTGACTCTGGCGATTCTTAACTGGGGTAAACGGGACGTTTGAGTGTCACGTTGTAGGGGCTTTAGCCGCGACACCTGCGATAAAGCTCGCCGCTAAAGCGCCTCCTACAGGCCCGCAGGTCATAAAAAACGGGCTTATGCATACGCATAAGCCCGTTTTTGTTACAGCCGCTGAAATCAGCCGCGCTGACGCTTCGGCAGCACGTCCTTGAGCTTGGCATGCATGCCGCGCAGGGTTTTCTCGGTGCTTTCCCAATCGATGCAGGCATCGGTGATGGACACGCCGTATTTGAGCTGGCTGAGGTCCTTGGGAATCGACTGGTTGCCCCAGCCCAGGTGGCTTTCCACCATCAGGCCGACAATCGACTGGTTGCCTTCGAGGATCTGGTTGGCGACGTTATCCATCACCAGCGGTTGCAGGGCCGGGTCCTTGTTGGAGTTGGCGTGGCTGCAATCGACCATGATGTTCGGACGGATGCCGGCTTTGGTCAGTTCCTGCTCACAAACGGCAACACTCACCGAGTCATAGTTCGGCTTGCCGTTGCCACCGCGCAGCACCACGTGACCGTAGGCATTGCCTTTGGTGGTGACGATGGACACGCCACCTTCCTGGTTGATGCCGAGGAAACGGTGCGGGCTGGAGACCGACTGCAGAGCGTTGATCGCCACGGTCAGGCCGCCATCAGTGCCGTTCTTGAAGCCCACAGCCGAGGAAAGACCCGAGGCCATCTCACGGTGGGTTTGCGACTCGGTGGTACGTGCGCCAATGGCCGACCAGCTGATCAGGTCCTGCAGGTATTGCGGGGAAATCGGGTCCAGGGCTTCAGTGGCTGTCGGCAGGCCCATTTCAGCCAGGTCACGCAACAGCTGACGACCGATGTGCAAGCCGTCCTGAATCTTGAACGAGTCGTCCATGAACGGGTCGTTGATCAAGCCTTTCCAGCCAACGGTGGTACGTGGTTTTTCAAAATACACCCGCATGACCAGATACAGGCTATTCGACAGCTCAGCAGCCAGTGCCTTGAGGCGCCCGGCATACTCGTGGGCGGCCTTGATGTCGTGGATCGAGCAGGGACCCACCACCACGAACAGACGATGATCCTTGCCATCGAGAATATTGCGGATCACCTCACGACCACTGGCAACCGTGCGCAGGGCAGCTTCGGTCAGCGGAATTTCACGCTTGAGCTGTGCGGGGGTGATCAGGGTTTCGTTGGAGGCAACGTTCAGGTCATCAATCGGTAAATCAGCCATCGTGCTATTCATCAGTCAGAGTCATCAGGTCACGGGTGCCGGCCGCCAGCGATCCCCGTGTGGCGGAGCACAGCAATATGAGCACAGCGGGGAAGCCGAACCTTAGCGCGTAAAGGCCTGGCTCGACAATGGGCTTGGTAGGTGCCGAAAGACTACCTGCGTTGGCAATACCGCGTTAAAAACCGCCTCGCCTAGGTTTTTCCGCGATCTGCAGGCAGGACAATGACTAATTCAGGCTGGCGCGGGAGAACTCGGCGGCATGCTGGCTGATCCATTCCTGCGCCACCGTTTCAATCGGCAGGCTGCAGCCCAGTTCCTGCTCGCGTTGATGACGGTAATGTTCAATCTGGCAGACCTGCTCGACCATGCGCGCGCGAAACAGGGTGTCTTCATCAACAAAGGCAATACCGACCAGGTACTTGTCCTCCTGCTTGCGACACCAGGCCACCAGCCCGGGGTAACGCGCATGCTCGCCAAACAGCGGAATACGCAACTCGATGGCCGTGCCACGGCGAAAAGCGCGGCTGGAGTTGCAAGCCACACCGCCGAGGCTGATATTGTTGAGCCGCTGCTTGGGCACGAACGCCTGTTTACGCAGCACCAATTCAACCGGCATATCACTGGGATGACGCAGAAAGTGACGCATCTATGACTACCTCGGATGCCATCAATCTGATACCACATTGGGCAGTATAGTGACTGAGCTGGAACTGACCGATTTAGATGCAGATCGCCATCTACTCGACTTGCCCGGCACTTCACTGCTGATATTTACCAGCATAGGTTGTGCCAGTTGCCGTTGGGCGCGGCGTGAACTGGGCAAACTGCCGCTGCCCGTGCAGCGCCTGGCCTGGGTCGATGCGGCCAACAATGGCGGTTTAGTGGCACGTTACGAGGTATTCCATCTACCGGCCCTGTTTGCCGTACGTGATGGCCAATTTTATGGCGCACTGCACAGCCGCCTGCACAGCGCCGAACTCACCCAGGCGCTGGACACTGCCCTGTCGCGCCCTGCAGAGGAACTTCCCTGATGACTGCAACACCCCGTATCGGCATTCTCGGCTCCGGCGCAATTGGCGGTTTTTATGGCCTGATGCTGGCCCGCGCCGGCTTTGATGTGCACTTTCTGCTGCGCAGTGAGTTCGCCGCTGTCGCCAGTCAGGGCCTGCAGGTCAACAGTGCCGTGCATGGCAGCCTGCACTTGGATAACGTGCAGGCGTATCAGTCGGTCAGCGACATGCCGCCATGCGACTGGCTGCTGATCGGCGCCAAGACCACCAGCAACGCCGAACTGGCGCCGCTGATCAGCCAGGCAGCCGCACCGGGCGCCAAAGTGGTGCTGATGCAGAACGGCCTGGCCGTGGAAGACGAACTGCGCCCGCTGCTGCCGGACTCGCTGCACCTGCTGGGCGGCCTCTGCTACATCTGCGCGCATCGCAGTGCACCAGGGGTGGTCGAGCATCAAGCGCTGGGCAACGTCAACCTGGGCTATCACTCCGGCCCGGCGAACGATGCCGAGGGTCGTCAGCAGATCCTTGAACAAGGCAGTGCGCTGTTTCAGGCTGCGGGGCTGGACTCCACCGCCATGGCCGAACTGAACCAGGCGCGCTGGCAGAAGCTGGTGTGGAACGTGCCCTACAACGGTCTGGCCGTGCTGCTCAACAGCGCCACTACGGCGCTGATGGGCAACGCTGACAGCCGTGCGCTGATCGAAGCAATCATGCAGGAAGTCGTGGATGCCGCCGGCGCCTGCGGCTATCAGCTGCCCGCAGGCTTTGCCGGCAAGCTGCTGAGCGCCACCGACCGCATGCCGGATTACCTGCCAAGCATGTACCACGACTTCGCCCTGCAGCGCCCGCTGGAACTGCACGCCATCTATGCCGCACCGCTGGCCGCTGCGGCCCAGGCTGGTTATGCCATGCCGCGCACCGAGATGCTGTATCAGACCCTGCGTTTTCTCGAACAACGCGCGCAATAGGACACCGTCATGAGCAAGGGATTAGGCGACAAACTGGTGCTGGCGATTTCCTCGCGGGCACTTTTCGATCTGCGCGACAGCCACCAGGTTTATGAAAGCCAGGGCGTCGAGGCCTATCGCCAATACCAGATCGAGCATGAGGACGAAATCCTCCTCCCTGGCGATGCCTTTCCCCTGGTGGAGAAGCTGCTGCAGATCAACACCACGCTCAAGCAGCAGCGCGTTGAAGTGATTCTGGTCTCGCGCAACAGCGCCGACACCGGCTTGCGCGCGTTCAACTCGATCCAGCACTACGGCCTGGGCATCTCCCGTGCGGCCTTTGTTGGTGGACGCAGCCCAGACCCCTATCTGGCCGCCTTCGGCTGCCACCTGTTTCTCTCCACCCACGCCGAAGATGTGCGCAGCGCGTTGCGGGCCGGCTTCGGTGCGGCGACCATCCTCTCCGGTGGCGCACGCCGGGCGGCGAGTAACGAGCTGCGCATCGCCTTCGACGGTGACGCCGTGCTGTTCTCCGATGAGTCCGAGCGGGTCTATCAACAGGCCGGCCTGGAAGCCTTTCAGAGCCACGAACGGCAGTCAGCCCGTGAGCTGCTCGGCGGCGGCCCATTCAAGCCGTTCCTCGCTGCACTGCACCGCCTGCAACAGGAGTTCCCGGAAGAGCAATGCCCGATTCGCACAGCGCTGGTCACCGCACGCTCGGCGCCGGCCCATGAACGGGTGATACGCACCCTGCGCGAGTGGAACATCCGTCTGGATGAGTCGTTCTTCCTCGGCGGCCTGGAAAAAGCCGCAATTCTGGAAACCTTCGGCGCCGACGTGTTTTTCGACGACCAAACCGGCCACTGCGAAAAAGCCAACAAGGTCGTACCCACCGGCCACGTGCCACACGGCATCAGCAACGAACCGCAGCTCTAGCTCCTACGCATGAGGGCCATCAGCGCCCTCTTCTCCCTATATAACCATTCGTCCTCAAAACCCCGGCTTTCTTTGACTTGTCGATGGCGCTGCTAAGCTCAGATCAGGCCCGCCAGTCAGGCAGTCAAGGAGGCCGCATGATTCGCTCGATTCTCTATGCCACTGATCTCGGCCTATACGCCCCCTACATCCTGCAACACGCCCTGGCCCTGACCCGCTCCTTCAATGCCAGCCTGTATGTGGTGCATGCCGTAGAACCCATGGGCCTGTTTGCCGAGTCGGTGCTACAAACCTACCTGGATGAAGAGCGACTCAAGGATTTGCGCAGCAACGGCCTAAGCACGGTGATGGCGAGTATCGAGCAACGGGTGCTGGAGGGCTTTCGCGATGAGATCGGCGAAGCCCTGCATGATCTGGAGCTGATCAAGGCAGTGCGCGTGGTACAGGGCGATCCACCGCTGGTGATACTCGATGAAGCGCAGCAACTCGGCGTGGATCTGCTGGTCCTAGGTAGCCACAGCCACGGCACGGATATGGACATTCCGCTGGGGCGGACCGCCTCGCGCCTGGTGCAGTTGTCCGAAGTGCCGGTGTACCTGGTGCCGATGCTGCAACACCGCAGTCGCGGCGATCTTTAAACACGCGCAGCACATTTTAATTTTTGGTCTAGATTTAATGCTTCAATCATCATTATGGTTATATAAACGCCGGCCACCTAAACGGCTGTCTTTTTGCCTTGAGGGATTTTTATGAAGCTCCAACAACTGCGCTACATCTGGGAAGTCGCGCATCACGACCTCAACGTATCTGCCACCGCACAAAGCCTCTACACCTCGCAGCCCGGCATCAGCAAGCAGATCCGCCTGCTGGAAGACGAACTGGGGGTGGAAGTCTTCGCCCGCAGCGGCAAGCACCTGACCCGCATCACTCCAGCCGGCGAACGTATCATCAACACCGCCGGGGAAATCCTGCGCAAGGTCGAAAGCATCAAGCAGATCGCTCAGGAATTCTCCAACGAGAAGAAAGGCACCCTGTCGATTGCCACCACCCACACCCAGGCGCGCTACGCCCTGCCGCCGGTGATCAGCGCCTTTATCAAGCAATACCCGGACGTCGCCTTACATATGCACCAAGGCACACCGACACAGATTTCCGAAATGGCCGCCGATGGCACTGTGGATTTCGCCATCGCCACCGAAGGTCTGGAGCTGTTCAACGACCTGATCATGATGCCCTGCTACCGCTGGAACCGCTGCGTGATCGTGCCCCAGGGTCACCCACTGACCAAGCTGCCGAAGCTGACCCTGGAAGCCCTGGCCGAGCATGAAATCGTCACCTACACCTTCGGTTTTACCGGCCGCTCGAAACTCGACGAAGCCTTCAGCCATCGCGGTCTGACGCCGAAAGTGGTGTTCACTGCTGCCGACGCCGACGTGATCAAGACTTACGTGCGCCTGGGCCTGGGTGTTGGCATCGTGGCCAAGATGGCGATCGACCCCAAACTCGACCCGGACCTGGTGGTGCTGGATGCCGGCGAGCTGTTCGAAGCCAGCGTGACCAAGATCGGCTTCCGCCGCGGCACCTTCCTGCGAGGTTTTATGTGCGACTTTATCGAGAAATTCGCCCCGCACCTGACCCGCGACGTCATGGCCAAGGCCGTACAGTGCCACAGCAAGGTCGAGCTGGAAGAGCTGTTCGAAGGCGTTGAGCTGCCGCTGCACTGAGCCAATCAGCAGACATGAAAAAGCCCGTCCAAGTGACGGGCTTTTTCATGTTCGGCCATACCTATTCGGTGGCTTTCAACTCTTTGCCATGGGCGAAGTTGACCCACCAGCCGAAGGCAGCTGCAGTAAAGAACATGATGATGCTGTAGATCGCCGCCGGGATGGACATGGTCGCGTTGTTCAGCAGCATCGGGCTGAGTGCCAGGGCAATCGCCAGGGTGCCGTTGTGAATGCCGATCTCCATGCCAATGGCAATCGACTGACGCAAGCTGAGCTTGCACAGACGCGGTACCCAGTAGCCCACCGCCAGGCTGATCAGGTTGAAGGCCAGCGCTGCACCGCCCACCAGAGGCGCGTAATCGACGAAGGTCTGCCAGTCCTTGACCACCGCCAGAAGGATGATGATCAACAGAAACAGCGCGGAGATGATCTTCACCGGCTTTTCCATACGCGCGGCAAAACCCGGGTAGCGGCTGCGCAGCCAGATACCGATGGCCACCGGGCCGAGCACGATGACAAACACCTGCACCACCTTGGTGAACTGCAGCGGTAGCGCCTGATCACCGTCCATGAAATAAGCCAGCGACAGGTTGACGATCAGCGGCATGGTCAGCACAGCAATCACCGAATTGACCGCCGTCAGGGTGATATTCAGCGCCACATCACCATGCGCCAGATGACTGTACAGGTTGGCCGTGGTGCCGCCTGGCGAAGCGGCCAGCAGCATCAGGCCAACCGCCAGCGCCGGGGCCAAGCCGAACGCCTTGGCCAGAAAGAAGCACACCAGCGGCAGCAGCAACAGCTGGCAAGCCAGGCCAATCAGCACCGGTTTAGGGAATTTCACCACCCGGGCGAAATCCGCCAGGGTCAGCGACAGCCCCAGGCCGAGCATGATGATGCCCAGGGCGATGGGGAGAAACAGGGTCAGTAACGGGTCAGCAGTCATTATTGTTCTACTCCGGGATCGGGACAGCGCGACGATTCTGGCGAGAGCGTGATGGCGTTCGCAGTGACTTTAGCGGCCAATCGTCCGACCTGGGAGGCCCATATGTAAAAAGGTGCCACAAGGGCACCTTTTTTATTGCAACAGCTGAAAATCAGATCGCGGTCGCACCGCCATCCACCGCCAGCGCCTGGCCAGTGGTGAACGCTGCGTTATCGCAGCACAGGTACAGCACGGCAGCGGCGATTTCCTCGACCTTGCCGATGCGCCCGACCGGGTGCATGGCGGCGGCGAACTCGCCCTTCTTCGGGTCGGCCTCATAGGCGCGGCGGAACATGTCAGTGTCGATCACCGCCGGGCACACCGCGTTGACCCGGACCTTCTTCTTCGCATATTCGACGGCCGCCGATTTGGTCAGGCCGATCACCGCATGCTTGGACGCAGCATAGATGCTCATCTTCGGTGCAGCGCCCAGGCCAGCTACCGAGGCAGTGTTGACGATGGCACCACCACCTTGGGCCAGCAGCAGCGGGATCTGGTGTTTCATGCACAGCCACACGCCTTTGACGTTGACGCCCATGATGGCGTCGAACTCGCTTTCGCTGCCTTCGGCCAGCTTGCCCTTCTCGATCTCGATGCCGGCGTTGTTGAAGGCGTAGTCCAGACGCCCGTATGCGCCCAGCGTGCGCTCCATCAGCACCTTGACCTCGGCATCGCGGGTCACGTCGCAGCGCACGAACTGCGCATCGCCGCCAGCTTCGCGGATCAGCGCCACGGTCGCTTCGCCGCCAGCGACGTCCACGTCGGACACCACCACCTGCAGGCCTTCGTTGGCGAATGCCAGTGCCGTGGCACGACCAATACCAGCAGCACCACCGGTGACCAGGGCAACCCGGCCGGAAAAGCTCAAGCTCATCTGCGTGTCCTCGCAAGGATTAGAAACTGCGTCGAGTCTAATCAGCTGCTGCGCAGCAAGGCAGCACTATCAAACTGCTGGTGATAGCCCCATCGAAATGAGTGATTAATACCCCGATACAGCTATCACTCGAATGGATTTACAAGCATTCGGCCCACGGGCAAATCTTGCTCCACTGGCCGGCACGGGCTATCAACAGGCTTTCCGTTCAGTGAGTACCTGCCATGACTACCCCACTCAACCGCCAGTTCCTGCTTGCCCAACGCCCGGTCGGCCTGCCCAGCCGCGAAACCTTCAGCTATGTGGAAACCAGCGTCGGTGAACCCGGCCCTGGCCAGATTCTGGTGAAGAACGCCTACCTGTCACTGGACCCGGCCATGCGTGGCTGGATGAACGACGCCAAGTCCTATATCCCGCCTGTCGGCATTGGCGAAGTGATGCGCGCCCTCGGCGTCGGTGAAGTAATCGCATCGCAGCATCCGGACTTTGCCGTGGGTGATCATGTAAATGGTGCGCTGGGCGTGCAGGATTATTTCCTCGGAGAGCCCAAGGGCTTCTACAAGGTCGACCCCAAGCGCGCGCCGCTGCCGCTGTATCTGTCGGCGCTGGGCATGACCGGCATGACCGCCTACTTCGCCCTGCTCGATGTCGGCGCGCCGAAAGCCGGTGAAACCGTGGTGATTTCTGGCGCAGCCGGCGCGGTCGGAAGCGTGGCCGGGCAGATTGCCAAGCTCAAGGGCTGCCGTGTGGTCGGCATCGCTGGCGGTGCGGACAAGTGCAAGTTCCTGATCGATGAGCTGGGCTTCGATGGCGCCATCGACTACAAGAGCGAGGACGTGATTGCCGGCCTCAAGCGCGAGTGTCCGAAAGGCGTGGATGTGTACTTCGACAACGTCGGCGGCGACATTCTCGATGCAGTGCTCACCCGCCTGGCCTTCAAGGCACGTGTAGTGATCTGTGGCGCAATCAGCCAGTACAACAACAAGCAGGCAGTCAAAGGCCCCGTCAACTACCTCAACCTGCTGGTCAACAGCGCACGCATGGAAGGCATGGTGGTGATGACTTACGCCCCGCGCTTTGCCGAAGCAGCGGCGGAGATGGGCGGCTGGATGGCCAGCGGCAAGCTGAAGTCCAAGGAAGACATCGTCAGCGGCTTGACCACCTTCCCGGAAACCTTGCTCAAGCTGTTTAGCGGCGAGAACTTCGGCAAGCTGGTACTGAAGGTCGACTGACTGTTGTGGGAGGGGCTTTAGCCGCGACACACTCTATCGCGGCTAAAGCGGAACGCCACCCGGCCCATCCCGCAGGCTCAGTTTGTAGCCCGGATGCAATCCGGGGAGATTTATTGCCTGCCACACCGCTCCCGGATTACATCCGGGCTACGCCGCTGCCATTGCCATGATGGGTTACGGCGCGACAAGAATCTCGACGGTTCAAGATCAGACCAAACGCCTAACCCATCCTACGCAACCGCCACTTCCTCACTTTCCTGTTTAATCGGCCGCCAGCGGCGCAGCAGCATATACAGGGTCGGGATCACAAACAGGGTGAAGAAGGTGCCGACCAACAGGCCGCCGACAATCACCATACCGATCTGCTGACGGCTTTCCGCGCCCGCGCCGGTGGCAATCGCCAACGGCAGCGAACCCAGCACCATCGCCCCGGTGGTCATCAGAATCGGCCGCAGACGCTGCACCGACGCCTCAATCACCGCTCCGCGCAACTCATGCCCCTGACGCAACAGCACGTTGGCAAACTCGACGATGAGGATGCCGTGCTTGGTAATCAGACCGATCAGCGTCACCAAGCCGATCTGCGAGTAGATATTCAAGGTACCGCCGAACATCGTCAGGGCCAGCAAGGCGCCAGCCATCGACAGCGGCACGCTGAACAGGATGATCAGCGGGTCGGTAAAGCTCTCGAACTGCGCTGCCAGCACCAGGAAGATAAACGCCAGGGCCAGGGCAAAGATCAACGCAATGCCGGCGCTGGACTCTTTGAAATCCCGCGAGGTGCCGGTGTAGTCGTACTGGGTCTCGGCCGGGAACACCGTACGCGCAGTATTTTCCAGATGCGTCAGAACTTCGCCCAGGGTGTAGCCGCTGCCGACGTTGGCGCTTACCGTCACCGCGCGCAGCTGGTTGAAGTGGTTAAGCTCGCGCGGCGCCACGGTCTCGCGCACCTCGATCAGGTTGGACAGCTGCACCATGCTCTCATCGCGGCCACGCACATAAACGCGGTCGAGATCCTGCGGGTTGCTACGGTCCACACCCTGCAACTGCACCAGCACATCGTACTGCTCGCCGTTCTGCTTAAAGCGCGTCACCTGACGGCTGCCGAACAGGCTCTCCAAGCTGCGGCCGATGGTTGCCACATCAGTGCCCACGGCTACGGCCTGTTCGCGGTTAACCGCGACTTTCAGCTGCGGCGCATTGAGTTTGAGGTCGCTGTCCAGGCTTTCCAGCCCGGGATAATCACGCAGTTGATTGAGCAATTGATCGACATAGCCCTGCAGCTCGGCGTACTCCATGGACGAGCGAATCACGAAGTTCACCGGCTGGTTTCGCGCACTCTGCCCGAGCGGCGGCCGGTTGACCGGGAAGGCGCGCACCCCGGCAATATCCTGCAGTTTGGGCAGCAGCTCATTACGAATCTCGAACTGGCTGCGCGTGCGGTCCGCCCAGTCTTCCAGCTTCATAAAGGAAATGCCCTGGGCCACCGTGGGGAAGCCAGCGATGACCATATAGCGGTTGGTCTCGGGGATGCTGTCGTAGGCCGCTTCGATCTCGCGGGCATAGCGCCCGGTGTAGTTGATGGTGGCGCCATCCGGGCCGTTAAACACACCGACAATGGTGCCGGTGTCCTCGGTCGGTGCCAGCTCGGATTTAAGCCCCGAGAACAGCAATACACAGGCCACGATGGTCAGCACCAGCACGCCCACCACCAGCATCCAGGCATTCAGCGCCTTGGCCAGCAGATGCTTGTAGCTGTAGGTCAGGCCGTTAAGGAAGTTCTCGATCAGGTTGTACACCCGGTTGTGCCGCTCGCCGGCCTGATGCGGCTTGAGCAGCAGCGCGCACATCATCGGCGTCAGGGTCAGGGCGACAAAACCGGACACCAGCACCGCCCCGGCCAGGGTCCAGGCAAACTCGGTAAACAGCTTGCCGGTGGTGCCCTGCATAAAGCCGATGGGGGCAAATACCGCCGCCAGGGTCAGGGTCATGGCAATCACCGCAAAGGCAATTTCGCGGCTGCCCTTGAGGGCGGCCTGCACTGGGGCCATGCCTTCTTCGATATGCCGGTGGATGTTTTCCAGCATGACGATGGCATCGTCCACCACCAGACCGATGGCCAGCACCATCGCCAGCAAAGTCAGGGTGTTGATGGTGAAGCCCATCAGACTCATCAGGGCGAAGGCACCGATCAGTGACACCGGGATGGTCACCAGCGGAATGATGGTGGCACGCAGCGAACGCAGGAAAATGAAGATGATCAGAATGACCAGCCCCACCGCTTCCCAGATGGTGATGAAGACGTTGTCGATCGACTCGCGAATAAACTGCGAGTTGTCGTTGGCCACTGCCATTTCCATGCCTTCCGGCAGCAGCGCGCGCACATCGGGCATGGCCTCAGCCAGGCCGTCGGAGATATCCAGCGGGTTAGCGGTGGCCTGTTTGATCATGCCCATCGACACCGCCGGCTGGCCCTTGTAGCGGACAATGCTGCGCTCATCCGCAGCGCCGATTTCGGCATAACCGACATCCGCCAGACGCAGCAGGTAACCGCGCGAATCATCGAGGATCAGTTGGTTGAACTGCTCCGGGGTGTTCATGTCGGTTTCCGAGAGCACGGTGAATTCGCGCTGCTGCGATTCAATGCGCCCGGCGGGAATTTCGACGTTCTGCCGGCGCAGGGCGTCTTCCACGTCCTGCACGGTGAGGTTGTGCGCGGCGAGCTTTTCCGGGTCCAGCCAGATGCGCATGGCAAAGGTGCGCGCGCCGCGAATCTGCACTTCGGAGACGCCGGGGATGGTCTGCAGGCGATCCTTGATCACCCGCTCCAGCACATCGGTGATCTCCATGGCGCTGTAGCGTTCGCTGTAGAAGGCGATCCAGATCACCGGCTGGGCGTCGGCCTCGACCTTCTGCACGATGGGCTCGGCGATTTCATCCGGCAGCAGGCCACGCACCCGGCCCAGGCGGTCGCGTACATCGTTGGCAGCTTCATCGGAGTTACTGCCCAGGCGGAACTGCGCGGTGATCTGGGTATTTTCCGAGCGGCTGATAGAGCTGACGAAATCCAGGCCGTCGATGCCCGACAGCACATCCTCGATCGGCTGGGCGACCTGGGATTCCATGATCTCCGGGCTGGCGCCGGGATAGGTGACGTTGACCGTGACAATCGGCACATCGATATTCGGGTACTCGCGTACGGCCAGGCGATCATAGGCCATCAAGCCAAGCAGCACCACAATCAGCGACAGTACGGTGGCGAATACCGGCCGCCGAATGCAAATATCCGACAGGGTCATGACGTTTGCTCCGCCACCTTGGTACGCACCGGCGCGCCGGGACGAACCTTCTGCCAGCCGGCACTGATCAGCGTTTCATCACCCTGCAGGCCTTCCAGCACCTCGACCTTGCCCGCCAGGCGCTTGCCCAGCTTGACCTCACGCAACTCGACCTTGCCATCCACCACCAGGTTAACCAGCAACTTGTCGCCCACCGGCATGATGGCTTCTTCTGGAATGACCAGGGCATTTGGCCGCTCGGCGAGGATCACCGAGACCCGCACAAATTGCCCGGGACTCAAGCGGCCATCACTGTTGCTGATATGCGCGCGAATCGCCTGACTGCGCCCGGCTTCGTCCAGGCGTGGGTTGATGGCGAAAATCTCGCCGTTAAACCGCTCGCCCGGATAGGCATCCAGACTGACTTCAATGAGCTGCTTGAGGCGGATCTGGCTGACGGCCTTTTGCGGAATACGGAAATCCACCTTGAGCGGGTCGAGCACCTCCAGGTTGACGATGTCCTGGCCTTCGCTGAGGTAGTCGCCGGGGCTGACAGCGCGTAAGCCCAGCACGCCATCGTAAGGGGCGACAATGCGCGTCTTGTCCAAGCGCGCCTGGGACAACGCCAGGCTAGCGCGTGAGGCCTGTTGCTGAGCGCTGGCTTCATCCAGCGCCTGGGCATTACTGGCGCCGCGCTTGAACAACATCTGCGCACGCTCGAAGTTCTTTTCCGCAAGGTTCAGATTGGCTTGCGCCTGGGCCAGTTCGGCGCGGGCAATTGAATCATCCAGGCTGACCAGCAGCGCACCGGCTTCGACACGCTGGCCTTCGCGGAAATGCAACTGCGCCACGCGCCCGGCAATTTCCGGACGGATCATCACCGACTCGTCAGGGCGCAGCGAGCCGAAAGTCACCAGCTCGTCGCGCACCAGACTGCGCTCAGGTTTGACCACCTCGACCAGTGGCCCTTCACTGGCCTGCGCTTGCCCACCGACAAGCGAGCACAGCCAAAAAACCGTAGCGAACAAAGCAGGTGCGCGGGCAAACATATACAACCCCTAATTCTTTGTAGAGGCCGAGTCTAACGGCCGAGCCGCGCAGATCAGCCGTTAAAAATGTTTCCCGATGTTGGTTACCCGGTTACTGGCGCATGCCCCGGCCACTGATCAACAAACGGATGCACACGCCATACAGCACAGCAGTGGCGACCAGCATAAAGGCGATGGCCACACCGATGCGGATGTCGGAAACCCCAAGAATGCCGTAACGGAAAGCGTTGACCATATGCAGCACCGGGTTGGCCAGCGACACCGTCTGCCAGAACGGCGGCAGCAGGCTGATCGAGTAGAACACCCCGCCCAGGTAGGTCAGCGGCGTCAGCACAAAGGTCGGGATGATCGAAATATCGTCGAAGTTGCGCGCATACACGGCGTTGATAAAGCCACCGAGGGAGAAAATGGTCGCGGTCAGCAATACCACCAGCACTGTCACGCCGAGGTGGTGCACCTGCAGGTGAGTGAAGAACAGCGACAGCACAGTGACGATCAGCCCCACTGCCAGGCCGCGCAGCACACCGCCGATTACATAGCCGGTGAGGATAATGTGCGGCGAGACCGGCGAGACCATCAACTCCTCAACGGAGCGCTGGAACTTGCTGCCGAAGAAGCTCGATACCACGTTGCCATAGGAGTTGGTGATCACCGACATCATGATCAACCCCGGCACGATGTACTCCATATAGGTGAAGCCACCCATGTCGCCGATCTGACTGCCGATCAGGTTGCCGAAGATCACGAAGTACAGAACCATGGTGATCGCCGGCGGCAGCAGGGTCTGTGGCCAGATGCGGGTAAAACGGCGGATTTCGCGGTAGACGATGGTGCGCAGCGCGACCATGTTGGCGGTGAATTCGGAATTCAGATAAGCCGTGCTCATACCGCCACCTTCGCCAGATTCTTCTCGACCAGAGAAACGAACAGCTCCTCCAGGCGGTTGGTTTTGTTGCGCAAACTGAGCACCTCGATCTTCTGCAAGGCCAGCTGCCGGAACAGCTCGGTAATGCCCTGCGCCTTGTCCACCTGCACTTCCAGGGTATGCCCGTCGAGCAGTTGCGCCGGGTAACCAATCAGCTGTGGGGCGACCAGTTGGGCGTCCTTGAGATCGAGCAGGAAGGTTTCCACATGCAGCTTCTTCAGCAGGTCCTTCATGCTGGTGTTCTCGACAATCCGCCCGTGGTCGATGATGCCGATATTGCGGCACAGCTGTTCGGCCTCTTCCAGGTAATGGGTGGTGAGGATGATGGTGATGCCATGCTCGTTCAGCTCGGTGAGAAAGCTCCACATCGAGCGGCGCAGTTCGATATCCACCCCGGCCGTCGGTTCATCGAGAATCAACAGGCGCGGCTGATGCACCAACGCACGGGCGATCATCAGGCGGCGCTTCATCCCGCCGGACAGCTCGCGTGACGGCACATTGTGCTTGCCCCACAAGCCAAGCTGGTTGAGGTATTGCTCGGCGCGCTCCTTGGCGATTTTCGCCGGAATGCCGTAATAACCGGCCTGGGTCACGACGATGTCGAAGGCCTTCTCGAACTGGTTGAAGTTGAACTCCTGCGGCACCACACCCAGGCAGCGTTTAAGCGCCGAGGGCTGTTTATCCAGATCGTGACCGAACACATTGACCGTGCCGCTGCTTTTGGTCACCAGGGTCGAAAGAATGCCAATGGTGGTGGATTTGCCGGCACCGTTAGGGCCGAGCAAGGCGAAGAAATCGCCTTCAGCCACGTCCAGGTCGATGCCATGCAGCGCCTGGAAGCCGTTGCCATAGGTCTTGGTCAACTGGCGAATGGACAGAGCGGTACTCATAAAAATGCGCACACCTGATTGAATAAGAGGAATCGAGAAGGACGCAGCAACAGCGCGAAGTGGCCCAAGTCTAGCGCCTGGCACACCTGCACCGCAGCCCTTTGAGGGAAATATGCCAGCCCCGAGCTGGGCAGCAGCCTACCAGTGCCGAGCGCAGATTAAACGCGGCAGTTGCCGATTGTGCTTATCAGCCCGGTCGATAGATCAGCCTGGTTGGGCCTCGGTGGCGAAGTCGCCACTGATCGACAGCGCATCCTCGGCAAACAGATGTGGGTAGCAAACGGCCAGATGACCGAAGAACAGCGGCTCCGGCACATCGGCAAACTGGCCGTGGTCGTGCAGGTATTCCATATAACGCTCGCCCTGCTGGTTGAACGGGTGGAATACGCTGTCGCTCAGACCATCGAACTCCAGCGGCGCCACCTTGAATACCCGGCACAGCGCCAAATTGAACGCCGGCGTGGCCTTGACCCAGCGCTCACCCAGGTACAACTCGGTGTAGCCGTGCATGGCGAACACTTCGCTGCGCAGCATCTCCAACAACCGTGGAGTGGCCAGGTGGTTGCGCACATCGGCCAGGCCGATACGCGCCGGGATACCGCAATGGCGGGCGCAGGCGGCCAGCAAGGTGGCTTTGGGCACGCAGTAACTCTCTCCCGCCTGCAATGCGTGGCTGGCCTTCAACGTTTCGGCATCACGGCTGAATACATAGGGGTTGTAGCGAATTTCATCACGTACCGCGTAGTACAGGCTGACGGCCTGTTCACGCGGTTCTCCACTGGCGCCACGAAACTTTTCTGCGAACTCCACCAGCGCGGGGTGGTCACTATCGATGAAGCGGCCGGGCTCGAGGTATTCACGCATCAGGGTTTCTCCATAACTGAGAAACCAGTCTAACCACGCGGCTCCGGCCAAGGTCACGACGATTCGGCCAAGCTCACCGCTCTTGTCGCCATCAATGGCGACTACGCTCGTGATGGTGCGTACACACGCATTGTCATCATGGAGGATTCTGCATGCTCGCTCTCTGGTTACTCGCCCTACTGCTCGGCACGGCCTTTCTCGCTCACCGGCGTACCGCTCCCCTACCCGCACTTGGCCTGGTGGCCGGCTTTCTGATGCTGATGGGCGTATTCAGCCATGCACCAGTCTGGCTGATGGGGCTGTTCTGGTTGTTCCTGCTGGCCGTGGCCTTGCCACTGCTGCTGCCGGAGCAACGCCGCAATCTGTTCACTGCACCGCTGTTTGCCTGGTTCAAGCGCGTACTGCCGCCGATGTCGGCCACCGAACGCGACGCCATTGAAGCCGGCACGGTGTGGTGGGATGGCGAACTGTTCAGCGGCCGGCCGGACTGGGACACCCTGCTCGCTTACCCCAAGGCGCAACTCACCGAGGAAGAGCAGGCGTTTATCGACGGCCCGACCGAAGCGCTGTGCGCCATGGTCAGTGACTGGCAGATCGGCCAGCAGATGGACCTGCCCGCAGAGGCCTGGGCGCATATCAAGCAACACGGTTTCTTCGCCCTGATCATTCCCAAGCAATACGGCGGCAAGGGCTTTTCCGCCTATGCCCACTCCCAGGTGGCGATGAAGCTGGCTACTCGCTCCGGCGACCTGGCCTCCACCGTAATGGTGCCCAACTCCCTCGGCCCGGCCGAACTGCTGCTGCACTACGGCACCGAGGCGCAACGTGATCACTACCTGCCACGTCTGGCCTGCGGTGAAGACATCCCCTGCTTCGCCCTCACCGGCCCCCTGGCAGGCTCCGATGCTGGCGCTATGCCGGATACCGGAATCATCTGCAAAGGCCAGTGGCAAGGCGAGGAAGTGATCGGCCTGCGTCTGAACTGGGAAAAGCGCTATATCACCCTCGGCCCGGTCGCCACGCTGCTCGGCCTGGCTTTCAAGGCTTACGATCCCGAGCATCTGCTGGGTGAAGAGGAAGACCTGGGCATCAGCCTGGCGCTGGTGCCCACCGACACGCCTGGCGTCGAAATCGGCCGCCGCCACCTGCCGCTCGGCGCCGCCTTTATGAACGGCCCGAACTCCGGCAAGGATGTGTTTATCCCGCTGGATTACTTGATCGGCGGCCAGGAGATGCTCGGCAAGGGCTGGATGATGCTGATGAACTGCCTATCCGTGGGCCGCTCCATCTCCCTGCCGGCAGTCGGCACCGGCGCGGCCAAGTTCACCAGCCTGACCAGCGGCCAGTACAGCCAGGTGCGCGAGCAGTTCAATGTGCCGCTGTCGGCCTTCGAAGGCATTCAGGAAGCCCTCGCAAGGATCGCTGGCAACGCCTGGCTGATGGACAGCGCACGCATCCTCACCGCCAATGCAGTGGACTTGGGCGAGAAGCCCTCGGTGCTCTCGGCCATCCTCAAGTATCACCTGACTGAGCGCGGCCGCGAATGCATCAGCCACGCCATGGACGTACACGGCGGTAAAGGCATCGTCATGGGCCCGAACAACTACCTGGCGCGCTCCTGGCAAGGTGCGCCGATCTTTATCACCGTGGAGGGGGCCAATATCCTCTCGCGTAACCTGATGATCTTTGGTCAGGGCGCGATTCGCTGCCACCCCTACGTGCTCAAGGAAATGGCCCTGGCCGGTCGCGAAGACCAGGACCAGGCGCTGCAGGAATTCGATGAACTGCTGCTGCAGCATATCGGTTTTGCCGTCAGCAACGCCGCCAGCAGCCTGCTGCTCAGCCTCGGCTTTGGCGTTTTCAGCCAAGTACCGGGCGACCGTATCAGCCGTCCGTATTTCCGCGCCCTCAACCGACTGGCGGCGTCCTTCGCCCTGCTCGCCGACACCAGCATGATGTTGCTCGGCGGCGAACTGAAACGCCGCGAACGCCTGTCGGCGCGTCTCGGTGATGTACTCAGCCACCTGTACCTGGCCTCGGCGGCGCTCAAGCGCTACCACGACCTCGGCTACCCAGAGCATTCGCAACCTATGCTGCGCTGGGCCGTGGAAGAAAGCCTGGGCAAGGCCGAGCAGGCACTGGAAGAGCTGCTCAGCAACTTCCCCAGCAAACTGCTCGGCTGCGCCCTGCGCCTGCTGGTATTGCCGCTGGGCCGCCGCCACAAAGGCCCAAGCGATAAACTGGACGCCGAAGTGGCTGGCATCATCGGCCGCAACAGCGGCGACCCGGCACTGGAGGAGTTACTCGAAGGCTGCTATCGCCCACAGGCTGAACAGGACCCAGTCGGTGCCCTGCAATATGCGATGAATTTGCTGCGGAACGTCCAGGGCCTGCAGAAAAAACTACACAAGGCCGTCAAAGCCGGCCAGGTACAGGAACTGCCAGGGCAAAGCCTGATTGATGCCGCGCTGGCTGCCGGCGTGCTCAACGCTGATGAAGCGCATAGCCTGCAACAAGCCGAAGCCGCGCGGCGGGTGGTGATCGATGTCGACGACTTTGCCAAGGAGGAACTGACGCTGGAAACCGGCAAAGTGCGCTAACGAGGACAGCGGGCGACGCGAGCCTTATACTTGCGCGCCCGTTTTACCCCTACAGGATTACCCCATGGCCAACACCCACATCGACCATCACCTCACTCTGCTGCAGCACCTGCGCACCATCCTGGTCGCCCTGGGCGAAGCCGAGCAGATTCTCGATGATAGCCACGCCATGTACCTGGAACGCTACGACGAACTGCTCAGCGACCTGCCAAGCGACCCGGAAGCCAGCCTCTACCTAGGCCAGGACCTGATCAGCCAGCTCTTCCAGCGCTACCCACAAATCGCCCACCTGATCCCGCGCGACCTGCTGTGGTTCTTCGGCGGTGACTGCCTGCACTTTATGCCGGACGAAGAAATCGAGATGTACCAGACACTCGAAGAACGCCGCTTCTACGCTGAAGAAAACAACGAACCCTTCGACTGGAATCAGGAAAAGCAGCTGCTGAGCATGCCCGCTCAGGGCGGCACACACTAAGCCGTAGCCAGAAATAAAAAAGCCCGCACGGCATCACCGGCGGGCTTTTTTGTAAGCACCAAAAACAGCACAAACAAAAACGCCGCTCAATGAACGGCGTTTATGATGCTTTCTATCGAAAGAAAATGGAGCGGGAAACGAGACTCGAACTCGCGACCCCGACCTTGGCAAGGTCGTGCTCTACCAACTGAGCTATTCCCGCATACAACTTGGTACAACAAAAATGGCGTCCCCTAGGGGACTCGAACCCCTGTTACCGCCGTGAAAGGGCGGTGTCCTAGGCCACTAGACGAAGGGGACCTTGGAACTTTTCGGTTACCTGCCTGAGCAGATCACCTGAATTTGGAGCGGGAAACGAGACTCGAACTCGCGACCCCGACCTTGGCAAGGTCGTGCTCTACCAACTGAGCTATTCCCGCATACAACTTGGTTTTTGCAGCACACTTCATTAAGAAGTGGCGTCCCCTAGGGGACTCGAACCCCTGTTACCGCCGTGAAAGGGCGGTGTCCTAGGCCACTAGACGAAGGGGACGCTGCCCGGAAACTACAACTTCTATCCGGCTTCTACACGTTTTGCCGTGAGGCTTTGCGCTACGAAGTGGCGCGCATTCTATGGAGCCTTTAAAGGCTCGTCAACCTCCGCGTAAAAAATTTTATAAATCAACGACTTCAGCTACGAATGTGATGCAGCTCTATCAGCCTCCAGGCTAAGGCACTACACTCGGACGGAAAAACCGGTGAACGAGAGGCTCCACCATGTCCCCACTCGTGATTACCATTTTGATTGTTGCAGGCATCGTCATCCTGATGGGCATTGCCTACATCAACCATATGGTCGAGAACAACAAACTGGAGAAAGCGCGCATCAAGGCCGACCTCAATGATCGCCTGCGCCGCTGCACGGACCTCGCCGAAGCACTCCCCGGCCAATTGATGACGCCTGCCCTCAAGCTGTTGCTAAGCCGCCTGCAATTGCACTTCAGCGAACGCATGCTGCCTTTGGACAAGGGCAACAATGCGCTCAAGGCGCGCATTGAGGAGCTGCGCAAACTGATTGCCCAGGGCGAAGCCGTCACCGTAAACAACCCGCCGCAACCCATCATCAATGAAGCCAAAGCCAAGGATGTGCGCTTCCAGCTGGAAAACCTGCACGGCCAACTGAGCCGTTGCGCCAAGGAAGGCATCATCAATGCCAGCGAAACCAAACATTGGGCAAAAGAAGTCCGCCATATGTTGACCCAGGTGCACATCGAGTTCTTCGGCAACCTCGGCAACCAAGCGCTGCAGCAGAACCAACCCGGCCAGGCACGTCTGGCATTCGAACGTGGCGTGCAATACCTGCGCAAGCAACCTGATCCAGCGCCCTATCAAAACGCCCTGAAAAAATTCGAGGAACAACTGGCGCGTGCCAATGCCATGGTTCTGGAAAGCAACAAGCCGGCCACAGACCAGCCCAGCGAATTGGACGCCGGTCTGAACTCACTTGGCGGTGACGATGAGTGGAAGAAGAAGAACATCTACGACTGAACCCAAGCATTTACAAACCCGCTGCATAAAAAAGCCCGGCCAAGCCGGGCTTTTTTATCACTTCAGGCACTCAGCAATCCGTCAGTTCGATAAACACCTGAGCTAGCCGCTCGATGCCAACCTGGTCTTCAGCGCTGAACCGCCCCAGCCGTGGACTGTCGAGGTCCAGCACACCGAGCAGGCGTCCATCCTTGAACAGCGGCACCACCAGCTCACTATTGGAAGCACTGTCGCAGGCGATATGCCCAGCAAAGGCATGCACATCGTCCACTCGCTGGGTCTGCCCAGTAACCGCAGCAGCGCCGCAGACACCGCGACCGAAAGGAATCCGTACACACGCCACCTTGCCCTGGAACGGCCCCAATACCAACTCTTCGCCACGAGCCAGGTAGAACCCTGCCCAGTTCAGATCACTCAGTTCCTGAAACAGAAACGCCGAAAACTGCGCCGCATTGGCAATAAAGTCGCGCTCCCCGGCCAGCAGCGCCTGCAGCTGTGCGACCAGCAGTGGGTAGCCGTCGAGCCCCTGCCCACTCTGTTGTAGATCAATCATCGTGCTTACTCAGTAATTGCAGGCCCACCCAGTCACGGGCGAATTGATAGGCGCAGCGTCCATTACGGTTACCGCGGCCCAAGGCCCAGCGTATGGCCGCCTTTTCCAGTTCCTCATGCCACTGCCAGACCAGCCCGGCCTGGGCAGCGTGTACCCCCACCCAATGCCTGACCACATCGAGAAAATGCGCCTGGGTAAAGGGATAGAACGACAACCACAAACCGAAGCGATCGGACAGTGCGATCTTGTCCTCCACCGCCTCATTGGGATGCAATTCGCCATCGACTCGCTGCCAGTTCTCGTTGTCGCTCTGTTTTTCCGGCAGCAGATGACGACGGTTGGAGGTGGCATACAGCAGCACATTGTCCGGCGCGCGCTCCAGAGAACCATCGAGCACAGTCTTCAACATGCGGTAATCGCCTTCGCCTGCCTCAAACGACAGGTCATCGCAGAACAGCACAAAACACTGCGGCAAGCCGCTCAGTTGTTCGACGATACGCGGTAGATCGGCCAGGTGATCGCGTTCGATTTCAATCAGGCGCAACCCTGCTGGCGCGTGCTCGGCCAGCAGCGCACGCACCAGGGACGATTTGCCGGTGCCACGCGCCCCCCAGAGCAAGGCATGGTTGGCCGGCAGGCCCTGGATAAACTGCTGGGTGTTGCGCGCCAACTGGGCACGCTGACGATCGACCCCGATCAGATCATCCAGATTCACATCCAGACTGACCTGCAACGGCGCAAGAAAACCACTGCGACCCTCGCGCTGCCAACGCGCCGCCAGGCTCTGCTGCCAGTCGATCTGCGGGCGCAAAGCCGGCAGCAAGGGCTCCAGACGCGTCAATAACGCATCGGCACGCACTAAAAAATCACCTAAACGCGAATCCACGACACACTCCAGAGTTTTCCGGCAGCCAGGCACTGCCGTGTGGTAAATCACTTGGGCTATGCTTGGCAGGCGATTCAACACGAGAACAACCGGCCCATATGGATATAGCGCTAACCCAACGTCTGTCATTCAAACAGGCAGGCTTGACCGTGTTGGTGGCCTTTATCCTCGGCACGGCGCTCAGCTTGATTCAAGTGGGCATCGATTATGCCAGCGAAGATGCCTCCATCAACCGCGAGATCAATGCGTTGATGGAAATCAGCCACAACCCGGCAGCGCGTATCGCCTACAACATCGACGCCGAGCTGGCGCAGGAACTGGTACTGGGCCTGCTGCGCTCACCGGCGGTAATCAGCGCGCAGATCATCGACAACAACCAGATGACCCTGGCCAGCGTCAGCCGCCCGGCCATGGAAAGTCGCTACCGAGTACTCAGCGACTTCATGTTCGGCCAGCGCCGGCATTTTGAAACTGCCCTGTTTGTCAGCCACTCCCCCGATGAAGCACTGGGCCGCCTCAGCCTTGAAGTCGACACCTACGCCTTTGGCAGCCACTTTCTCAAACGCTCGCTACTGACCCTGCTGACCGGCTTCGCCCGCAGCCTGCTGCTGTCGCTGATCCTGCTGGTGTTGTTCTACTTCATGCTGACCAAACCACTGACCGGCTTTATCCGCGCCCTCAGCGAGCGTGACCTGCGCAGCCCCAACAACGCCAAACTGCCCTACCCGCCCAACCATGAGCGCGACGAAATTGGCGTGCTGGTCGACGTAACCAACCGCCAGCTGAGCAGCATTGCCAACGAAATCGAGCAACGTCAGCAGGCCGAAGACCGCCTGACCCGCTACCTGGCCGAACTGGAAGACATGGTGTCAGCACGCACCGAACAACTGGAAGCGGCCAACAGCCGCCTGCTCGACTCCAACCGTGAGCTGGAACAGGCCAGACGTACCGCACTGGACATGGCCCAGGCGCGTTCGGCGTTTCTCGCCAACATGAGCCACGAGATCCGCACCCCGCTCAATGGCCTGCTGGGCATGTTGGCACTGTCGCTGGACGGGCCGCTGAACAATGAACAACGCCAGCAGCTGTCGATTGCCCACGACTCAGGCAAAGTGCTGGTCGAGTTGCTCAACGACATTCTCGACCTGTCGAAATTCGAGGCTGGCCAGCTCGAACTGGAACACATCCCCTTCGACCTTGGCAGCATGGTCGAAGAAACCGCCAGCCTGCTCTCGCAGAACGCCGCACCCGGCGTTGAACTGACCTGCCTAATCGACCCACAACTGCCCAACCAATTGCTCGGCGACCCGACGCGAGTTCGGCAGATTGTCAGCAACCTGCTGTCCAATGCCCTGAAATTCACCCGTTTTGGCAGGGTGGACATCAGCGTCAGCACGCAGGCCAATGGCGTCAGGATTATCGTGCGCGACACCGGCATCGGCATTGCCGAAGACGCGCAGAGCCGTATCTTCCACCCATTCGCCCAGGCCGAAGTTGGTATTACCCGTCAGTTTGGCGGCACCGGGCTGGGCCTGGCGCTGACCCGCCGACTGTGTGAAGCCATGCGCGGCCAGCTCAGCCTGGAAACCCGCGAAGGCTTTGGCAGCACCTTCTGCATCGACCTGCCCCTGCCCGGCCTAGGCAGCACACTGCAGCCTGCACAGCTGCGCGGCCGCATCATCGGCCTGACTCCAGCCAGCTCAGGGCTCAACGCACAGCTGGCCAGCCTGCTGCCGAACTGGGGGCTGGACTATCGCCAACTGGATACCGACAGTTCACTGCATGATCTGGACGCTGACCTGCTGATCAGTGACTGCCCACAGCGCCTGCAGGAGTTGCGGCAGAGCACCGGCCTGCCCATTTTGCTGATCAGCGCCTACGGTAACTTCCTCAGCAGCGAGCAAGTGGACAACCTCGCGCCTATCGAACAACTGGCCCGGCCGCTGTCACGCCAGACGCTGTTACAGGCCCTGCGCCACAGCCTGAACCAGAACGACAACCCGCCACGAGAACCCCAAAGCGAACCGCCACGCAGCCGTCAGGCGCGTGTATTACTGGTGGAGGACAACCCGGTCAATCAACTGGTGGCCAAGGGCATGCTGGGCAAACTCGGCTGCGAGGTGCTGCTGGCCAACCATGGTGCTGAGGCTCTGAGCCTGCTGGAAACCCAGCAGGTCGACCTGGTCCTGATGGACTGCAACATGCCGGTTATGGACGGCTACGAGACCACTCGCCGGATTCGCCAGAAAGAGGCAATCGCAAAATTGCCAATCATCGCCCTGACAGCCAATGCCCTGGCCGACGAGCGCGATCGCTGCCGCGCGGCCGGGATGGACGACTACCTGGCCAAGCCTTTCCGCAAAGATGAGCTGGCGGCACTGCTTGATCAGTGGTTAAGCAGCATAAACTGATCCAGCAGCCCGCCAACCTGGCTACGCAACGCCGCCAGCGCATCCAGATCGACACCGCGCTCGCATAGCAGCTGGCGTTTCAGCGGTAGCACCTGTTCACGCAGAGCACAACCAGCGTCCGTCAGGGCCAAGTGCACCTCACGCTCATCGCTAAGTGATCGGTTGCGGTGCAACAGCCCTTGCAACTCCAGACGCTTGAGCAGCGGCGTCAGCGTGCCGGAATCCAGCAACAGCCGCTCACCCAGCGCCTTGACCGTCGGCAGTGCCGGCGGTTGCTGCTGCCATTCCCACAGCACCAGCATCGCCAGGTACTGCGGGTAGGTCAGGCCAAGCTGATCAAGCATCGGCTTGTAGGCACGGATTACCGCCCGTGAAGCAGCGTAGAGCTTGAAGCACAGCTGATTGTCCAGCTGCAGCCCCTCATCATCCATGTACGGACTGGCCTGAGTCATTTCAGCAGCGCTTCAATCTCGGCTGTCAGGTCTTCAGGTTTAGTGGTCGGGGCGAAACGCTTGATCACCTTGCCATCGGCACTGACCAGGAACTTGGTGAAGTTCCACTTGATGCCCTGACTGCCGAGCAGGCCTGGGGCGCTTTTCTTCAGGTTGACGAACAGCGGGTGGGCATCGCTGCCGTTCACATCGACCTTCTTGAACAGCGGAAAGCTCACCCCGAAGTTCAGCTCGCAGAACTCGCTGATCGCGCCCTCATCACCCGGCTCTTGCTTGCCGAACTGGTTGCAGGGGAAGCCCAGCACCACCAGGCCTTGGTCTTTGTACTGCTGCCAGACGTTTTCCAGGCCCTTGTACTGCGGAGTAAAGCCGCACTTGCTGGCCGTGTTGACCACCAGCACGGCCTTGCCGCCGAAATCGGCGAGGGTTTTCTGTTCGCCCTTGATGGTGGTGACTGGAATATCGAAGAGTGCATTGCTCATGTGCGTCATACCTGGGGGAGTTAAAGTCGGCACACAATAGCGAGCAATTAAATTGCATGCAATTTAATTGCCTCTAAATAAGGCCTGCTGATGGCAGGCCTGCGGCATGGCTACTAAACGCGCGGCACCAGCTTGAGCGACGCCGAGTTGATGCAATAGCGCAGCCCTGTCGGTGCCGGCCCATCGGGAAACACATGCCCCAGGTGGGCATCACACTTGGCGCACTTCACTTCGATGCGGTGCATGCCGTGGCTGAAGTCATCCAGACTGGCGATGACCTCACTGCTGACCGGCTGAAAGTAGCTGGGCCAGCCGCTACCGGAGTCGTACTTGGCATCCGAGTCAAATAACGCGGCCTGACAGCAGGCGCAGTGGTAGATACCCGGCACTTTGCTGTCATGGTATTGGCCGGTGAAAGCACGCTCGGTACCGCCCAGCCGGCAGATATGAAACTGCTCATCAGAAAGCTCTTCACGCCAGGCTTCCAGGGGTTTTTCCAGCTTGTTCACAGGTAAGTCTCCTCTAGATAAAAATCGCTAGGAGCGATTCTTAATGTCGCGCAGCCATGCATGGCACGTCATTAAAAAAGCCCGACCAGTACCTTTGCCAAGGTCGGGCTGGCACGTATCATTCGACCCCAGTCTGTCACCGGCGTTACAACCTGCCAAGGCGCGTCATATCGCGACTGCTACAGGGTAATTCAGCGACGTTTCTCCATTCGGGATCACTTACATGCAGTTCAGCAAATCGAACAAGCTCGCCAACGTCTGCTACGACATCCGCGGGCCGGTGCTCAAGCACGCCAAACGCCTGGAAGAGGAAGGCCACCGCATCCTCAAGCTGAACATCGGCAACCCGGCACCGTTCGGTTTCGAAGCCCCTGAAGAAATTCTCCAGGATGTGATCCGCAATCTACCCACCGCCCAGGGTTACAGCGACTCCAAGGGCCTGTTCAGCGCACGCAAGGCGGTGATGCAGTACTACCAGCAAAAGCAGGTAGAAGGTGTCGGCATCGAGGACATCTACCTCGGCAACGGCGTCTCCGAGCTGATCGTGATGGCCATGCAGGCGCTGCTCAATAACGGCGACGAAGTGCTGATCCCGGCACCGGATTACCCGCTGTGGACTGCTGCCGTGGCCTTGGCCGGCGGCAAGCCGGTGCACTACCTGTGCGACGAGCAGGCCGGCTGGTTCCCCGATATCGCCGACATGCGCGCCAAGATCACGCCGAACACCAAAGCCCTGGTGCTGATCAACCCGAACAACCCCACTGGCGCGGTCTACTCCAAAGAAGTGCTGATGGATATCGTCGAACTGGCGCGCCAGCACAACCTGGTGCTGTTCTCCGACGAAATCTACGACAAGATCCTCTACGACGAGGCCCAGCACATCTCCACCGCGTCGCTGGCACCGGACGTGCTGTGCCTGACCTTCAATGGCCTGTCCAAGTCTTACCGTGTGGCGGGCTTCCGCTCTGGCTGGGTGGCGATTTCCGGGCCGAAACACCGTGCACAGAGCTATATCGAAGGCCTGGATATCCTCGCCAACATGCGCCTGTGCGCCAACGTACCAAGCCAGCATGCAATCCAGACCGCCTTGGGCGGCTACCAGAGTATCAATGACCTGGTGCTGCCCAACGGCCGCTTGCTGGAACAGCGCAACCGCACCTGGGAGCTGCTCAATGACATCCCCGGCGTTAGCTGCGTCAAGCCGATGGGCGCGCTGTATGCCTTCCCGAAGATCGACCCGAAAGTCTGCCCGATCCACAACGATGAGAAGTTCGTGCTGGACCTGCTGCTCTCGGAAAAACTGTTGATCGTTCAGGGCACCGCCTTCAACTGGCCGTGGCCGGATCACTTCCGCGTGGTCACTCTGCCCCGTGTGGATGAGCTGGAAATGGCTATTGGCCGCATCGGCAACTTCCTCAAGACCTACCAACAGTAAGCGGAGATCACCATGCGCCAGGGCAAACGCTACCTGCTGACCGGGGCCAGTTCCGGCATCGGTGCTGCCCTGGCCCGCGAGCTGGCCAGCCGAGGCTACGACCTGGCCCTGGCCGCACGCCGTGAAGACAGCCTGCACCTGCTGGCCGCCGAACTGCAGGCGCGCTTTCAGTGCAAGGTGGTGGTATTGCCACTGGATGTAACCGACTACAACGCCTGCCAGGATGCCGTAGGCCTGGCCGCCAATGCGCTCGGCGGGCTCGACGGGATTATTGCCAATGCCGGCATCGGCCTCGCCGGCAAAGCAGGAACCGGGCGCTTTGATCGCTACCGGCAAACACTGGAAACCAACCTGCTAGGCTCCATCGCCTGCCTGGATGGGGCCACCCAGCTATTCCTTGAACAAGGTCACGGCCACCTGGTGGCCATCGCCTCGGTAGCCGGCAAGCGCGGCCTACCCGCTTCTGCGGGCTATTCGGCCAGCAAGGCCGGACTGATCAGCTACATGGAGTCTCTGCAGCTGGAGCTGTACCGCACGGCTCTGGATACCACTCTGATCCTGCCAGGCTACATCGATACACCGATCAATCAGGGCAGCGGTCCGCGCCCTTTTCTGATCAACGTTGAACGCGGCGCCGCACTTATCGCCCGCCATATTGAAAAACGCAGTAGCAGTGCTTACGTCCCCGGCTGGCCCTGGGCATTGATTGGCCGCCTACTGCCCTGGTTACCCACCACACTGATTTCCAGAGCGCTCTAAACATGGACCTGCAGATCGACGACTTCTACAAGGATGCCGCCGCCGGCCTGCTGGCCCTGTACCAGGCCTTTCCCAGCAAGACCGCGCTGTATGTCGAAGACCTGATCGGCCGTGAAGAGCCAGACGAATTCGGCTTACCCACACCCCGCCATCAAAGCTGCCTGGGCGCCCTGCTGTGGCTGGCTGACGAGGGATATATTCGCTTTGAGTCCACCATCGGCTACGACGCCCTGGACCAGGCTGTGCTCTCGGAAAAGGGCTTCCTGCGCCTGACCCGCGGCGTACCTCACGCCCTGCCAGAAGGCAATGCACTACCGCCCAGCGTACGCCGTGTGCACGCTACCCTGGCGTTTCAGCTGCGTGACGCATTGGCCCAGCGCCATGGCGAGCGCGTCGCGCGTCTCACCCGCCTGCTCTTCGAAAGCACCCTGAACGGCACAAGCGACATAGTTTGAAATAGTACCCAGGTTGAAGTGCCTGGGGTGCCGCCCTTATATAGCCGTCATCATCAAAGCAGACTGTTGATACCCACCATAAAAGCAGGTTCAACAGCCTGATAGAACGTTCCCCGTGAGGAGTCTCAAAACACCATGATGCGCATTATGCTGTTCCTGGCCACCAACATTGCGGTGTTGGTCATCGCCAGCATCACCCTGAAACTGCTCGGGGTTGACCGCTTTACCGGCCAGAACTATGGCAGCCTGCTGGTTTTCTGCGCCGTGTTCGGTTTCGCCGGTTCGCTGATTTCGCTGTTCCTGTCCAAGTGGATGGCGAAGATGAGCACCAAGACCGAAATCATCACTCAACCGCGCACCCGCCACGAACAGTGGTTGCTGCAAACAGTTGAAGAGCTGTCCCGTGAAGCCGGGATCAAGATGCCGGAAGTCGGTATCTTCCCTGCCTACGAGTCCAACGCCTTCGCCACTGGCTGGAACAAGAACGACGCTCTGGTAGCGGTCAGCCAGGGCCTGCTGGAGCGCTTTTCACCTGATGAAGTGCGCGCCGTACTGGCCCACGAAATCGGCCACGTGGCCAACGGTGACATGGTCACCCTGGCACTGATCCAGGGCGTAGTGAACACCTTCGTGATGTTCTTTGCGCGGATCTTCGGCAACTTCGTTGACCGCGTAATCCTGAAGAACGAAGGTGAAGGCCACGGCATCGGCTACATCGTTGCGACCATCTTCGCCGAGCTTGTTCTGGGCATCCTGGCCAGCATCATCGTTATGTGGTTCTCGCGTAAGCGCGAATTCAAGGCCGACGAAGCCGGCGCACGCCTGGCCGGCACTGGCGCAATGATCGCCGCCCTGCAACGCCTGCGCGCCGAACAGGAAGTACCGGTCACCATGCCTAACAGCCTCACCGCCTTCGGCATCAATGGCGGCCTGAAAGGCGGTCTGGCCGGCCTGCTGATGACTCACCCACCACTGGAAGTGCGTATCGAAGCCCTGCGCCAGCGCGGCTAAGTTCAACAGTCACGCAAAAGGCGGCCCAAGGGCCGCCTTTTTTGTTTGCAGATTTCAGCGCTTATCCAAGCGATAGACCCGCTCATCTAGGCGCTCAAGGCCGCGCTTGAGAAACTTCCAGTTGTCCCCCAGCACATCACCGCACGCCAACTCCTGCAACTGCCAATCGGGCGTAAACAGCCGCTGCACCTCGTCATCCGCTACCGCAAAAGGCGGGCCGTCCATCTGCGCCTGGTCATAGTCCAGGCTCACCAGCAACCCCTGGCAGCCGCTGGGTAAAATCTGCGTCAGTTGCGCCACATAACGCGCGCGCATCTCCGGCGGCAATGCGATCAGCGCGGCGCGATCATAGAGTGCGGCGCAACCAGCTAGTTGCTGCGCACCGAGGGCAAAGAAGTCGCCGCAATAGATCTCCAGATTGCCCGCCTGGTAATGCCTGAATGCCCCGATGTCACTTACCAGCGGCTGCAGCCCATGCTCGGCGAAGAAGTCCTCCACCGCACGCTGCGCCAGCTCGACACCAACCACCTGATAGCCCTGCCCCGCCAACCAGGCCAGGTCCAAGCTCTTACCACACAGCGGCACCAGCACCCGTGCGCCCTCAGGCAAACCCAGTGCCGGCCAGTAACGCTGCAGATAGGGGTTGACCTCGGGCAGATGAAAGCCAATTTCACTGCGCGCCCATCGCGCCTGCCAGAACTCTGCGTGCATATCGCCTCCTGTAGAAACTCAGCCACTGATCCTGCCGCAAAGCGGCTACAAGTCCAAGGACTTGTGCCTGCGTAAAACATCTACAAAGACGATAAGTACACTCGGATATTTACGCTTTTATGTGCAACTTACCTGATGGAAGATGCAGGCAATCGCTTAGGAGTCCGTCATGCACCTACCCAGCCTGTTTATCTCCCACGGCTCACCCATGCTGGCCTTGCAGCCAGGCGCCAGCGGCCCGGCCCTCGCCCAGTTGGCTCAGCGACTGCCGCGCCCACGTGCCATTCTGGTGGTTTCTGCGCACTGGGAAAGTCACGACCTGCGGGTCGGCAGCGCCGCCAGACCGGATACCTGGCATGACTTCCGTGGTTTCCCTGGCGAACTCTATCAGGTGCAATACCCCGCCCCCGGCGAGCCGCAACTGGCCAGCGAGATCGTGCACTTACTGACGCAAGCCGGCCTGCCAGCACAACTCGACGCCGAGCGGCCACTGGATCACGGTGCCTGGGTGCCTCTGACACTGATGTACCCACAGGCCAACATTCCTGTCGTACAAGCCTCGCTACCAAGCCAGCAAGGCCCGACACTGCAACGCCGAGTTGGCCAGGCACTGGCGGGATTGCGTGATAACGGCGTGCTGCTGATCGGCTCCGGCAGCATCACCCACAACCTCGGTGAGCTGGACTGGCAAGCCGGGCCGGAGCAGATCGAACCCTGGGCACAGGCCTTCCGCGACTGGGTGGTGGAGAAACTGACCACGCAGGACAACGCAGCCCTCGATGACTATCGCCGCCAAGCGCCCTACGCTGTACGTAACCACCCCAGCGACGAACACCTGCTGCCGCTGTTCTTTGCCGCAGGCGCTGGCGGGCAATTCAAGGTCGAACACAGCGGCTTTACCCTGGGCGCACTGGGGATGGATATCTACAGCTTCACTTAAGCCATACTCCCGACAAACAGCAGGAATAAAAAGCCCCGCACTTGGCGGGGCTTTTTATTCAACGAAGCATCAATCTTCGCGATAACGACGCAGCTTGAGCGGCTTGCCACCTACGCGGGTGTCTTTCAGCTTACCCAGCAAACGATCAAGGCCTTCTTCCGGCAGCTCGACCAGGCTGAAGCTCTCGCGCACCTGAATGCGGCCGATATCTTCACGGGCCAGACCGCCTTCATTGAGGATGGCGCCGAGCAGGTTCTTCGCCGCGATACCATCGCGCGCGCCCAAGGCGGTGCGGCAACGCGCACGGCCTTCGGCCAGCGGTACCGGCGCACGACGCTCACGACCGCCTTCACGCTCAGGACGATCACCACGGTCACTGCGCTCGCTACGCTCACGCGGGCCACTACTGCCCGGCACCAGCGGCTGATCACGCTGAACTTCAGCCAGGGTCAGCGCTTGGCCATTTGTAGCCTTGCGCAGCAGGGCTGCGGCCAGGGCACGCGGGCTGCAACCAATGTCAGCGGTCAGGCGATCCAGCAGATCACCGTGGCTGGCTTCGGCATCAGCCACCAGCGGAGCCAGGCTGTTGGTAAGTTTCTTGATGCGCGCGTCCAGCACTTGGTGGGCGTCCGGCAGCTTGACTTCGCCAACCTTCTGCCCGGTAACACGCTCGATCACCTGCAGCATGCGGCGCTCACGCGGGGTCACCAGCAGCAGCGCGCGACCGGTACGGCCGGCACGGCCAGTACGGCCGATACGGTGTACGTAGGACTCAGGGTCATACGGCATATCGACGTTCATCACGTGGGTGATGCGCGGTACGTCGAGGCCGCGAGCAGCCACGTCGGTGGCGATAACGATGTCCAGACGACCATCTTTCAGCGAGTCGATCACGCGCTCACGCTGGTTCTGCGCAATGTCGCCGTTCAGCGCAGCAGCCTTGTAGCCCTTGGCCTCCAGCGCGGCGGCCAGATCCAGGGTGGCTTGCTTGGTGCGCACGAAACCGATCAACGCGTCGAACTCTTCGACTTCCAGCAGGCGCAATACAGCGGCATGCTTCTGGTCGGCGTGGACCATCAGGTGCGCCTGCTCGATGGCAGTCACGGTCTGGGTCTTGGAGGCGATCTTGATGTGCTGCGGCTCACGCAGGTGTTTCTCGGCGATGGCGCGGATAGAGTGCGGCAGGGTCGCGGAGAACAGCACGCTCTGACGGCTGGCCGGCATGGCTTCGAAGATTACTTCGAGGTCATCCATAAAGCCCAGTTTGAGCATTTCGTCGGCTTCGTCGAGTACCAGGTACTGGATGGTCGACAGCACTTTCTCGTCACGACGCAGGTGGTCTACCAGACGACCCGGAGTGGCCACGATGACTTGCGCGCCCTGGCGGATGGCTTTCAGTTGCGGGCCCATCGGCGCGCCGCCATAAACGGCCACCACGTTGAGGCCAGGCATCTGCTTGGAATAGGTTTCAAAGGCGGTGGCCACTTGCAGGGCCAGCTCACGGGTTGGCGCGAGGATCAGCGCCTGCGGCTCGCGCTTGGCCGGGTCGATCTTCGACAGGATCGGCAGGGCGAAAGCGGCGGTCTTGCCGGTGCCGGTCTGCGCCTGACCGATCATGTCCTGACCGGACAGGATCACGGGAATGGCCTGGGCCTGAATCGGTGACGGCTCTTCGTAACCAACAGCGGTCAGTGCAGCGAGAATATTGGAATTGAGTCCGAGTGCGGCGAAGCCGCCGGTTTCCTGGGTCATGGGTCTGCCTCTAGTGCATCCGCAAAGACCCATGTTCCAAAGCTGCGCATGCCGTGTAAGACCCGAAAGTCACCCTGGCAGCTCTGTAGGCGGGGATTTGCGAAAACATGGTGATAAATGAATCGTCAAGGATAGCCCGCTTTGCGGACTGGCTGCCGAAGTCGAGCTCCGGGCGATTTGCACTACCTGAACGTGGCCAAAAATTGACCGGCGCGCACTATACCGGAAAACCTGGCCGATGTGCTGGTTTTTGCAGAAATAGAGCCTGGACAAGGCCAAATCGTCATCCTCTGATAGCCTGCAAATGGCACGCTGTAGTAGCACAGCGCCTACCTTCATAACCTGCCTACAAGGACTCACTGCCATGACCCAAAGCACCAGCGGCCGCGTCAGCCGTGAAAAACGCGGCCAGATCATGTTGATCGGCCTGGACCGCGCGAGCAAACGCAACGCGTTCGACATGCCCATGCTGGATGACCTGTGCCTGGCCTATGGTGAGTTCGAACGCGACAGCGAGGCGCGGGTGGCGCTGGTGTTTGCCCATGGCGAACACTTTACCGCCGGGCTGGACCTGGCCAATGTGGCCGCCCAGTTTGCTGCCGGGTGGAAGATCCCGGAGGCGGGTTGCGACCCTTGGGGCGTGTTCGGCGGGCCGCGCGTCAGCAAACCGGTGATCGTCGCCGCGCAAGGCTACTGCTACACCATCGGTATCGAACTGATGCTGGCCTCGGATATCAACATGTGCGCCAGCAACACCCGCTTCGCGCAAATGGAGGTGCAACGCGGTATCTTCCCCTTCGGCGGCGCGACCCTGCGCATGCATCAGAGCGCAGGCTGGGGCAACGCCATGCGCTGGCTGCTGACCGGCGATGAGTTCGATGCCCACGAAGCCTATCGCCTGGGACTGATCCAGCAGGTGGTGGCCAGTGAGGAGCTGCTGCCCAAGGCTCTGTGGCTAGCTGAGCGCATTGCCGCGCAAGCGCCGCTGGGCGTGCAGGCCACCCTAGCCTCAGCGCGTCAGGCTGTGGTCGAAGGCCAGGCTGCCGCAGCCGCCAGCCTGCACCCAACGGTTACCCGCCTGATGGCCAGCGAAGATGCACAGGAAGGTGTGCGAGCCATGCTGGAAAGGCGGCCGGGCGATTTCAAAGGACGTTGAGCTTCATAATCCGCGAGCTGTTAAGAACCTGATTTACGGTATCGCGAGCTAGGATCATGCAAGGCAAAAGCAGGCGAGGAAGCGGAGTTTACTGGTGTAAATGAGCATTCCGAGCCTGCTTTTAACGCAGCGGGGCCGACGCGCAGCAGACCGTAAACAGGTTCTCAGGTCGCCGGGCGCACTACCTTGATCAACGACTCCAGCGAATAACCGAACTGCGGCGCCAATAGCGCATCACGGCGGCGCAGTTCGTCGAAGTCGATTTCCTGCTCAAGATCGGCCGGCACCAGCAGCACCACATTGCCCTCCTTCACCGGGCACTCCCAGTAATGCCGATGGTAGAGACCGCGCAGCAGTGGTGCGCCGAGGGGTTTGCCGTCGTTGCCGGCCCACTGGTTGATAATCAGCCAGCCGCCGGGATTGAGCTGCTTCTGGCAGTTTTCCAGAAAACGCCAGGCCAGATGCCCGGTCGCCGGACCATGGTCGGTATACAGATCGACAAACAGCAGGTCGGTCTTTTCCGCGCTTTCCAGCAGCTCCAGCGCATCGCCGATACGGATGGTCAGGCGCGGGTCATCGGTCAGGCCCATGTGCTCCATGGCCAGGCGCGGCACATCGGCGCGCAGCTCGATCACCTCGACATCATCGAGCGGCAGAAACTTCAGGCAGGCCTGGGTCAGGTTGCCGGCACCGAGCCCCAGAAACAGCGCGCTTTCCGGGTGCTCGTGACACAGCGCACCAAGCAGCATGGCGCGGGTGTAGTCGTACTCCAGCCAGCTGGGGTCCGGCATATAGACGCAGCTCTGCTCAATCGCCTCACCGAACTCAAGAAAGCGGTACGCGCCCATTTCGACCACCTGAATCACCCCGAAGGCATCGTGCACTTCGGCGATCAGCAGTGGGTCCGGCATCTGCCCAACCGGAGGTAAACCTGGCATCCCGCACACTCCACCGTGACATCCTCGACCATTTCGGCCAGAGGAAAGGCGCTAATTGTCATTGAGGCACCCTCCCTTGGTCACGCGATAATTTGCCGCAGTCGGGGGCGCCGAGTTTATCGTTCTGCGACTACAACAATAAAAACGATTATCGAGGTTTGCCATGTACGCCATTATCGGTGCCGGCCCCATGGGGCTGTGTACAGCACGTCAACTGCACAAGCACGGTATCGACTTTGTCGGTTTCGAACTGCACGCGGATGTCGGCGGCCTGTGGGACATCGATAATCCGCACAGCACCATGTACGACTCGGCGCACCTGATTTCCTCCAAGGGCACCACCCAATTCAGCGAATTCCCGATGCGCGCCGAGGTGGCCCCCTACCCGCATCACAGTGAGATGCGCCGTTACTTCCGCGACTATGCCAAGCACTTCAGCCTGTATACGCACTACCAATTCAATACCCGCGTGGTGGAAATTCAGCGCCTGGACAAGGGCTGGAAGCTGATCAGCGAGTACGACGGTGTGCAGCGTGAATGGCTGTTCGACGGTGTACTGATGGCCAACGGCACCCTGCACACGCCCAATCAGCCGGCACTACCCGGCACGTTTACCGGCGAGCTGATGCACTCCAGCGACTACCGCTCGGCAGCGGTGTTCGACGGCAAGCGTGTGCTGGTAATCGGCTGCGGCAATTCGGCCTGCGACATCGCCGTGGACGCCGTGCATCGCGCCGCTTCGGTGGACCTCTCGGTGCGCCGTGGCTATTACTTCCTGCCCAAATTCACCCTCGGTCGACCCACCGACACCCTCGGCGGCGCGATCAAGCTGCCGCGCCCGTTCAAGCAATTCCTCGATGGCCTGCTGGTGCGCGCGCTCGTTGGCAAGCCGTCGCAATACGGCCTGCCCGACCCTGACTACAAACTCTACGAATCGCACCCGGTGATGAATTCCCTGGTGCTGCATTACCTCGGCCATGGCGATATCCGCGCGCGCCGCGATATCGCCAAGGTGGAAGAGAAACTCGTCACCTTCAGCGACGGCGAACAGGCCGAGTACGACCTGATTCTACAAGGCACCGGCTACAAGCTCGACTACCCCTTTATCGACCGCGCGCACCTCAACTGGCCGAGCAACGCTGGCGCGCCGCAGCTGTACCTCAACGTGTTCCACCCCGAGTACGACGACCTATTTATGTTGGGCATGGTCGAAGCCTCGGGCCTCGGCTGGCAGGGCCGCGACGAACAGGCCGAACTGGTGGCGCTGTATATCAAAGGACTGCAAGCCGGAAGCCAGGCGGCCAAGGACTTCCAGGCGCTCAAGCGCGAACGCGCCGGCATACGCCTGGACGGCGGCTACCAGTACCTGCAACTGGAGCGCATGGCCTACTACGTGCACAAGGACAGCTATCGTCAGAGCATCGCGCAGCACAGCAATAGCCTGCGCGCCGGTTTGGCTGCGCGGCCCGCTGCCAACAGCCGCACTGCCGAAGGAAGCCTGTGATGGAGCCGGTGAATATCCAGTTCGACCCCAGCAGCCTGGTGCTGATCAACATCATCCTCGCCGTGATGATGTTCGGCGTCTCGTTGGACCTGCGCCTGGATGACTTCAAGCGTATCGTCCGCGAGCCCAAGGCACCGCTGATTGGCCTGCTGGCGCAGTTTGTTCTGCTGCCCGCGCTGACCTGCCTGGTTTGCTGGGCGCTGCGCATCGAGCCGATGCTGGCCCTCGGCATGATGCTGGTGGCGGCCTGCCCAGGCGGCAGCTTCTCCAACATCATGACCTGGATGGCGCGTGGCAACGTCGCGGTCTCGGTGAGCATGACGGCGGTATCCAGCCTGGCAGCCAGCGTGCTGACGCCACTGAATTTCGGCTTTTACGCCTGGCTCAACCCGCTGACCCGGCCCTTGCTGACGCAGATCGCCATGGACCCGGTCAGCCTGCTGCTCCTGGTATTGCTGGTACTCGGCCTGCCGCTGATCGCCGGCATGTGGATTGGCCGGCGCTTTCCTGGCCTGTCGCTCAAGGTGGAAAAGCCGCTGCGCATCTTTGCTCTGCTGGTGATGCTGGCCTTCGTTACCCTGGCCTTCAGCCGCAATTTCGACCAGTTCATTACGCATTTCCATCTGTTCTTCTGGTTGGTGGTGGCGCACAACGCCCTGGCCTTGGCCGTGGGCTATGGCTGCGCGCGGCTATCCGGGCTGCCGGCAGCGGATCGCCGGGCGATTACCCTGGAAGTTGGTATTCAGAACTCGGCCCTGGGTCTGGTGATCATCTTCACCTTCTTCCCACAGGCCAGCGGCATGCTGCTGATCGCCGCGTTCTGGGGCTGCTGGCACCTGGTCAGCGGCCTGGCCCTGGCCTTTATCTGGTCCCGTCGGCCACCCGCAAGCCTGCCGCTGACACCTGCGGCCCTGGCCAGCGCTGGAGAAAAATAATGCCTACCATCTTGATCACCGGGGCCGCCAGCGGCCTCGGCTGGCAGCTTGCGCGCGCCTATCACGGCCAAGGCTGCAACCTGCTGCTCACCGATATCAACGCAGACGGTTTGAGCGTGCGAGTAAATGAGCTGGGCGCCGATCGGGTAATCGGCCTGGCCGGCGATATCACCGATCCACACCTGCATCAGCACTTGCTACAAGTCTGCCAAGAGCGCTTCGGCGGCCTCGATATGCTGATCAATAACGCCGGCATTACCCACCGCTCGCCAGCCATGCAGACCGACCCCGCCGTGTTGCGCAAAGTCATGGCCGTCGATTATCAGGCCCCCGTGGAACTGACCCTCAGCGCCTTGCCGTTGCTGCGCCAGAGCCGTGGGCAGATCATCGTCATCGGTTCCATGGCCGGCTGGATGCCGGTGCTCGGCCGTGCCGGCTATTGCGCGGCGAAAAGCGCCCTCGGCCAGTTCTTCGAGGTGCTGCGCGCCGAGGCCGCCCGTGACGGCATCAAGATGCTGCTGGTGTACCCCAGCTTTCTCGATACACCGATCGAACAGAACGCCCTCGGCGGCGACGGCAAGCAAGCGCAACACGGTCGCTCGACCATTGGCCAGGTACGCGGCGCCGACTGGATGGCCGCGCAGATTCTCCAGGCGCAGAGCCAGGGCCGCGAGCGCCTGTTCCCCGACCGTGGCAGCTGGCTGGCCAGCCTGCTCTGGCGCATCGCTCCGGGTTTTTACTACCGCAAGATGAGCGCGCGCTTCGCCGGGGAGATGGGCTGATGGAGCTTATCTGGCTGACCCTGGCCGGTTTTATCCTGCTGGCCTACACCCTGGAAGCCATCACCGGTTTCGGCAGCATCGTGATTGCCCTGTCACTGGGCGCCCTGCTGCTGCCCATCGACCAGCTGCTGCCAGTGCTGGTGCCACTGAATATCTGCATGACCGGCTACCTGGCCTGGCGGCATCGGCAGATGATCGACCGGCGCCTGCTGCTGGGCATGATCCTGCCCGGCATGCTGCTTGGCACGGCTCTCGGCTATGCCCTGCTGCCCTTTCTTGATGCCGCCCTGGCCAAGCGCCTGTTTGGCGCGCTGGTGCTGTGGTTTGCCGCCCGCGAGTTGTGGCGTCTGCGTCATGCGGCCGTGCAACCCGTGCGACCCATGTGGCTCAGCCGCCTGCTCAGCCTGTGTGCGGGCATCAGTCACGGCCTGTTCGCCTCCGGTGGCCCGCTGCTGGTATTCGCCCTGGCCGGCACCCAGCTGAACAAGGCGCGCCTGCGCGCCACCCTGGTCACGGTGTGGTTCACCCTCAACAGCCTGCTGACCGTCGCCTTCCTGCTCGACGGTCGCCTGCTGCCCGCCCTGCCGCAAGTCGCCAGCTACGCGCCGTTGCTGCTGATCGGCGTGTGGCTGGGTGAGCGCCTGCACCAGCGCTTCAACGAACAGCATTTCCGCATTGCCATCTACCTGTTGCTGCTGGTCACCGGCGGCCTGCTGCTCGCACCCTGGAGTCTGCTATGAGCCACGACATCATCATCAAGAACGGCCTGTACTTCGACGGCAGCAACCAGCAAGGGCAGCTGCGGCATATCGGCATCAAGGACGGACGCATCGATGTGCTCAGCCTCAGCCCGCTGAATGAAAGTGGCTGCCCCGAGGTGCTGGATGCCGCCGGCAAGTGGGTGACGCCGGGCTTCCTGGAAATCCACTCGCACTACGATGCCGAAGTGATCGCCGCGCCGGCGCTGAAGGAATCGGTGCGCCACGGCGTGACCAGCGTGACCATCGGTTCCTGCTCGATCAGCATGGTGCTGGCTGACGCCGAGGACTGCTCGGACCTGTTCACCCGCGTCGAAGCGGTGCCGCGTGAATACGTGCTGCCGATTCTTAAAGAGAAGAAGACCTGGCGCGACGCCGCCGGTTACCGCGCGTTCTATGACCAGCATCCGCTGGGACCGAACGTCAGCTCCTTCTTCGGCCACTCCGAACTGCGCGTGGCGGTGATGGGACTGGAACGGGCAACCAGCAAGATCAAACCGACTGAAGCCGAGTTGCAGCGCATGGAACAGCTGCTGGAAGAGGCGCTGGACGCCGGCTGCATCGGCCTGTCGGTGATGACCACCAAGCTGGACAAGATGGACGGTGACCGCGCCTGGTCCAGCCCGCTGCCCTCGACCTTTGCCAGCTGGACGGAGTTCTCCCGTCTGTTTGCCGTGCTGCGCCGGCGTGGCGCGGTGCTCCAGGGCGCGCCGGACGCAGTGACCAAGGTCAACGTATTCGCCTTCCTCTACCAGGCCCACGGCTGGTTTAGAAAGCCGTTGAAGTGTTCGATGCTCACTGCGCTGGACCTCAAGTCCCAGCCGCTGCTGCACCGTTTCACCCGCCTTTCCGGCTGGCTGGCCAACAAGGTTCTACGTGGCCACTTCCGCTGGCAGACCCTGCCGGCGCCGTTCACCCTGCGCCTGGAAGGGCTGAACGTGAACGCCTTCGAGGAGTTCGGTGCCGGCGAGATCCTGCGCAATATCAAGGACCCGGACGAGCTGTACGCCAAGGTACTGGAGCCGGAGTTCCGTGCGCTGTTCAAAAAGCAGGTCAAGGCCGTGCTGACCAAGGGTCTGTGGCACCGCGACTTCTCCGATTGCTGGGTAACCGAATGCCCGGACGCCAGCCTGGTTGGCCAGAACTTCAAGCAGCTCGGCGCCGCCCGTGGCCTGGACCCGGTGGACGCCTACTTTGAGCTGGCCTGCGAATACCGTGAGGCGCTGAAGTGGACCACCTGCTACGGCAACCAGCGCGAGGCGGTGATGCACAAGCTGCTGGCCAGCCCCTGGACCCAGCCGGGCTTCGCCGACTCCGGCGCGCATCTGCGCTCCATCGCCCAGTACAACTTCCCGCTGCGCTTCCTTAAATATGTGCGTGACGCCGAACTGGCCGGCACGCCGTTTATGAACATGGGTCGCGCCATCCACCGCCTGACTGGCGAGCTGGCGGATTTTATCGGGGTGGATGCCGGCACTATCCGTGTTGGCGACCGCGCTGATGTGGTGATCGTCAACCCGGCCGGGCTAACCGATGAGCTGGACGAGATGTATGAGGCACCGATGGAGGTGCTCGGCCTGGAGCGGGTGGTCAAGCGCAATGACGCGGCGGTCGACGCCACCCTGATCAACGGCCGTATCGCCTACCGTCGCGGCAGCGAGTACCCGCAAGAGCTGGGCAAGCTGCAGGGCTTTGGCTGCTTTCTGCCGGGGCGTGACGTATTGCCACGCACGGCCACCGCCAGCGGCTTCAGGCCTGTCACTACCTGAGCCGCACGTCACCATGCAGCGGCTCTATCGCGCCTATCGGCTTGAAGCGTCCGGCTTATCGGTTACCATGCCCGTCCGCCTAAATTGACTGAAGCCGAGAGCCGCAATGTCGCAACCCTGGAGCCCTGAAAGCTGGAGAGCCAAGCCGATCCAGCAACAACCGCAATACCCGAATACCGCACAACTGGCTCAGGTCGAACAGACCCTGGCCGGTTATCCGCCGCTGGTGTTTGCCGGAGAAGCCCGCGAACTGCGCCGCCAGTTTGCCGAGGTCACCCAGGGTCGCGCGTTTCTCCTGCAGGGTGGCGATTGCGCCGAGAGCTTTGCCGAGTTCAGCGCGGCGAAAATCCGCGACACTTTCAAGGTGCTGCTGCAGATGGCCATCGTCATGACCTTCGCCGCCGGTTGCCCGGTGGTCAAAGTCGGGCGCATGGCCGGGCAGTTCGCCAAGCCGCGCTCGGCCAACGATGAAACCATCGACGGCGTGACCCTGCCCGCCTACCGTGGCGATATCGTCAACGGCATCGGCTTCGACGCCGCCAGCCGCGTGCCGGACCCCGAGCGCCTGCTGCAGGCCTACCACCAGTCCACCGCCTCGCTGAACCTGCTGCGCGCCTTTGCCCAGGGCGGCTTCGCCGACCTGCATCAGGTGCACCAGTGGAACCTCGACTTTATCGCCAACTCGGCACTCGGCGAGAAATACAGCCAGCTGGCCGACCGCATCGACGAAACCCTGGCCTTTATGCGCGCCTGCGGCATGGACGGCGCGGCGCAAGTGCGTGAAACCAGCTTCTTCACTGCCCACGAAGCGCTGCTGCTGAACTACGAACAAGCCTTTGTGCGCAAGGACAGCCTCACCGGCGGCTGGTACGACTGCTCGGCGCACATGTTGTGGATCGGTGATCGCACCCGTCAGCTGGACGGCGCGCATGTCGAGTTCCTGCGCGGTGTCGGCAACCCGATTGGGGTGAAAGTCGGCCCAAGCATGGACAGCGAAGAGCTGATCCGCCTGATCGATATCCTCAACCCGGACAACGATCCCGGCCGCCTCAACCTGATCGTGCGCATGGGCGCAGACAAAGTCGAAGCCGGCCTGCCGCGCCTGATCCAGACCGTGCAGCGTGAAGGCCGTCAGGTGCTGTGGAGCAGTGACCCGATGCACGGCAACACCATCAAGGCGTCCAGCGGCTACAAGACCCGCGACTTTGCGCAGATTCTGGCCGAAGTGAAGCAGTTCTTCGCTGTGCACCAGGCCGAGGGCAGCTACGCCGGCGGTATCCATATCGAGATGACCGGGCAGAACGTCACCGAGTGCATCGGCGGCGCGCGACCGATCACCGAGGACGGCCTGTCGGATCGCTACCACACCCACTGCGACCCACGGATGAACGCCGACCAGTCGCTGGAGCTGGCCTTCCTGATCGCCGAAACCCTCAAGCAGGTGCGCCGCTAACGGCAGTTGCTCGCCCCGCTGCTACGCCGCACAAGGCGCAGCAGCGGGATTCATTCAGGCAATCAGGCGTTCACGCAAACGCCCGAGCATGCCCAGTAAACTGCCGACCTTCTCCCGATCACGTTCTTCACGCGGCGGCTGCGCCAGGCGGGTGACCACCTGCGCCGGCTGCGCGCGCCACAGTTGCGCCTGCTCGGCGGCGGCCTGCAGGCCCTTGTCGAACAGCCCGCGCCGGATCGGCTTGGGCAGATAACGGAAAATCTGCGCCTCGTTGATCAATTTGAGCAGCGCCTGGGTATCGCAGAACGGCGTCACCACCAGGCTGAGCAGGCGTGGATGGGCCTGGGCCAGGCTTTTCAACAAGGGGGCAGTGTCTTCCCCAGCCACTTGCAGGTCACTGACCAACAGATCAATCGGCTGGCTGTTAAGCAGCATCACGGCGTCGCTCAGCGAAGCCGCACGCAGCAGGCGATGACCGCCGGCCACACAGAACTCGGCCACCACGTCCAGGGTCGACGCATCCTCATCCAGGAGCAGCACATTGAGCGCTGCCGGCGGTACGGCTGCAGACGCTTTCGGTGCCTGCAACTGCCGCTCAGCAATCTGCGCGGCCTGGCGCAGGGTGAAAGCCATTTCCTGCTGATCCCAGGGTTTGGTCAGGTAACGGAAGATGCCACCACTGTTGAGCGCCTCCACGGCTGCATCCAGGTCCGAGTAGCCGGTCAGCAGAATGCGCAGGGTATCGGGAGCAATCTCACGTGCCTGGGCCAGCAGTTCGGCGCCGCTCATTTGCGGCATGCGCTGGTCACTGACGATTATTTGCACACGCTCGCTTCTCAGCCGTTCCAGGGCGCGACGCGGGTCGCTCTCAGTCAGCACCTCATACTCCCGGCGAAACTGCAGGGCCAGGCTGCGCAGAATGCGCTCTTCGTCGTCGACAAACAGAATACGAATCGGCTCGCTCATGTCAGGCACTCCGCTGTAAGGGCAGCGCCTGCGGGCGCGGCAGTCGAATCAAGAAACGGGTGCCGCGCCCGGGTTCGGACGCTGCACGGATTTGGCCACCGTGGTCCTGAATGATTTTGTAGCTGATCGACAGCCCCAGCCCGGTGCCCTGGCCCACCGGTTTGGTGGTAAAGAACGGATCGAAGATGCGCGCCAACACTTCAGGCGGCATGCCACGCCCGGAATCCTGCACGGAAATGCATACGGCACTGTCGTCGGCCCAGGTTTTCACCAGAATCTGACCGAAGCCGTCGATGGCCTGGGCGGTGTTGTTGAGCAGGTTGAGCAGCACCTGGTTGATCTGCGACGGCGCGCAGGGAATGCGCGGCAACTCGCCGAGCTGCAAGATGGTTTCGGCCTTGTCCTTGATACCGTTGCGGGCAATCACCAGGGCGCTGCGGATGCACTCATTGAGGTCGACCTCCTCGCTCATGGCGCGATCCAGGCGGGCGAAGTCCTTCAGCCCCACCACCAGCTCGGCAATCTGCTCCAGGCCATACAGGGTGTCGCTGAACAGCTGGGTAAAGTCCTCCAGCAACAGTTCCGGAGCAGCCTTGCTGCGGGCTTCGGCAGCAACCTCCAGGGCCATGGCCAGGCGAGCCTCATCACAGGTCGGATCGTTCAGGCAATCGCCCAGCGCAGCCTGCGCCTCGGCCAGTTCAAACAGCGGCGCACTCAGTTCGCGCAGCAGCTGCACATTGTTTTTCACATAACCCAGCGGGGTGTTCAGCTCGTGGGCGACGCCGGCGACCATCTGCCCAAGCGACGCCATCTTCTCTGACTGCACCAGCTGGGTCTGCGATTCCTTGAGCTCCACCAGCGCCTTGCGCAGCACCAGATTACGCTGGGCGATGCGCGCCTCCATGGCCTTGGGCAGATCGAGCACGGTGCCCAGGCCGCGATACAGGCCCTGGGCGTCGACCAGGATAAAGTCCTCGGTGATCGGGTATTGCAGCTGCCCGGTGATCTGCTTGGCGGCGTCCTCCAGGCTGGTGTCGAGGCTGACTACCAGCGGTGCCGCATTCATTACCTCTTGCACCGCATGACGGCCGCGCAAATCGCGACCGAAGCGCTGCATAAAGATGTCCTGCAAGGTGCTGCGGCTGACCAGGCCCAGCGGCCGACCGGCGCTATCGACAATCGGCAGCGAGAGAAACGCTTTGAGCTCCGGTGTCAGCAGACGATCCGCCACATCGGCGATGCTCATGTCTGCAGCCAACGGCGTAACCGGTTTGAGCAAGCGCGTAAGCGCGCTGGCAGTGGTCATGGGCAGACTCCCTATGCGTTGGAAAGCCGCCATTCAACCAGCGCCAAGTTGCTGCCATGTGACAGTCATCACAGTCATTTACCCCGCAGTAGAGCGCCGCGTGCCCCACGGCGGTACGCTGTTGCCGTTTAATTGCCGGCCGCCGCACGCTATGGTGGCAACTCAACCCTGCAAGGATGGTGTTATGACCTGGTATATCTGGCTGCTGATGCTTCTGGTGCTGGGCTCCATGATTGGCGGCCTGATGGTGCTGCTGCGCACTGCAAAACCGCTGCCGCTGAGCGAAGAACAACTGGCCAAGATCCGCCAGCGCCAGCTGGAACAAGAAGCCAAGGACGCCAGCGAACGCTAAGCCCTCGCCCAACAAGGACGTGCCATGCCGTTGCATCTGCGCTTGCTGCTGCCAATTCTGTGCCTGGGTACAGGGCTGGCATTGGGTTATATCCAGCCTATAGGTCTCACGGCCGGCGTACTGTTGATAACCCTGCTGCTGTTTACCGAACAACGCCTGCCCGCCGGGTTATGGACGCTGCTCAGCGTGCTGGCCTGCACCGCCCTGGCAGCGCACGCCGTGCCAGGTTTCACTGCCACCACCCTGTGGCCAGCGCGCCAGTTCAGCGACGATGCCCCAGCCTACGCGCTGCGCCTGTCGTGGGACAAGCTGCTGGTCGGGGTAACCCTGCTGGCCTGGTGGCTGGGGCAGCCCGCTGCAAACAGGCCACTGACCTACCGTGTCTGGCTGACAGCCGCACTCACCCTGCTGGCCGTGCCGGTATTGGCAATGGGCGTTGGGTTGGTAGGCTGGCAGCCGAAATGGCCCAACGAATTGTGGCTGTGGTTGGCGGTCAATCTGGGCGTGGCCGTGCTGGCCGAAGAGTTGCTGTTTCGCGTAGTACTGCAGCGCTACTTGGTCAGCAGGCTGGGAGCCTGGCTCGGGATTGGCCTGACAACGCTACTGTTCGCTGCCGTGCATATCCCGTTCAGCCCACTGTTTGCCGTGATTGCCGGGGTCGCGGGTCTGGGTTACGGGCTGATTTTCCACTTCAGCGGGCGCATCAGCCTGGCCATTGCCCTGCACGGAGCAGTCAATCTGTTGCACCTACTGCTTTTAAGCTACCCCTTGCGCCTGGAATAACGGCAACCTGGTAGCGGGTAAAAATCTGCGCCAGCTGACCACTTTCCCGCAGCCCCTCAAGAATCGCTGAGAACTGTTCAGGGCTGATAGGCGCCCCAGGGCGCATGATCACGTGATGGCGATAACGCTGGTCGGCCCGCTCGGAAATCAGCAACTGCCCGGCAAACTGGCGATTGCGCTCAAGGAACTCACCAATATAGGAACGCGTCACCAGCGCAATTTCCGCGCGCTGATGCAGCACCATCAGCAGATTGCTCTCATGGGAATGGCTTAGCGAAGCATTGAAGGTTTTGCTCAGATAGCCCGGCTCGGCATTGAACTGGGCAAAGGCATAGTGATAACCGTGGTAGAGCGCCAGGCGCTTATCGGTGAGGCTATCGAAGTAGCGCTGGTCGCGCCCCGGTTCAGCCCGCGCGACAAATACTTCGGAGTCCTCCAGGCCCATATCCAGGGCCTCGTGCGGTACATCCCGCCAACCCCAGCCGGGATTTTCGAAAATCGCCAAGTCGATGCGTTGTTGTTCGAGGTCGCGAAAGCGTCGCTTGATCGACGTAGGCACCATGACAAAGCTGAATTGGCTCTGCGCCTGATTCAGGGCCGTCAACAACTCAGCCAGTAACCCGCGGGGCTGATTCTGCTCAGCCTTGAATACATAAGGAGGAAAATACACCGCCGCCACACGCACTTCCTGCGCGGCAATTGCCGACTGCGCCAGCACTAATGCCAGCGCCGCGCTACATATCCTGAACCCTCGCCCCAAAAGCCCCATACGACGCCAACGTCCTTATTTTTTGTTGTTTGCAGCCTACTCCAGGCGAACCTGACCGAACAGAGCATTTTCAGTCATTTAGGGTACGGAAACTTCCCGCAAGTGGTATCGGCCCAGCAACTGTTCCAATTGTTTATCGCGATTGAGTTGTTTAAGCAGGCCCGCGAAGGCTTGCGGCGAAATAGCTGACTGTGGTCGTAACAGCGCTTGATGCTGGTAAACCTGATCGACCCGCTGAGACACCAGCAGCGCCCTGCTTTGCTCAGGGTAGCGCTGCTGATAAGCGCGCAGGTATGAACGCGTCACCACCGCCACATCGGCACGGCCACGCAGCAGCATGATCAGGTTGCTGTCATGGGAATAGGTCAACACCGCATTGTATTGCTGGGTGAGTACCTGCTTGTCCGAATTGAAATCGGCAAAACCGTAGTGATAACCGCTGTACAAGGCCATGCGCTTGCCACTCAGGTCATCGAAATAATGTTGGTCACGACCCGGTTGCAGGCGGGCGACATAGACTTCGGCGTCTTCGATATGCAGGTCCAACGCGGTATGGGCGATGCCTTGCCAGCCCCATCCAGGTGACTCGAACAGGATCAGATCAAAGCGGCCGCTCTGCAGATCACGGTAACGGCGCATGGTCGAAGTCGCGACCAGCGTAAAGCGATAGTCGCTCTGTAACTGGTTAAGCGCCTGCAGCAACTCCGGCAACAGACCACCCACGTGGTCACCTTCCGGTTTCACCACATACGGCGGGAAATGGTAGGCCCCCACCCGCACGTCAACGGCCGCCTGGGTCGTACAGGCCAGCGCCAGCGTAAACAGGAAAAGCAGCCCCTTGAACAGCTTGGGCAAACGACAGACCTCAGCGGACTTGGTACAGCAACAGGACGCCCTGACAGCATTAATAATTACTTGACGCCAAAATACTATCAAAACGCCATGTTAAGCGTAGCTCAATTTGCTCAAGCGTCTTTGATCACCAACGACAGCGCCTCTTCGGCCAGCTGATCGAGGCTCATCGGCCCTTCCGGGCGAAACCAGGTGGTGGTCCAGCTCAGCGCGCCGGTCAGCAGGCGACGCAGGATAAAGGGGTCTGCCTTGAAATAACCGGCGTCTCTGGCCTCACCCAGCACTTGCAGCCAAAGCTGCTCATAGTTGTCACGCAGCTCCAGAATAAATGCCTGACCCTGCTCCGACAGCGAACGCCACTCATACACCAGCACGGCCATGGCCTCACCGGTGCCACCCATGATCGATTGCAGCTCGCAGCGGATCAGCGCCAGCACCCGGCCACGCAAATCGGTCGCCTCGGCCAGGGAGGCCTGCATCAGCGCGGTGTTGTAGCGAATGGTTTCCTCCATCACCGAACGCAGGATCTCGTCCTTGCTCTTGAAGTGATGAAAGATGCTGCCGGACTGAATGCCCACGGCACTGGCCAGATCACGCACCGTGGTGCGCTCGTAGCCCTTGCTGCGGAAAAGATGCGCTGCAGTTTGCAGCAATTTGCCGCGCGCGCTGTCCGGATCGGTGATCTGCCCACTGGCCACCAGGTCCCGCATCACCGCCTGCGCTTGTTGATCATCCACGCTAAATGCTCTCCAGCTTTTCTTGCCTTGCGCTCAACGCCCTGCGCGTTGCTGCCCAAGTGCTTGTCGTTATTAGTGAAATTTATGCTGCGCCAGCCACCCAAGCAAGCGCTTGGCCACACTTTCGGTTAGAAAGATTCGCCGCGGGGCTTTTCAACCAAGCGCTTGCTTGGTAGCCTTCAAATCACCTTATTCATGTGTTGCGGACCTCTTCCAATGACTAAAACCGTACGCATCGGCTGCGCTTCCGCCTTCTGGGGCGATACCAGCACCGCCGCCGCCCAGCTGGTAAAGGGCACCGAACTGGATTACCTGGTGTTCGACTACCTGGCCGAAGTCACCATGTCGATCATGGCCGGGGCGCGGATGAAGAAGCCGGATGAAGGCTACGCCCGTGACTTCGTCGAAGTGCTGACGCCGCTGCTGGGCGAGATCGCCGCGAAAAAAATCCGCGTAATCAGCAACGCCGGCGGGGTCAACCCCAGCGCCTGCGCCGCCGCTTTGGCCGCTGCCTGCGAACAAGCCGGGGTCAATCTGAAGATTGCCGTGCTGCATGGCGACAACCTGCAACCCAAACTGGGTGAACTGGCCAAGGCTGGCACCGTAGAAATGTTTAGCGGCACACCACTGCCGCCCTTCTGCGTGTCGGTCAACGCCTACCTTGGCGCACCGGGCATCGTCGAAGCCCTGAAGCTCGGTGCGGATATCGTCATCACCGGTCGCGTGGTCGACAGCGCCGTGGTCAGCGCCGCCCTGGTGCATGAGTTCGGCTGGAGCTGGAGCGACTACGACCAGCTGGCTCAGGCCGCATTGGCCGGGCATATCATAGAATGCGGCGCGCAGTGCACCGGCGGCAACTTCACCGACTGGGAAAGCGTGCCGGACTACGAACATATCGGCTTCCCGGTGGTGGAAGTGGAGGCCGATGGCAGCTTTGTCGTGACCAAGCCGGAAGGTTCCGGCGGCTTGGTCACGCCTTTTACCGTGGGCGAGCAGATGCTCTATGAAATCGGCGATCCACGGGCCTATTACCTGCCCGATGTGCTTTGCGACTTCACCCAGGTGCAACTGAGCCAGGTCGGCGACAACCGCGTGGAGCTGAAAGGCGCGCGCGGCCTGCTGCCGACTGATCAATACAAGGTCAGCGCCACCTACCCGGACGGTTTCCGCTGCACCGCCAGCTGCCTGATGGCCGGCCTTGATGCGGTGAAGAAAGCCCAGCGCGTCAGCCAGGCGATCATCCGCAAGACCGAGGAAATGTTCGCCGAACGCGGTTGGGGGCCTTACAAGGAAGTCAGCATCGAACTGCTCGGCTCCGAAGCCACCTATGGCCCGCGTGGCCAGCGCAGCGACAGCCGCGAGATCGTGATCAAGATCGCCGTGCGCCATGCGAAGAAAGAAGCCTTGATTTTGTTCTCCCGCGAGATCGCCCAGGCCGCCACCGGTATGGCACCGGGCCTGACCGGCATCGTCGGCGGCCGCCCTACGGTTTACCCGGTAATCCGCCTTTTCAGCTTTCTTGCCGACAAGTCTGCCTGCCAGTTGCAGGTGGAAATCGACGGCGAACGCACATCGGTCGCGCTGCCGCAGATCACCGTGCTGGACAGCGCACAGATCGCCACCGATATCGCCGCCCCGCTGTCGAGCGGCCAAGCCGACACGGCAGTGCCGCTGATCAAGCTGGCCGTGGCGCGCTCCGGCGACAAGGGCAACCACAGCAATATTGGTGTGATGGCCAGAAAGCCCGAGTACTTGGCCTGGATCGCCGCTGCGCTGAACGAGGGTGCCGTGGCCGAATGGATGCAGCACACGCTCGATCCGCAAACCGGCAAGGTCAGCCGCTGGTATCTGCCGGGCAGCCATAGCCTGAATTTTTTGCTGGAAAACGCCCTCGGCGGCGGCGGCGTCGCCTCCCTGCGCATCGACCCGCAAGGCAAGGCTTTCGCCCAACAGTTGCTGGAATTCCCGATACCGGTGCCCAAGGCGCTGGCCGCTAGCCTCGAACAAGGACAATAACAATGCGCTACGACTCGGTGTTTAAACCCGGCCTGTTTAACGGCCAGACCATCATGGTCACCGGCGGCGGCAGCGGCATCGGCCGTTGCACCGCCCACGAGCTGGCCAACTTGGGTGCCCACGTGGTGCTGGTTGGACGCAAGCTGGAAAAGCTCGAAGCCACCTGCGGCGAAATCATTGAAGACGGCGGCAGCGCCAGCTTCCAGGTCTGCGATATCCGTGATGAAGAGGCCGTCAAGGCCATGGTGAAAACCGTGGTCGCCGAGCGTGGGCAGATTCATCACCTGGTCAATAACGCCGGCGGCCAGTTCCCCGCGCCGCTGATCGGCATCAACCAGAAAGGCTTCGAGACCGTGGTGCGCACCAACCTGGTCGGCGGTTTTCTGATTGCCAAGGAAGTCTTCTTGCAAAGCATGAGCAAGCATGGCGGCAGCATCGTCAACATGCTCGCCGATATGTGGGGCGGCATGCCGGGCATGGGTCACTCAGGTGCGGCGCGCGCCGGTATGGAAAATTTCACCAAGACCGCTGCCTACGAATGGGGCCACGCCGGTGTGCGGGTCAACGCCGTGGCACCGGGCTGGATCGCCTCCAGCGGCATGGACACCTACCCCGAGTCGATGAAAAACATGATCCGCAACCTCAAGGATCACGTGCCGCTACAACGCATCGGCAGCGAGTCGGAAGTGGCCGCCGCCATCGTCTTTTTGCTTACCCCTGGAGCCAACTTTATCAGCGGCAACACCATCCGCATTGACGGCGCCGCCAGCCAGGGCACCCGTGCCTGGAGCCTGGGCAAGGCGAAAAACAGCGAGACCTATAACGGCTTCCACCGGGCGTATATGCCAGATGTGTTCAAGGGCGAGGAGTAACGCCATGCCGGTTATCCAATCCGAAATCGATGTGCATGGCGAGGAGTTCGCCAAAAACCGCGAGGCCATGCTCGCGGCCGTGGCCAGCTTTCGCCAGATCGAACAGAACTGCCTGAACAAGGCTGCCGAAGCCAAAGCCAAATTCGAAAAACGCGGCCAGTTGCTGCCGCGTGAACGCCTGAATCTGTTGCTCGACCCCGGCGCGCCGTTTCTCGAACTGTCGTCGCTGGCCGGCTACAAGCTGCACGATGACAAAGACGGCACCCAGGCCGGCGGCGGGATTATTTCCGGTATCGGCTATATCGCCGGGGTGCGCTGCCTGGTCACCGCCAGCAACAGCGCGATCAAGGGTGGCACCATCTCCCCCACCGGCTTGAAGAAAACCCTGCGCCTGCAGCAGATCGCCTTCGAGAACAAACTGCCAGTGGTGGCCCTGACCGAAAGCGGCGGCGCCAACCTCAACTACGCCGCCGATATCTTTGTCGAAGGCGCACGCGGCTTTGCCAACCAGGCGCGCATGTCGGCCCTGGGTTTGCCGCAAATCACCGTGGTACACGGTTCCAGCACCGCTGGCGGCGCTTACCAGCCAGGGCTGTCGGATTATGTGGTGGTGGTACGCGGCAAGGCCAAGATGTTCCTCGCCGGCCCGCCGCTGCTGAAAGCCGCTACCGGCGAAATCGCCACTGATGAGCAACTGGGCGGCGCCGAGATGCACGCCCAGGTCGCTGGCACCGCCGAGTACCTCGCGGAAAATGACGCCGACGGCGTGCGCATCGCCCGTGAAATCCTCGCCATGCTGCCGTGGAATGCCCAACTGCCGGCACGTCCGGCCAAGGTCTACAGCGAGCCGCTGTACCCGGCTGAAGAACTGCTCGGCCTGGTGCCGGCAGATGCCAAGAAGCCCTACGACGTGCGCGAAATCATCGCCCGCATCGCCGACGGCTCGGCCTTTCTCGATTTCAAGAACGAGTTCGACAACCAGACGGTCTGCGGCCACTTGCAGATCGAAGGCCAGCCTTGCGGCTTTATCGGCAACAACGGCCCAATCACCCCGCAAGGCGCGGCCAAGGCGGCGCAATTTATCCAGCTGTGCGAACAGAGCAACACGCCGATCCTGTTCTTCCACAACACCACCGGTTTTATGGTCGGCACCGAGTCGGAACAGCTCGGCGTGATCAAGCACGGCTCGAAGATGATCCAGGCGGTGGCCAACGCCACCGTGCCGAAACTGACCATCGTCGTCGGCGGCTCCTACGGCGCCGGCAACTACGCCATGTGCGGTCGTGGCCTCGATCCGCGCTTTATCTTCGCCTGGCCCAACAGCAAAACCGCCGTGATGGGCGGCGCCCAGGCTGGCAAGGTGCTGCGCATCGTCACCGAGGAGAAGCACCTGAAGGAAGGTAAGGAAGCCGATCCGAAGATGCTCGACATGCTGGAAACCGTCACCGCGCAAAAACTCGACAGCCAGTCCACCGCGCTCTACGGCACTGCCAGCCTGTGGGACGACGGCCTGATCGACCCACGCGATACACGCAAGCTGCTCGGCTATCTGCTGGATATCTGTGCCGAAGCCGCTGTTCGTCCGCTTAAAACCACCACTTTCGGCGTAGCCCGCCTGTAACCCTTCGGAGAATAAAAAATGATCTTTACCCAAGAACACGAAGAGCTGCGCCGCACGGTCCGTAACTTTGTCGACAAGGAAATCAACCCGCACGTCGAGCAGTGGGAAAAAGACGGCCGCTTCCCGATCCACGATATTTTCAAGAAAGCCGGCGACCTCGGCCTGCTGGGCATCTCCAAGCCGGAGAAATTCGGCGGCATGGGCTTGGACTACAGCTACTCGATCGTCGCTGCCGAGGAGTTCGGCACCATCATCTGCGGCGGCATCCCGATGTCCATCGGCGTGCAGACCGATATGTGCACCCCGGCGCTGGCGCGCTTTGGCTCCGATGAACTGCGCGAAGAGTTCCTCAAACCGGCAATCACTGGCGAGATGGTCGGCTGTATCGGCGTCTCCGAAGTGGGTGCCGGCTCCGACGTAGCCGGGCTGAAAACCACCGCCAAGAAAGACGGCAGTGACTACGTGATCAACGGCAGCAAGATGTGGATCACCAACTCCCCGTCCGCTGACTTTATCTGCCTGCTGGCCAATACCTCGGACGACAAGCCGCATGTCAACAAGTCGCTGATCATGGTGCCGATGAACACCCCGGGCATTTCGGTCAGCCCGCACCTGGACAAACTCGGCATGCGCAGCTCGGAGACCGCTCAGGTGTTCTTCGACAACGTGCGCGTGCCGCAGCGCTACCGCATCGGCCACGAAGGCGCCGGTTTTATGATGCAGATGCTGCAGTTCCAGGAAGAACGCCTGTTCGGTGCGGCCAACATGATCAAGGGCCTGGAGCACTGCATCAACGCCACCATCGACTACTGCAAGGAGCGCAAAACCTTCGGCAACGCGCTGATCGACAACCAGGTGATCCACTTCCGCATGGCCGAGTTGCAGACTGAAGTCGAGTGCCTGCGCGCCTTGGTCTACCAGGCTACCGAGCAGTACGTACGCGGCCGCGACGTGACCAATCTGGCCTCGATGGCCAAGCTCAAGGCCGGCCGCCTGGGCCGTGAAGTCACCGACAGCTGCCTGCAGTACTGGGGCGGTATGGGTTACATGTGGGAAAACCCGGTGGCCCGCGCCTACCGCGACGTGCGCCTGGTGAGCATTGGCGGCGGTGCCGACGAAATCATGCTGGGCATTATCTGCAAGCTGATGGGCATTCTGCCGGGAAAAAAGAAGGGCTAGAGCTATTACCTGTAGGAGCCAGCTTGCTGGCGATACGCGCGCCTAAGATCGCCAGCAAGCTGGCTCCTACACAAGCGCGCTGCGGCAAACACCGAGGAAGACCTGATGCCCGAATTACCCGATTGCGAAACCCTGCTGCTGAACCTCGACGCCGGTGTGCTGCACATCACCCTTAACCGTCCGGACAGCCGCAATGCCATGAGCCTGGCCATGGTCAATGAGCTGCGCGGCGTACTGGAAAGTCTGCGTAATGATCTGAACGTACGCGCCATTGTGCTGCGCGGCGCCAGTGGGCACTTCTGCGCCGGTGGCGATATCAAGGACATGGCCGGCGCGCGTGCGGCCGGTGGCGACGCCTACCGCAGCCTTAACCGCGCCTTCGGCAGCCTGCTGGAAGAAGCGCAGAACACGCCACAGGTGCTGATTGCCGTGCTGGAAGGCGCGGTGCTGGGCGGCGGCTTCGGTCTGGCCTGCGTCTCGGACATCGCCCTCTGCCAGCAGGATGCCAAGTTCGGCCTGCCGGAAACCACCCTGGGGATTCTCCCCGCGCAGATCGCGCCCTTTGTGGTCAAGCGTATCGGCCTGACCCAGACCCGCCGCCTGGCCCTCACTGCCGCGCGCTTTAATGGCAGTGAAGCCGAGCGGCTGGGCCTGGTGCACTTCAGCGAAGCCGATAGCGAAGCCGTCGACGCCCGCCTGCACCAGATACTGAGTCAAGTACGCCAATGCGCGCCGCAGGCCAATGCCCAGACCAAGGCGCTGCTGCTGGCCGCCGAGCAAGAAGCCCTCGGCCCACTGCTGGACCGCGCCGCCGAGCAGTTTGCTGCAGCGGTAACCGGCGCCGAAGGCATCGAAGGCACCATGGCGTTTGTACAGAAACGCGCGCCCAAGTGGGCTTCTGAATAAAACCGTGGGAGGGGCTTTAGCCGCGACTGCTATCGATGTCTCGCGGCTAAAGCAGATCGCCGCCCGGCCTCTCCCACACAAATTGATCGCAAATCGCCACCCGGATGCAATTCGGATCGACCAGCAGGAGCACACAGATGCCCGCATTCAACAAAATTCTGATCGCCAACCGCGGGGAAATCGCCTGCCGGGTAATGCGCACCGCCCAGGACCTCGGCTACCGTACCGTGGCTGTCTACTCCGAGGCTGACGCCGGCGCCCGCCATGTGCATCTGGCCGACGAGGCCGTGTGCATCGGCCCGGCGCAGGTCAATCAGTCCTACCTGGTGATCGACAACATCATCCAGGCCGCGCAGAAAACCGGTGCCGACGCGATCCACCCGGGCTACGGCTTTCTCTCCGAGAACGCCGACTTCGCCCGCGCCTGTGAGGCCGCCGGCATCGTCTTTATCGGCCCGACCGTGGAAGCCATCCACCTGATGGGCAGCAAGCGCCTGTCGAAGATCGCCATGCTCGAAGCCGGCGTACCGTGCATTCCCGGCTACGAAGGTGCAGCGCAGGATGACGAGACCCTGAGCAGCGAGGCCGAGCGCATTGGCTACCCGCTGATGATCAAGGCCAGCGCCGGTGGTGGTGGCCGTGGCATGCGCCTGGTACATGAATCCTGCGAGCTGCTGGCGCAAATCCGTACCGCGCGCTCCGAAGCGCAAAACGCCTTCGGCTCCGGCGAACTGATTCTCGAACGGGCAGTGATCCAACCCCGGCATGTGGAAATCCAGGTGTTCGGCGATCAATACGGCAATATTGTTTATCTCGGTGAGCGCGACTGCTCGGTGCAGCGCCGCCACCAGAAGGTGGTCGAGGAAGCGCCCTGCCCGGTGATGACGCCTGAGCTGCGCCAGGCCATGGGCGAGGCGGCGGTAAAGGCGGCGGCATCAGTGAACTACGTCGGCGCTGGCACCGTGGAGTTTCTGCTGGATCAGAGCGGCGAATTCTTCTTTCTGGAAATGAACACCCGCCTGCAGGTCGAACACCCGGTGACCGAACTGATCACTGGTCAGGACCTGGTGGCCTGGCAGATTCGCGTGGCAGAAGGCCAGCCGCTACCGCTCAGGCAGGACGAGATAACCTTAACCGGCCACGCCATGGAAGTGCGCCTGTACGCTGAAGACGCGGCGCATAACTTCCTGCCGCAAACCGGCACCGCCCTGCGTTGGGAGCCCGCACTGCGCGATGGCGTGCGCATCGACCATGGCCTGGTCGAAGGCCAGGCCATCACGCCGTTCTATGACCCGATGCTGGCCAAGGTCATCGCCTATGGCGCGACCCGCGAGGAAGCGCGGCGCAAGCTGGTGCGTGCGGTTGAGGATTGCGTGCTGCTGGGCGTCAACGGCAACCAGCGCTTTCTCGCCAACCTGCTCAGCCACCCCGAATTTGCCGCTGGCAATGCCACCACAGCCTTTATCGCCGAGCATTTCGCCGATGACCCGAGCCTGAGCCCGCAGCCACCCAAAGCGACTGAATTGGCCGCCGCAGCCGCCCTGCTGTTTCAGCAGTCGGCCAATGCCCGCGCTCATCAGGGCGGTCTGGCCGGTTGGCGCAATGCCGGCAGCGCGCCGTGGCGCTTTCTGCTCAAACAGGGCGAGCAGCAATTTGCCGTGGAACTTGAGGTGCTGGCCGACGGCCCACGGCCCAGCCTGTTGGCCACGATTGGCGAACAGCAGGTCAACCTTAAGCTGCTAGCCAGCGACGGCCGCTGGGCCACCCTGGAGCTGGACGGCATTCGTCAGCGCCTGGCCTATCACCTGGCCGGTGAACAGCTCTGGCTGTTCGGCCATAACGGCAACCTGCAACTCAGCGACATCACTCACCTGCCGGTCAGCAGCGCTGCCGGGGCCGGCTCGGGCAGCGTCAAGGCACCGATGGATGGGGCGATTGTCGAGGTATTGGTCGAGGAAGGCAGCCAGGTCAGCAAAGGCCAACTGCTGGTGGTGTTGGAAGCGATGAAGATGGAACACCCGCTCAAGGCCAGCATCGATGGCGTGGTGCGCCGCATCGGCATCAGCCGTGGCGATCAGGTGAAGAACCGTCAGCTGTTGGTGGAAATAGAAGCCAGCGAAAGTTGATTGCATCCCGTGGGAGGGGCTTTAGCCGCGACGGTTTGAACGCATGTCGCGGCTAAAGCCCCTCCCACCACTCCATAAAAAACTATAACAAGTCACGGAGCACGCCTATGTCACTGCAAGGCAAAACCCTGTTTATCACCGGTGCCAGCCGTGGCATCGGCCGCGAGATCGCCCTACGCGCTGCACGCGACGGTGCCAATATCGTCATCGCGGCGAAAAGCGCCGAGCCTCATGCCAAGCTGCCGGGCACCATTCACTCGGTAGCTGCAGAGGTTGAGGCTGCAGGCGGCAAGGCCCTGGCCCTGCAGGTCGATGTGCGTGACGAAAGCGCCGTGAAAACTGCCATGGCTCAAGCTGCCGAGCACTTTGGCGGTATCGACGCGCTGATCAACAACGCCGGCGCCATCAAACTGGTGGGCGTAGAGAAACTCGACCCCAAACGCTTCGACCTGATGTTCAAGATCAACACCCGCGCGGTGATGGTTTGCAGCCAGGCGGCGTTGCCCTACCTCAAGGACAGCCGTGGCCATATTCTCAGCCTGTCGCCGCCGCTTAACCTCGACCCCAAGTGGTTCGCCAACTACGGCCCTTACACCACCACCAAATACGGCATGAGCATGCTGACATTGGGCATGCATGAGGAATTCAAGAAATACGGCATCAGCGTCAACTCGCTGTGGCCGAAGACAGTGATCGCCACCGCCGCCATCGAGTTCGAAGCCGGCGGCCCTGCGGTGATGAAGGCCGCACGCCTGCCGGCGATCATGGCCGATGCAGCTCACGCCATCCTCAGTAGCAGCGAGCGCACAATCAGCGGGCGCCTGCTGATCGACGAGGAAATCCTCCGTGAGCAGGGCCAGAGCGACTTCGAGCAATACCGCTATGACCCGGCCGGCAAACTGATGAACGATCTATTTGTCGACTAGCCGCCCTTCCCCTGCCATGTACCGCAATCCAAACGACATGGAGTAGAGAGCCAGCCAAGGCTAGTACCCACGTACAAATTAAATCAGGCACAATGCCGTCACACGCTGTATGCAGGGAGCAACGACATGGCCTTCCCCTGCTATACCGCACACATAAAACGTGTCGTATTGCTCGCCTGGCTCTTGCCTGGCACCTCAGGGGAAACCATGAATCAAGCCTTCCGTATCGTATGGAGCCACGTCCGTAATGCCTTTGTGGTGGTCGATGAACACGCCAGCGCGCGTGGCAAACGCAGTGGCGGTGGGCAAATTCTCGCAGGTGTTGGCCTCAGCTTGCTGGCCACTGGCGCGCAAGCTGTTGTGTTTTCCTGCCCTGGGGCCAGTACAACCATCAGCACTGCAGAAACTGCGCGGTGTAATTTATCCACCAACGGAAGCCTGAGCGTTACCAATAGCGGCAGCATTAACGTAAATGGCGAACCAGCCGTGTTCAGCTTTGATAGCTTTGGCACGATCAACAACACAGGCAGCATCATCAATACAGGCGGCAGCGATTATCTGGATGGCTCCGCCATTCTGCTACGCGCCGGTGAAGGCAATGAAAGCGGCGAAAGCGTAAACAACCTGGCTGGAGCTCTCATTCAGGGCAGCGTCGCGGGCATCACCCTGGATGCATTCCAATACACGTTAGCCGTCGATAACATCAGCAACGCGGGCACCATCACAGGCGGAATCGGTATCTTTGCGACAGGGGATACAACTCTTGGTGAGCTCGAAAACAGTGGTTCCATTAATGGCACAGGTATTAATGGTGTCGGTATTGGCCTTGATCCAGATGCAGTCATCAGTTCAATCAGCAACAGCGGCACCATTAATGGCAGCCTGGCCGGCATAGAGCTTGTGGGCGGGTCGATCGGCACACTCAACAACAGCGGCACCATATCCGGTGCGGAATATGCCATTAAAGATCTGAGCCTAAGCGGTATCTCTGCTCTTAACATAACAGGCACTAACGCACGTCTTGTCGGCGATGTTATGGTTGAAAGCAGCATCTTCACGCTCAAATCAGGTGCAGTTTTTAGCACTGAAAATGCCGTTAGCGTGGATCGTTTCGTCATCGAGAGTGGTGCCACACTCAAGATGGGCGCAGGCACCAGCAGCAGTCTTTCTTTGAGTGAAGGTCTTTCGACATTCAATGGTTTTAGTAACGCAGGCACCCTTAGTCTGGCTGCTGGAGTGACCGGTACCATCTATGGCGACTACACCCAAGCTGCTAGCGGGACGTTACAGATCGGCGTAGCCAGCGACAACTCCTACGGCAAGCTGATGGTCGATGGCAGTGCCACTCTGACGAGCAACGCTAAGATCGCCGTTGATGTCAGCAACCCCGGCTACAGTTTCAGCGCAACGAGCCTGCAGGACGTGCTTAGTGCCACAACCCTCAACAGTGACGGCACCTTCAGCGTCAGCGACAATTCGCAGCTATTCAACTTCGGCGCGGTAAAGGACGGCAATACCGTCGACCTGACTCTAACCAAAGCTGCCAGCGTGCTGGACAGCGTCATCAGCACTGGTAACAACCCAGCACAAGGCGCCGCCCAAGTCCTCGACAATGTGCTGAGCGCAGATCCAAATGGTGAGCTGGCGTCCAATTTCGTCGGCCTGACCAGCGAACAGGAGGTCTCCGACGCTGTCACCTCCACTTTGCCTACCGCCGCCGGCAATGCCAGCAATGCCACCAGCAGTACCCTGGCAGGCATCAACCGCGTGGTTCAGGCACGTCAAGGCGAAAACAGCGGCCTCTCCTCCGGCGATGCGCCGCTGAGCGAAGGCAACTTGTGGATCAAGACCTTCGGCTCCTGGGCCGAACAAGATGAGCGCAGCGGTATCTCTGGCTATGATGCCGACACTCAGGGCCTGGCCATAGGTGCCGATACGGCCGTCAGCGAGACCATCCGCCTCGGCCTGGCCTTCGCCTACGCACAGACGGATCTGGACAACAATTCGCGTGTTGCTCCTCAGGATGCACAGATCGATACCTTCCAGCTGATTGGCTACGGCAGCTATGCCCTAAGCGCTGATACCGAACTGAACTTCCAGCTCGATGCTGGCCAGAATCGCACTGACGGCAAGCGCTATATGCCCTTTGCCGATGCCACTGCAAAGGCCAGCTACGACGGTTACAACGTGCATGCTGGACTCGGCATTGGCCACAACATGCGCCTTTCCGAACAGCTAACCTTCGTGCCTTCCGCGCGCGCCGACTACACCTGGATCAGCACCGACGCCTACCATGAGAAAGGCGCTGGAGCTCTCAATCTGGATGTCGACAGCAACGACAGCGAGGAGCTACTGCTTAGCATTGACGGCAAACTCAACTACAGCCTGAGTGAAGCTACCGTAATAAGCGCCAATATTGGTGCCGGCTACGACGTGATCGACGAAGACAGTGCTATCACCTCCACCTACGCCGGTGCGCCGGGCGCGGCCTTCAGAACGCCGGGTATGGATATGGAACCCTGGCTAGCCCGCGCCGGCCTGGGTCTGACCCATACCCTGGCTGGCGGCACTGAAGTCAGCCTGCGCTACGATGCCGAAGCACGCAGCGACTTCACTAACCAGGGCGCCTCACTCAAGGCGCGTTGGGCGTTCTAAAGGGCTACGTGTGAATGCAAAAGGCCATGACGCATGTCGTGGCCTTTGCGCTTATAAGCCAGGCATACTCAGTTGCCTGGACATATCGATAACAGAAATGGCCCGATGATCCATCCCCTCGGTTGAAAGTCAGCTATTGCGCGACCTATCTGACTTTGCGCGCGATGCATGCTAGATAAGGATTTCATCCCTATATGTGCCGAAGTCACCTCCTGCTGTTGCTCGGCACGGCACTACTCGCAGCCTGCGCCTCCGTGCCTAGCCCTGAGGCGCGTCGCCAGCAAGCCTCCGCACTGGCACAGAAGCAGCATTGGCAGGCGCTGCAACTGCAAGCGGGGATCTTTCGGCTGCAGGCCTATGCGACACCAACGCAAAACGAAGAGTTAACGATCTATCTGGAAGGTGACGGCTTTGCCTGGATCAATTCTCGCCGCCCCTCAAACGACCCAACGCCACTCGACCCCATCGCATTACGCCTGGCTCTGACACAACCTAGCGGCAATGCCGCCTACCTGGGGAGACCCTGTCAGTATCTGGAGGCAGAACGATCGCCCTGCCAGAAACATTATTGGACTGACGCTCGCTTCGCCGAAGAAGTGGTGCACAGCCTCGACCTGGCTGCAGACCAATTGAAAGCACGGGCCGCCGCACAGCGTCTGGTGCTGGTCGGTTATTCCGGCGGCGGAGCCCTGGCACTGCTGCTGGCAGCGCGGCGTGAGGATGTGGCGCGGGTGATAACGGTCGCAGGAAATCTTGACCATGCGGCCTGGACTGACCACCACCGAGTTACGCCACTGCACAACTCGCTTAACCCGGCTACGCTTCGCGCGAGTTTGGCGAGCGTTGAGCAGATCCATCTAGTGGGTGAACAGGATCGGGTGATACCGCCTACATTGGTCAACGCCTTCGTTGCCGATTACCCATCCATCCATCGTGCCGAGGTCAAGGTGCTGCCGGGTTACGGCCATAACTGCTGTTGGGTACAGAATTGGCCACAGTTGTGGCAAATGATCACCCAGTAATCACCGGGTCAATCCAAGGAAAAACCAGTAAAGCCCACGCTAAGGCAATAGCTGCTGACGAAAGAACGCCGCATACCCCTGCTGCGCAGCCACCTCGGCCTGCGCTCGCTCATAGCGTTGCAGGTAGCGCCCAGCTGCGGCGCGAGAGAATGCCGAATACAACTGCATGTGCTCCCTGGGCAGCGGCAGCAGGCGAATGCTGTCTTGCATGCTCAGGTGTTGCACCTGATAGCGCACGGCTAAGTCATCGGGGTAGTAGAACGCTTCCAGGCGCCCGGCCTGGAGCATTTCCAGGCTCTGGTTCAATACATTGCTGCTGCTCAGGGTTTGCAGTTGCAAGCGTGGGTCACGCAGCATGGGCGAGCGGTAGCCGTCCTGCCAGGCACCTAAGCGCAAGGGCAGCAGTTGCTCGACCGAGTCCACCCGCTGCAAGGGGTGCTCACGGGCCACCAGCAAGAGCGGCTGCACCACCACAAAGGGCTGGGCCGGGTAGACCAGCATGGTTTCACGCTCCGGGGTCTTGGCCAGGATCAGCGCCATATCCAGCTGATCACGTTGCAGCATCTGCAACAACCGGGACAACGGGTAACGTTGGTAACTCACCGCATCCAGCTGCATGCACTCGGCAATTTTTGCGAAGTAGGCAATCGCCGTCCCTTCAGTATCGGCCTGCCCTGGCAGCGGCGTATGCGGCGGCAGGTCGAAGTAGCCAACGCGCAGGCTGTCGGCACTCACCAATGGGGCCAGCAGGATCAGCAAAAAGAAGATAAAGGCAGGCGACACAGCTGAAACACGGCAGGGTGTTCTCATGCACAAACCTTAGGGCCGAACCCGTTGAGTAGAACGCTGTGGGGAGTCTAGCTGCCGGCCATACTCGGTGGCGGGCCGGCGGTAGAGAAAATCACTGAATAACGCGTTTCAGCTCAGCCGCCAAGGCGGATTCAGGCGGTTTTCGCCGGCGTGATACAGGCACAGCGGATTGCCATCCGGGTCTTGCAGATAGGCCTCGCGCCACAGCCAGGGCTGGTCGGTCGGCAGCATGCTGAACTCGACGCCCTGAGCCTGTAGGCGGGCGACGGTCTGGTCCAGTTCAGCGCATTCGAAGTAAATCAGGGTCTGGCTGGCCGGCACCTGTTCAACCCGACTCAGGGAAAAGCTCGCCTGGCCGTCCGGACAGCAGAAGCGCGCATAGTCCGGCAGGCTCTCGACAATCAGTCGCAGACCCAGTCGCTGGTAAAAGCGGATCGCACGTGGTACATCGCTGACCGCAACAGTGATTTGATTCAGGTTCATCGCCGGCTCCTTCAGCATTCAGGCTTTCCTGTAATGCCACAGCCCGGATGGCTCGGCAACGACCTGTGCCGTTATTTGCCGAGCTGCCTGGTACGGCATGCGCCACAGCCATGGCCGCGCTATCGGACGGCGGCTAGAGTGGCACTTCGCCCCCGCATAACAACCACAAGCGCGAGAGCCATGAGCCAGACTGACCTGATTTCCCCGCTGCGTTTTCTCACCCGCCTGCCTCAGCACCTGCCGCGTGTGCCGCGTATGTTGCGCGGCCTGTACTACGCCGGCATCCGCAATCGCGAGAAGAACCTGTCGCTGGCCTGGGCGCTGGAACGGGCGGTACAGCAGCACCCGCAGCGTCCGGCACTGCTGGATGAGTCGCGCAGTCTCAGTTATGCCCAGTTCAACGCCTGGGCCAACCGCCTGGCCTGGGCCTTCAAGGCCGAAGGCGTGCGCCATGGCAGCGTGGTGGCGGTGATGCTGGAAAATCGCTTGGAGCTGCTGGCGATTCTCGCGGCGTTGAGCAAGCTCGGCGCAGTCGGTGCACTGGTCAATACCACTCAGCGCGGCAAGGTGCTGGCGCACAGCCTGAATCTGGTCAAACCGGGTTTTATGCTGATTGGTGAAGAACTGCTCACTGCCTTCAATGAGGTGGCCGAGCAACTCGACAACCCGCAGACACCGCGTTACTGGGTGGCCGACCAGGATTGCCTCAGCGATGCCGGCCAGGCACCGGCAGGCTGGACCAATTTGATGCAACTGGCGCGCAGCCAGGCCAGTGATAACCCGCCTGACAGCGCCCAGGTGCAGATGAAAGACCCCTGCTTTCTGATCTACACCTCTGGCACCACCGGCCTGCCCAAGGCCTCGATCATGAGCCACGGCAAATGGATCAAGGCCTATGGCGGCTTCGGCCATTCCGGGCTGACCCTGAACAATCAGGATGTGCTCTACCTGACCCTGCCCTGCTACCACAACAATGCCGTCACCGTGTGCTGGAGCGCCGCTATGGCTGGCGGCGCGGCCATCGCCCTGCGTCGCAAGTTTTCCGCCAGCGCCTTCTGGGCGGATGTGCAGCGCTATCAAGCCACCTGCTTCGGCTATATCGGCGAGCTGTGCCGCTACCTGCTTAACCAGCCCGAGACGGCCGCAGAAAAGAACAACAGCCTGCGCTGCATGATCGGCAACGGCCTGCGCCCCTCGATCTGGGCCGAGTTCAAAGCTCGCTTTGGGGTCGAGCAGATCACCGAGTTCTATGCCTCCAGCGAAGGCAATATCGGCTTTACCAACGTGTTCAACTTCGACAATACCGTGGGCTTCTCCCCCGCCACCTATGCCATCGTGCGTTACGACCTGGAGAACGACCAGGCGGTACGTGGCAAGAAAGGCTTTCTGGAAAAAGCCAAGAAAGGCGAAGCGGGTCTGCTGATCAGCGAGATCAGCGCCAAGTGGCCCTTCGACGGCTACACCGAGCCGGCCAAAAGCGAGGCGGCGATCCTGCGCAACGTATTCAAGAAGGGCGATGCCTGGTTCAACACCGGCGACCTGATGCGCGACATCGGCTGCAAGCACGCGCAATTCGTCGACCGCCTGGGCGATACCTTCCGCTGGAAAGGTGAAAACGTCTCCACCACCGAGGTGGAGAACGTCCTCGGTGCCTTCCCAGGCGTTGAGGATGCGGTGGTGTATGGCGTGGAAATCCCCGGCACCAATGGCCGTTGTGGCATGGCTGCGCTGCGCCTGAGCGAAGGTCAGCAACTGGACAGCACCGCCCTTGCCGCGCACCTGGATGCCGAATTACCGGTGTACGCAGCGCCGCTGTTTATCCGCCTATTGGGCGAGGTGGAAACCACCGGCACCTTCAAATACAAGAAGGCCGATCTCAAGCAGGCCGCCTACGACCCGACGCGGGTGCAGGAACCGCTGTGGGTGCGTCTACCGGGCGAATCATGCTTTACGCCGCTGGATCACGCCCTGTTCAGTGCCATCAGCCAGCAGGCCTACCGCTTCTGATCAGCCATACCCGGCGACGCTTGGCCGTCGCCGGCTACTGCTTGAACTCGAACTGCAACTGCGCACCTTCAACCGATTGCCAATAGTCGTCACCACGCTCGTTGGTGATCAACTTGCCATTGAGCTGAAAGGGGCTTTCCGGTTCAGTTTTTTCGACAAACAGCGGTGGTAACAACGGCGTCGACAGGTCGTTGAGCGGCTCCAGCGGTTGCAGTGGATCGAACACATCAGGGTGCAGGCTCAACTCCAGCGGAACCTTTTTCTCCGGCACTGGCTCAGTGGGCTTGGCTTTGACGGGTGCGGCAACCGGCATGGCTGGCGGCGGGCTTTTCGCCGGTTTGGGCACAGCAGGCGGCTCTGTCTGGGGTGCTGGGCTGACAGGTTCAGGTGGCGTTTTGGCGCCCGTGGACGTATCAGCCTGGGTTTGCACAGCCGGTGCTTTAGTTGGCGCAGGTGGATTGGCGGGTTGCTCGCAGGCTGCCAGTGACAACAGGGTCAGCAGCAGTGCGCAACGTTGAATAATGGTCATGGCAGATACAAAGGCAGCGTCACAAGCCGTTATGCTCGCCCCTGCCCAGGCCGCTGGCAACCCTGCAATCTGTACAGCAGGTAACCGCATACGGGCAACGCTCCCGGCGACAGCGCATGCACTGGCCGCCGGGCGATCTGTGGCAGGGCTCAGTCGGGCGCCTGCAAAAGTTGCAGTTGCGCGTCGATATCCACCTCGGGGTGCTCGCGCATCAGTTGCAGCAACAAGGCATCGGCCTCGTCCGTCCAGCCGTCACGGCGCAGCTTGAGCAAGCGCTGCAACTCGCTGTGCAGCAGCTGCTCGACCTGACTGCCTGCGGCTTCTGCCGCTTTTTCAGGGGCTGACACGGCAGGCACAGCGTCGTGCAGCGCATCGGCCGCCACCTCTTCACGCAACAGCTGATTGGACGCACCAGCCGAAAGCTTCTTCTCAGCCTTGGCGGCATCGGCGCTGTAGCCCTGGATCACCGGTGCAGGCTGTGCGGCCCGTGAGCGTTCTGCCTCATCACTAATCGCCGCGGATTCTGCCAGCGGCGCGGGCATCGGCGCAGATTGTGGCGCCATCCGCGCTGCAGCCGGCGCCATAGGCGCGCCGCTCGGCACGGCATCAAAGGCATCCGGCGCCTGCTCGAACGTGCGCCAGGTCAGGCTTACGCCAATTCCCAGGCAGGCGACTCCAGCTAATGCCACCGACCAGCGTTGCCGGCCGCCCGCACCAAACAGCCAGCTATACAAGCGCGCACTCAGACGAGGTTTAGCCTCATCTACGGCGGCGCTGCGCGCGGCGGCAGTGGCCGCCGCGAGAATCTGTGCATCCATCTGCGCACTGGGCTCGCCTCCGCTGTGCTGGCGGAAATGCGCAAGCATCTGCTGTTCCTGCTCATCGAGCCTCTGTTGATCGTGGTTCATACGGACAACTCCTCGGCGGCCGGGTCAGCCAGCAGCCGACGTAACTTTTGCAGGGCATAGCGCAAACGGCTTTTCACTGTTTCAGCAGGGATCTGGGTCAGCTCGGCGATCTCGGCCAGTTCCAGATCACCATGGGCGCGCAGCAGGAATACTTCGCGCTGTTCCGCCGGTAGATCTGCCAGGGCGGCCTCTAAACGCTGCTGATCACGGCTCAGGCTGAGCTGCTGCTCAGGCCCCGGCTGCGGGTCGTGCGGGGCATGCTGCTGTTCATCATATTCAGCATGCCCCGCCTGGTGCCGACCATGCTTGCGCCAGGTATCGATAAGCCGGTTGCGCGCGATCTGGTACAGCCAGGTCTTGAACAGCACCGCCTCGCGCTGTTCGCTCTGGCTGCGGATCAGGCTCATCCAGGTGTCCTGAAACACCTCTTCGGCCAAGGTATGGTCGCCGCACAAGCCCAATAGAAAGCGAAACAAGCCGAGCCGGTGACGCTCATACAACTCGGCAAAAGCCGCCGCATCACCGCGGCGGTAACGCCGCAACAAGGCGGCGTCGTCATCCGTGAGGGGTCGATTCACTGCTGTACTCGTGCGGTCGTTGAAGGATTCGACGCAGTTTGCAGGCTCTGCGCCAGTTCCACCAGCTGTACAAACTCGCCGCGCAGACCGAAGCGGTCATCGCCCTTGGCATTGCGCGCCAGCTCGGCGCTGTCGGCAAGACTGAAACGCCCGGTGTAGGTATCGCCTTTAAGCTGCTGGGCGAAGGCAGCGACGGCAGCAGCAAAGCGCAGGTCTTCGCTAGCCTGGCTGATGGCAGGCACATCGGCAGCCTGAATCGGTTGCTCCAGCAGCTTGCTGACGTTCTGCCCTGGCGCCTTGTAGCGAATGCGCAGCCAGGCCAGTTCGCCCGCCTTGCCTTTGGTTTTCGGCGCACCCTGATAGCGCAGCGGCTCCAGCCAGCCCTTGCCGCCCACCGGCACCACTTCATACAGCGCAGTCACGGTATGGCCTGCGCCGATTTCGCCGGCATCGACCTTATCGTTGCTGAAATCCTCACGCTTCAGGGCGCGATTTTCATAACCCAACAGCCGATATTCGCTGACCTCGGCCGGGTTGAACTCGACCTGAATCTTTACATCGCTGGCCACCGTCGCGAGGGTCGAGCTGAGCTGATCGACCAGCACCTTGCGTGCCTCGCGCAGGTTGTCGATATAGGCGTAGTTGCCGTCGCCGGCATCGGCCAGCTGCTCCATCAACTGCTCGTTGTAGTTGTCGGTGCCAAAGCCCAGGGTGGTCAGGGATACGCCAGTCTTGCGTTTATCCGCCGCCAGTTGCTTGAGGGTTTCGAAGTCGCTGATGCCGACGTTGAAGTCGCCATCGGTGGCCAGCAGGATGCGGTTGATGCCACCGTCGATAAAGCCCTGCTGCGCCTGCTGATAGGCCAGTTGAATGCCCGACTCGCCCGCCGTTGAACCGCCCGCCGTCAGCTGATCAATAGCCGCGCGAATCTTGGCTTTATCACTACCGGCAGTCGGCTCCAACACCACGCTGGAGGAGCCGGCGTACACCACCAGTGACACCTTGTCCTGGGCACGCAGCTGCTCAACCAGCAGCTTCAGGGTACTTTGCACCATGGGCAGACCTTCACGGCGGTCCATCGAGCCGGAGACATCCAGCAGAAACACCAGATTGGCCGGCGGCAGCTGTTCTACCTGCATGTCCGAAGCCTTGATGGCGATACGCAGCAGACGGCTTTGCGGGTTCCACGGTGTGGCCGCCAGTTCGGTGTGCACGCCGAACGGCACATCGCCATTCGGCAGTGGGTAGGCGTAGGGGAAGTAGTTGACCAGCTCCTCCAGGCGCACCGCATCCTGCGGCGGCAACTGCCCGCCATTGAGGAAACGTCGCACATTGGCATAGCTGCCGGTATCCACATCAATGCTGAAGGTCGATACCGGCGTCTCGGCGACTGCATGCACGGGGTTGCCTGCCAGTTTCTGATACTGCTCGCGGTTCTGGTCACGGTAGCCCTGCGGCAAGGCATCGGCCTGCACAGACATCGGCATCGGCGCATAGGCCACGCTGGGCAACATCGCCCTGCCCGCCACCTGGCTTTTGCGTTGTAGCTCAGCCGGAGCGGCCAGCTGCTCATGCAACTCGGCACGTTCACGCTGATGAGACTGATCGCTGAGCTGCGGACTACCCGCTTCGGTGGCCGGCGCGTCAGGGTTGGCGGCGCTGCACGCGCCGAGGCTAATCAATACACCAGCGGCAAAACCGGCAAGTAAAGGACGGGTAAGCAATACGGGGTAAGCGGGCATGGGGGCATCTCCTGAGCGAGCGAATAAACCATTCGCTCAGGTAGACGTAGAGGAGTCGGCAGCCGGGTTAAGCGTTCGTAAAAATGCCCCATCAGCTGTAGAGCGCAGAGCAAGCATATTGGGAAAGGTGGCTCTCGGTATTAGGGCGCCTCTACATCCGGCAGCCCGTACTTGACCTTTAGCCGTTGCAACAGATCCGCTTCATCCTGCAAAAACTGGTTGAACTGGGCAATGATCTGCGGCTGCGTACGCGTGGACAGAAAAAACTGCGGCCGGTAATGCGGTAAACGCTCGTTCAACACAAGCCTGTCATCCGCCGGGGTATCGTGCGTGTACTGATGCCAGTTGAGCGCACTGGCTTCGTAGAATATGCCCCCCACCCGCCCCTGCCGAGCCAGTGCCAGCAGGCTGTCCTGGGTGTTGGCGAATTGCAGGTCGATAACACCGTTGGCGATATCGGCCTTGTAAGGCCAGGCATCGAACCCCCTTACGGTGGCAATCGTCGCCAGCTGCGCAAGCGATTTGTCACGGTTCGCCGGTAGTACGAACAATCCCTCAACAGCCTGGTAGACGCTATCGCTGTAGGTAAGCGCTTTATCCTTACGCATTTCACGCTGCCACAGCGGATTATCGGGGAACTTGAAATCCAGTTCGTTGGTAGTGAGAAAGTTGCGGTACAGGCGCTTCACCGGCAAGTGAACATAGTGGAAGCGGTAACCATATTTACTGGCGAAATGATCCAATACATCCCGCCCGTAGCCACGGTAGTGAGCCGATGTGCCGTCGTAGATCGGGTAGAAGTCGATCGCCTCAACCCCCACAGAAAAGTCACTTCCACGTGCCCCCGGACTACCCAGCAGCAGGCAAAGCAACGCTGCAATTATCCGCACCAATTTTTCCGCCTCAATTCCTTGTTGGCGCTAACAAGCGTAGCGCAGGCGCGTGGCGCAACACTCAGGAAGTAGCCATCCCCTCCTGACACAACTGCCCGGCCAGCATGCCCAAGGTCATCAAGGCACGCTCGGCTTCGCGGTTCCACGGGATGCCGCAGTTCAGGCGGATACAGTGGTTGAACTGCTCGGTATTACTGAAGATCAACCCCGGCGCGATGCTGATGCCCTGCTGCAGCGCGCGCACGTGCAGGTCCTTGGTATTGACCCGCGCCGGCAGGCTGACCCAGAGAATAAAACCACCCTTGGGCCGGCTCATCTGCGTGCCTTCGGGGAAGTACTGCTGCACAGCCAGCTGAAACGCGCTGAGGTTCTTGCGGTATTCCTGGCGGATAAAACGCAGGTGGCGGTCATAACCGCCGTTCTCCAGATAGGCCGCTACCGCCATCTGCGTCACGCTGCAGGCCGAGTGAGTGCTGAAGGTTTGCAGGCGCTGAATTTCATCCTGGTACTTGCCGGCAACAATCCAGCCGATGCGCACCCCCGGCGACAGAGTCTTGGAAAAGCTCGAACAGTAGATCACCCGCCCTTCGCGATCATGGGATTTGAGCGCCTTGGTCGGGCCCTGCTCAAACATCAGTTCACCGTAGATATCGTCTTCGATGATCTGGATATCGTAATCACCGGCCAGGCGCAGCAACTGACGCTGGCGCTCCTCCGGAATGGTGCCGCCCAGCGGATTGCTCAGCCGCGCGGTCAGCACCAGCGCCTTGATGGGCCACTGGTTGGCCGCCAATTGCAGCGCTTCCAGGCTGATGCCGGTGGTCGGGTCGCTGGGAATTTCGATGACCTTCAGGCCGAGCAGATCCGCCAGTTGCAGCAAACCGTAATAGGTCGGCGACTCGGCCGCGATCAGATCACCCGGTTTGGTCAGCACGCGCAGGCTCATCTGCAGGGCATCCACACAACCGTGGGTAATCACCACCTCAGTTGGGTCGACCACCACGCCAGCATCGCGCATGCGGATCGCCACCTGACGGCGCAACGGCTCAAAACCGGGGCTGAACATATAGCTGAAGGCCCGCGCACTGTGAAAACGGGTGACCTTGGCCAACTGCTGGTGCAACGCACGTACCGGCAGGTAATCGACATGCGGTACTGCCGCGCCAAGCGGAAACACCCCCTCGCGGCGCGATTCGGTGAGCACCTGATTGATGATACTGCTGCGCGTGACCAGACCAGGGCGTTCTACGCGGGCGATATCGGGAGTGGGTGCGGTCAGGGCCGGCGTCTGGTGCACATAAAAACCGGACTGCGGGCGGGCACGAATCAGGCCCTGGTCTTCCAGGTTGGCATAGGCCTGCAACACCGTGGCGTGGCTGACGCTGAGCTGCGCACTCATCTTGCGCACCGAAGGCACCCGCTCACCGGGCTGGTAAACGCCGCGACGGATATCTTCCGCCAGTTGCTGGGCGATGCGCTGATAAAGCAACAGATTGGTCATGACCGCGTTCCTGCTTGACTGAACCGTAACAGTAAACCGGCTTTTTATAATTGCACCGGTACAGCTCACTGAATTGTGGGCGATACAGTGGGCACTCGCCAGGACTGTAACGGTGCAATCAAGCATTGCTCTGACTGATGGTCTGCATGTGCGGCTGGCAGCTGCAACGAAAAAGCCCCGGTAAACCGGGGCTTCTGAGCGGCATCAGGCTTAGCGGGATGAGCCGAGACGACCCTGCTCGTCTGAGAAGACGATCTCTACCCGGCGATTCTGCGCCCGGCCTTTGGCCGAAGCATTCTCGGTCACCGGGAACGCCTCGCCATGCCCCTGAACTTCGATGCGCTTGGCATCAATGCCCAGGTCAACCAGTACGTCGGCCACGGCCTGAGCGCGAGCGCGGGACAGTTCGAGGTTTTCCTGAGCATCGCCGCGACTGTCGGTGTAACCCTCGATCCGTACAATGCGCCGTGGGTTGAGCTGGAGAAACTGCACCAGTTTGAGCACGGTGCGGTTGGCCGAAGCCTTCAGGTCACTGTGGCCGGCATCGAACAACACATCGCCCAGGGTCATCACCAGGCCGCGTTCACTCTGCGTGGTGGCCAGGCTGACCATCTGTTCTTCAAGCCAGTTGCTCTGTTCCTGCACGCTGAGCAGTTTGGCTTCACGCAAAGCCAACTGCAGGCGTTGCCGCTCCAGCTCCAGTTTGACCGCACGCTCCTGGTTCAGATTGAGTGCACTCATCTGCCCGGCAATCGCGCTGTGCTGTTGGCTGAGATAGGCGTAATGCGCCACATCCTCGCTGCTGCCCCAGTAGCTCGACAGCCGATCAGCCCGGGCCAACGCCTCACCCGCGCGGATCAGTTCTTTCGGCGCACTGCGCAATACATCAGGATCTTCCTTGACCTTCTGGAAGGCACTGTGAGCACCTTCCAAGGCCTTTTCACTAGAGTTGTGCGAGGTCGCGCAGCCGCTCAGCAACAGGCTGCTCAGAGTAACAAGCAGCATTACCTGGGAGTGCTTCATTGCAAACCTCCCAGTTGCTTGCGCAAACGGTTGATGGCGTTCGTCAACTCCGCCAGTTGCTGCTGACTCTTCTCGGTCAGGTGCTCGGCTTCGGCCAGGCGCGCATCCAGTTCAGCCTGCTCGGCATACAGCCGCGCCTGCTTGAAATCTTCGCCCTGCATGGCAGCTTGTGCCAGGGCAAGCTTTTCCTCGGCCTGACGCAGCGACGCCGACTGCTCAGCGGACAAGCCCAGCGCTTTGGCCTGGCTGAGTGCTTGTTCGGTCAGGCGCAGTTGTTCATGCGGTGCGGGATCGGTTGCGCAGGCGCTCAGTACGAGCGGCAGCAAGGCCGCACAGATACGTCGATAAATCACAGAAATTCTCTACTGTTGAGCTTCAAGCTGTTGTTCTTTCCAGCGCTGCAGATTGTCTTGCAGCAAGGTCTCGGGCAGACCACTGGCAACAGCCTCGGTCATTTTCTTCGCCAACATGCCGCGCAGCCAGGGATCGTTGCAGGACGAATTGTGCGACAAGGTCAGGTACAGGCCCTCGCTGGAAATTGGCGGATCGAGTACCAGCAGGTCATCCTGCATACCCAGACTATCGGCCAGCGCTTGACCGGGATAACGCTCGTACAACACATAGTCGGTACGCCCCAGCAGAAGTTTCTGGAAGGCCTGAGTCAGACTGGAAACACCTTCCAGCGTCAGGCTTTCCTTGGCAAAGGCATCGAACTGCTGACCAAAACTGTTGTTGAGCAGGGTATCGCCCGTGCGTCCGCGCAAATCATCCCAGCCTGCATACGGGAACTCGGCTCCACGGTGCACCCACACCACATTGGGCGTGAAGTAGAACGCCGGATGTACATAATCCATCACTTCCAGACGCGGCAAGGTAAGAAATGCCCCGGCAATCAGATCGACACGACCGGTACGCACTTCATCCTGCGCCCGAGACCAGGGCCCGGTGTAGATGATATCAACCACCACGCCCAGTTCCTTGGCTAGGTGCTTTAGCAGGTCAGCATTAGCGCCGATCAGTTGCTGTGGGTTCTGCGGATCGCGCCACAGATAAGGCGGGTACTCCGGGTTACCGGTGGCCACCAGACGCTCACATTTACCAGCAGCCCCTGCAACCAACGGCATCAGCAACAGGCTGAACAGCAGCAGAACCGATTTATAGAGACCACGCTCAAGCATTGGCGACTTCTCGACTTAACCTTGGATGGGCGTCTGCACAGGGCAGATCGGAACACATCGTCTTCATGCTAGCTTAATACGCATTCATATTAATTCGCGATAAAGACCCATCATGAAAAAACTGATCGCAGGCCTGATCTTCGCGCTTATCGGTAGCGCAGCCCTGCTCTACCTGTCGCCTGCCGCACAACTGGCAAGCCTGCAACTGATCGAACGGCAGCGTGCCGGGTTCAGCCTCAAGCAGATCAGCGTGGGCGATCTTAACATTCATTACTACGAAGGCGGCCCGAGCAGCGCACAAACCATTCTGATGGTGCACGGCTTTGCCGCCAACAAAGATAACTGGCTGCGTTTTGCCCGGCATCTCAGTCACGATTATCGGGTTATAGCCATCGATCTTCCGGGTTTCGGCGCCAGCGACAAACCGGCAGGCAGCTACGATGTGGGCACCCAGACCGAACGTCTGGCCAGTGTGATTGATGCATTGGGAATTGAGCAGCTGCACCTGATCGGCAACTCTATGGGCGGGCATATCAGCGCGCTCTATGCCGCACGCTACCCCGACAAGGTGTTGTCCCTGGCGCTGCTCGATAACGCCGGTATCACCACCCCACACCCCAGCGAACTGCTGCAACGTCTGCAACGCAGCGAGGCCAACCCGCTGGTGGTGAGAAGCGGTGAAGATTTTCAGCGCCTGCTGGCATTCGTCTTCGTAGAACCGCCCTATCTGCCAGAATCGCTCAAGGGCTATCTCGCCGAGCAGGCCAGCGCAAACAGTGCGCACTATGACCTGGTGTTTCGCCATCTGGTCGAACGCTATATCCCGCTGGAGCCTGAACTGCCCAGGATCCAGGCACCCACGCTGATCATCTGGGGCGCGCAGGACCGGGTTCTCGATGTATCCAGCATTGACGTTATGCGCCCGCTGCTGCGCAAACCCAGCGTGGTTATCATGGCGGATACCGGCCATGCGCCGATGATTGAACGTCCCCAGCAAACCGCCGACCATTACCGTGCCTTTCTCCAGGCCCAAAAACCTGGGGCATAAAAAAACCCGCTCAATGAGCGGGTTTTTTCTGCGCAGTTAAGACTGGCTTAAACCAGTTTCTCCAGCTCAGGTACAGCTTCGAACAGGTCAGCGACCAGGCCGTAATCAGCCACCTGGAAGATCGGCGCTTCTTCGTCCTTGTTGATCGCAACGATCACTTTGGAGTCTTTCATACCGGCCAGGTGCTGGATCGCGCCGGAGATACCGACGGCGATGTAAAGCTGCGGTGCCACGATCTTGCCGGTCTGACCGACCTGCATGTCGTTCGGTACGAAGCCTGCGTCGACTGCAGCACGCGAAGCGCCAACAGCAGCGCCCAGCTTGTCGGCCAGGGCGTACAGGTGCTTGAAGTTGTCACCGTTCTGCATGCCACGGCCGCCAGAAACGACGATCTTGGCAGCGGTCAGCTCCGGACGATCGGACTTGGCCAGCTCTTCGCCAACGAAAGCCGATTTGCCAGCGTCACCGCCAACAGCCACAGCTTCAACGGCAGCGCTGCCGCCTTCGGCTGCAACCGGGTCGAAACCGGTGGCACGTACAGTGATGACCTTGATGGCAGCGGAAGACTGCACGGTAGCAATGGCGTTACCTGCGTAGATCGGACGCTTGAAGGTATCAGCGCTTTCAACGGCGATGATTTCCGAGATCTGATCAACGTCCAGCGCAGCAGCAACGCGCGGCAGAATGTTCTTACCGTTGCTGGTAGCAGCAGCCAGGATGTGGCTGTAGCCCTTGCCCAGCTCGGCAACCAGTGGTGCAACGTTTTCTGGCAGCTGATGAGCGAAAGCAGCGTTGTCAGCAACCAGTACCTTGGCCACGCCAGCAATTTTGCCAGCAGCTTCGGCAGCGGCACCGGCATTGGCACCGGCAACCAGAACGTGGATGTCACCACCGATTTTCGCAGCAGCAGCAACAGTGTTCAGCGTGGCTGCAGCCAGGGCAGCGTTGGTGTGTTCAGCGATAACCAGGATAGTCATTTAGATTACCTTCGCCTCGTTCTTCAGTTTCTCGACCAGTTCAGCCACGGACTTGACCTTGATGCCAGCACTGCGGGTCGCAGGCGCTTCAACTTTCAGAGTCTTGACGGTGGAAGCGGTGGAAACGCCCAGATCAGCCGGGGTAACGGTTTCCAGCGGCTTCTTCTTGGCTTTCATGATGTTCGGCAGCGACGCGTAGCGCGGCTCGTTGAGACGCAGGTCGGTGGTCACGATAGCCGGCAGGTTCAGTGCAACAGTCTGCAGGCCGCCGTCGATTTCACGGGTTACGTTGACCTTGTCGCCCGCCACTTCCACTTTGGAAGCGAAGGTGCCCTGGCCGAAACCAGTCAGCGCGCCCAGCATCTGGCCAGTCTGGTTGTTGTCGCTGTCGATGGCTTGTTTGCCCATGATCACCAGCTGAGGCTGCTCTTTGTCGACCACTGCCTTGAGCAGTTTGGCCACAGCCAGCGAGTTCAGCTCATCGGCCGATTCAACCAGGATGGCACGGTCAGCACCCAGGGCCAACGCGGTGCGCAGCTGCTCTTGAGCAGTGGCTGGGCCGATGGTTACGACAACGATCTCGCTCGCCACGCCTTTCTCTTTCAGGCGTACAGCTTCTTCCACGGCGATTTCGCAGAAAGGGTTCATCGACATCTTGACGTTGGCAAGATCAACGCCGCTGTTGTCCGCTTTGACGCGAACCTTGACGTTGTAGTCGACCACTCGTTTGACAGCTACAAGAACCTTCATGGATTCCTCGTTACTCTCCGGTGAATAAGAATGTCGCCAGAAGCGAACATGGCGGGAACTGCAGACCGGCCGGAACCGGGAGTCGACCAATAACGGCAGACACAAAACCGCCCGTATCTTGACCGCACGACCTAGACTGGTCAATACAACGAACCGGCCAATCGTCAGCGATGTAGTAAGATTCTAACAGCCCTACAGAAAATTCAAACAAACGTTTGTATTGGCCCGTTCGAAGGGTCTGGATATAATGCGCCAGCATCGCTCATGGAACGAGCTTGATCGCCAAATAAAATTAGAGAGCCTTGAGTAGGAGATAGCCTGTGGAACGCGAATTTATGGAATTCGACGTCGTCATCGTTGGCGCTGGGCCTTCCGGCCTGTCCGCCGCCTGCCGACTGAAGCAGAAAGCCGCCGAAGCGGGTAAAGAGATCAGCGTCTGCGTGGTCGAAAAAGGCTCCGAAGTCGGCGCACACATTCTTTCCGGTGCGGTGTTCGAGCCGCGCGCATTGAATGAACTGTTCCCTGACTGGAAAGAGCTCGGCGCCCCGCTGAACACGCCGGTCAAGCGCGATGACATCTATGTTCTGACCAACGCCGAGAAGGCCACCAAGGTTCCGGACCTCTTCGTGCCCAAGACCATGCACAACCATGGCAACTACATCATTTCCCTGGGCAACCTGTGCCGCTGGCTGGCGCAGCAGGCGGAAAACCTCGGCGTAGAAATCTACCCAGGCTTCGCTGCTCAGGAAGCGCTGATCAACGAAGAAGGCGCGGTCTACGGCATTCTCACCGGTGATCTGGGCGTCGACCGTGAAGGCCATCCGAAAGAGGGTTACTACACCCCAGGCATGGAACTGCGCGCCAAGTACACCCTGTTCGCCGAAGGCTGCCGTGGCCATATCGGCAAGCAGCTGATCAAGAAATTCAACCTCGACTCCGAAGCCGATGCTCAGCACTACGGCATCGGTATCAAGGAAATCTGGGACATCGATCCAGCCAAGCACGAACAAGGCCTAGTTGTGCACACCGCTGGCTGGCCGCTGGACGTGGTCAAAAATGAAAACACTGGCGGCTCGTTTCTCTATCACCTGGAAAACAACCAGGTAGTCGTTGGCCTGATCGTTGACCTGTCGTACAGCAACCCGCACCTGTCGCCGTTCGATGAGTTCCAGCGCTACAAACATCACCCGGTGATCGCCCAGTACCTGGAAGGTGGCAAACGTGTCGCTTACGGCGCTCGCGCACTGGCAAAAGGCGGCATCAATTCACTGCCGAAAATGGTCTTCAACGGCGGCGCACTGATCGGTTGCGACCTTGGCACCATGAACGTAGCCAAGATCAAGGGCAGCCATACCGCCATGAAGTCCGGCATGCTCGCGGCCGAAGCCGTTGCCGATGCACTGTTTGCCGGCAAGGAGGGTGGCGACCAGCTGACTGGTTACGTTGACGCATTCAAGGCCAGTTGGTTGTACGAAGAACTTTTTGCCACTCGCAACTTCGCTCCGGCGATGCACAAGTTTGGCCCACTGATGGGTGCCGGCTTCAACTGGCTGGATCAGAACATCTTCGGCGGCAAGCTGCCCTTCACCCTGCATGACACCAAGCCGGACTACGCCTGCCTGAAGCCGGCTGCAGAGGCGCAGAAGATCAGCTACCCGAAACCCGATGGCAAACTCAGCTTCGACAAGCTCAGCTCGGTATTCCTCTCCAACACCAACCATGAAGAGGAACAACCCTGCCACCTGAAGCTCACCGACCCGAGCATTCCGCTGAGCAAGAACCTTCCTATGTACGACGAACCGGCGCAACGCTACTGCCCGGCCGGCGTATACGAGGTGGTGACCAAGGAAGACGGCGAGCAGAAGTTCCAGATCAACGCACAGAACTGCGTGCACTGCAAAACCTGTGACATCAAGGACCCGGCCCAGAACATTACCTGGGTGGCCCCTGAAGGTACTGGCGGGCCTAACTACCCCAATATGTAAACCTGCCTACGATCTGCTGCGCGTCGGCTCTGCTGCGTTGAAAACAGGTTCGGAATGCTCATGTACAAAAGTACACTCCGCTTCCTCACCTGTTTTCGCCTTGCATAGCTCTAGCTCGCGAGATCGTAAAAAAGCTCTAAGCCGCAAAGAAAAAGGCTCCCTCGGGAGCCTTTTTCTTTATCTGCAAACCACTCTCTACACAGGCTCAGGCCCAATAGGGAAAAACGCCCCGCCGCTCCAAACGCCCAGCCAGCTCTTGCCATCGATCTCGCGCGTAACCGCCAGCTCGACCAGCTGATAAAACACATTGCGGTGGATCAACGCCTCAAGATTACTGCGCACATGCACATAGGGCGCGGGCTCTTCAGTCAGAGCATCGAGTTCGACCCGCAGCGGATGTTCGCTGCCGGCGACCACCTCATCCTCGACATTGGTGACAAAACGCAGCACCTGCGCCTCACCCTCGCCTTCCACCTGCAGACTGACCGCGACAAAGGGCGCGTCATCCACCTGAATGCCCACCATCTCCACCGGCGTCACCAGCACGTATTTATCGCCGTCACGCCGAATGATGGTAGAGAACAGCTTGACCATTGGCTTGCGGCCAATCGGCGTCCCCATGTAATACCAGGTGCCATCGCGGGCGATGCGCATATCGATATCGCCACAGAACTCCGGGTGCCACAGGTGCACCGGTGGCAAACCCTTGCCCTCGCCTTTGGGTATCTGCGCCAGCAGGTCGCCGGCCTTACCTGTATCAGTCATCACTCAATGCCCCAAGCCCAACAAACGCCGCGCATAATCCTGCAGCGCCGGACCGATCAGGTCCTCCGGCTTGGCATCATAAAGCGTCAGGAAGCCTCCGCGGCTACGAATGCGCGCGGTATCGACCAAATAGCGGGTATTGGTTTCGATCAGCATCAATTGAATGACCCCACGATCAGTACCCAGCCGATCCAGCGCCTCCTGATCTTCCCACTCTTCCACCGTACCGATACGGTCATCGGCATAGGCGAAGCGGCTGTACAGCAGGTAATGCGCACCCGCCTCACGCGCCTGCGCCAACGACTCTTCCAGGCCTAGCGGCGCCTTGGCGCGGCGCACCATGGGGAAATACTCGATAAAGCCCTTGTAGGCTTCCTCAGCCACCACATTGGGCCGTGGATAGGCACCACCCGGCGGCACGAAATGCCCCTGGGCGATATAGATGAAGGAATCGGCCTGCAAGCGCCACGGGCTGGCGCGACGCGTCTGGCTATGGTCAAGCACGCCGACATCGCGCAATTGATAAATCGCCTCATCCGCCAGATCACTGGCCTTCATGCAGCCGCCCAGCAGCAACACACTCATTATCAGCAACAGACTACGCATCATGCCTCTCCCGCTGCCGGTGACAGAAAACCGGCGGATAGCGCCTAGATGCAGATTTCACGCCACCCGTTGCCAATCAAAGGCCGCGCTGCCATTCCTGGCGTAAGCGTGCCTGTTGCGGTTGCTCGATCGCCTGTCGCACCTGAGCCAACAAGCGCGCCTTGTCCGCGCCCAGGTTGCCCTTGAGCACCAGATAGTTGGAGGCATGATCACTGCGAAACACCGTATCGCGCAGCTCAAGGCCACCTAGCAGACGCTCCACCTCGACAAACAGCTGCTGCTGGTTGAGCGGTTGAAAGTCGGCAAAACCCTGACGAAACCGCGCCTCCCCCATAGGAAAACTCACCACCAGGGTTGAGAGAAATTCCGGCTGCGACTCATTCATCAGGCGCGCCGAGTTGTCCGCATGCTGCTCGCTCAACACTGTGCCACCCAGGCCGTTGAGGATCATCACCGAACGGGTGATACCCGCCTGACCAAGCTTGTCCAGTGCGCTGAGGCTGGACTCGTAGGTTTCACCCTTGTTGACCCGCGCCAGCACCTCATCATCACCGGATTCACAGCCTACATAAGCCATACGCAGGCCGGCGTCTGCCAGCTCCTTGAGTTCATCCACCGATTTCTTACGCAGATTGCGCGGCAGGCAATAACTCGAAACCCGCTCAACCTCCGGCATGTGCTCACGGATCGCCTGCAGAATGGTCAGCAGACGCCGCGTCGGCAGCACCAGAGCATCACCATCGGCGAGAAACACCCGCTGCACGATCATCCGCTCGCCGGTCAGGCGAATCTCTTCGAGCACCTGCGCTTCATCACGGGCGCGGAATTTCTTCTGTTCCTGAGTGTACATTTCGCAGAACGTGCACTTGTTCCAGGAGCAACCATTGGTCACCGGCAGAATCAGCGAATGGGCTTCACTGGGCGGCCGGAACACCGGTTCGATATAGCTGATGGGGAAATCTTGCATGCTCTTCACTCGGTACAGGGGCGATCTCAGCCGCCAATAATCTTCATCACGGTTGCACCGCCGGAGAACGCCACATCCTGCTTGTCGCCCAGCGCTTTCATCAGCAGCCCCTGCAACGCAGGCAAGGCCTGGTGGCGCGGCTTGTCGAGCAGATCGCCGACATAGTGACGATTGCTCGATGACAGACAACCATGCAGCCAGCCAGTCGAAGACAGCCTCAGGCGCGAACAGGTACGGCAGAACGGTACGCTTTCATTAGCAATCACACCGAAATGGCCGACGCCAGGAATGGCGTAACGCAGCGCAGTGGCATCCAGCGCAGCGTGGGCCTGAACATAGTCGTAGCGGCTGCCGATCAGCTCCAGCAGTTCGGGCATGCCGATAAACTGACGCTGAAACCCGTTGCCGTCACGGGCCAGATGCCCCATGCGCATCAGTTCGATAAAGCGCAGCTCGAAGCCATTGACCAGGCAGTAGTCAAGCAGCGGCAGCACCTGATCGAGGTTCTGTCCGCGCAGCGGCACCATATTGACCTTGATCTGTACCCCGGCCGCCCGCGCCTGCTGCAGACCATCGAGCACGGTCGCCAGATCGCCACCACGGGCGATGCTGCGAAATGCCGCCGCGTCGAGAGTATCCAGGGAAATATTCAAGCGGCGGATGCCGCACTCCAGCAGCAACGGCAGCTTGCGCGCCAGCAACTGACCGTTGCTGGTCAGGCTGATATCGGTCAAACCAAGCTGGCTGACGCCACGCAGAAAGTGCTCCAGCTTGGGGCTGACCAGCGGCTCGCCACCGGTGATACGCAAGCGCTCAATGCCAGCCGCTTCGATCAGGTAGGCCACGCCACGCAACATGGCCTCGGCGGATAACTCATCCTGCGCAGCTACCAGTCGTTTACCGTCCGGCACGCAGTAGGTGCAGGCGTAGTTGCAGGCGGCGGTCAGGCTGACGCGCAGATTGCGAAAGCGCCGGCCCTGGCGGTCAACGATCATGCGCGTCTCCAACAGAGGTAGGCGCCGAGTATAGGGCGCCGTCAGCGCAGCAGATTGCTTATCCACGCGCTGAATACCTCAGCTAGCCGGAGTGTCACCCTCGCGCTTGCGCTTGTTGCCCATGCGCACGCCGATGTCCATAAGGAATTGGAAGAAGCCTTCCTGATCTTCCAGCACATTGCTCCAGAACGGCGAGTGATACAGCGCCACAGCACCGTGCACCAGCGCCCAGGCGGCGCAGTAGTGGAAATACGGCGGTACGTCTTCCAACTTGCCTTCAGCGATACGGCCTTTGATCAGCTGGGTCAGGCGCTCGAAGTTGGAGGCGCGAATCTTGTGCAGCTGCTCGACCATCTCCGGCACCTGGTTGCCCTTGACCACTTTCTCTTCGAGGCGGTCGAACAGGCGATAGCGCTGTGGGTCGCGCATGCGAAACTCAAAGTAGGCGCGCGACAGGGCTTCCTTGTCGCGGTCGACATCCGCCGAGTGCAGCAACTCGTTGAGGTCGCGCTCGTAGTCGAGCATCAGGCGCAGGTAGATCTCCGCCTTGGATTTGAAATGCTTGTAGATGGTGCCTTTACCGATACCAACCGTGTCGGCAATCATCTCCACAGTCACGCTGTCTTCGCCCTGGTCGAGGAAGAGTTTCAGTGCTGTGTCGAGAATTTCCTGTTCGCGGCGGCGAAACTCACGGACCTTGCGGGGTTCTTTATGCATAAAAGGACTACGGGGTCAAAAAAACGAAGGCGCGTATTATGCCTAACTAACGGCAAATTGCACGGATCATCCGACCATGTACGCAGTTCATGACGAGTTTCCGCAACTTCCCGGCTTGCGTTATCTGAACCACGCCGCCGTTTCTCCCTGGCCACAACGGGCCGTCGATGCGGTTAGCCGCTTTGCTATCGAGAACGCGCAAACCGGTGCCCGGGACTACGCCAACTGGTTGCAAGTCGAGCGGCGCCTGCGCGATCGCCTGCAGCGTCTACTTAACGCGCCCTCCCACAGCGATATTGCACTGGTGAAAAACACCTCCGAGGCGTTGTCCTTCGTCGCCTTCGGCCTGGATTGGCGGCCAGGCGATCAGGTGGTTATCAGCGATGAAGAGTTCCCGTCCAACCGAATTGTCTGGGAAGCACTCGCGCCCCAGGGCGTCGAGGTGGTGCAGGTCAATCTGCATCAGGGCGATGCCGAAGCCGCCCTGCTCGCCGCCTGCGGGCCGCGTACCCGGCTGATGGCGATCAGCGCCGTGCAGTACGCCAGCGGCCTGCGTTTGGATCTGCCGCGCCTAGGCCAGGGCTGCCAGGCGCGCGGCGTGCTGCTGTGCATCGATGCGATCCAGCAGCTCGGTGCCCTGCCCTTCGATGTGCAGGCCAGCCAGTGCGCCTTTGCCATGGCCGATGGGCACAAATGGTTGCTCGGCCCGGAAGGGCTAGGGGTGTTCTACTGCCGCAGCGATCTGCGGGCGCAGCTCAAGTTGCATGAATACGGCTGGCATATGCTCGAACATGCCGGCGACTACCAGCGCACCACTTGGGAGCCTGCCAGCAGCGCCCGGCGTTTTGAATGCGGCAGCCCGAACATGCTCGGCGCCATGGCCTTGGATGCCAGCCTGTCACTGCTTGAAGAAGTGGGCATAAGTGCGGTCGAAAGCGCCCTGCAGGAGCGCATGCAGTGGCTGCTCGATGGCTTGAACAGCATCCCAAACGCACACCTGCATAGCGCCGTGGAACGTCAGCAGCGCGCCGGAATTCTGACTTTCAGCCTGGATGGCTGGGACAACACAGTCTTGTTCGGCCAACTGAAACAGCACCAGGTGATCTGCGCACAGCGCGGTGCGGGCATCCGCCTGTCGCCGCATTTCTATACCGCACCCAGGGTGATTGAAGAGACATTGGCACTGCTGCAACAGCTGGCGACTGCTTGAGAACTCAGCAACGCGCTCTGTATTCCAAATCCGTTTAAGAATGCCGGCAAATGGCCTGGACGTTCGGCAATCTTCACCAATACTGAGCAGTACTGGTGTGCGGCGTATCCCCCAAGCGCCCCGCCAGGCAGGGTACCGTGGACCGCGTACCTTGATTTACTCCTAATGGTCTTAACCCGGTCTCATCCCCCAGAGCCCGGGTTTTTTTTGTCTTCGACTTTTCAGGAAAGCGCGATCAAGCCAGCCGAGCCAACGGAAATAAGCGTTTGAAGTTGGCCGTGGTCTGCTCCGCCAATTGCTCAAAGCTCACGCCGCGCAACACCGCCAGGTACTCGGCCACATCGCGCACGTACTCCGGCAAATTTGGCTTGCCGCGGTGCGGGATCGGCGCCAGGTAAGGCGAATCGGTTTCCACCAGCAAGCGATCAGCGGGCATCTGGCGCGCCACTTCGCGCAGCGCTTCGGCGTTGCGAAACGTGACGATTCCGGACAGCGAGATATAGAAGCCGATATCCAGCGCCGCCTTGGCCATTTCCCAATCTTCGGTAAAACAGTGCAGCACACCGGCTTGCGGCAGCGCTGCTTCACGCAGCAGTGCCAGGGTGTCGGCACGCGCCTCGCGGGTGTGCACGATCACCGGTTTGCCGGTAATCCGCGCGGCATCCAGGTGCAAACGGAAGGATGCCTGCTGCAGCGCCGCAGACTCTGGCTCGTAGTGGTAATCCAGGCCGGTTTCACCGATGGCCACCACCCGCGGGTGATTCAGCTCAGCGAGCAGCCAGTCCAGCGCCGGCGCTGCGCGCGGCTCAAGGTCCAGCGGATGCACACCGACCGAGCAATCGACATCGGCATAACGCTCAGCCAGGCCTTTGACCGCTGCGGCATTATCGGCGCTGACGCCGATGCAGAGAAAATGACCAACGCCGCGCGCGCGCGCAGCATCCAGCGCCGCATCGAGAGAACCGCCATGGGCAGCCAGATCGAGGCGGTCAAGGTGACAGTGGGAATCAACCAGCATGGGGAACAATCACTTGAGAAGCGGTGCCACAGGGCGGGCACCGTGATACGGAGGAAAAACCACTTACATGGTGTGCGTCGGGCGATCCGAAGTCAGTGCACCGGCCAGGTAGGTTTCGATCTTGTTGCGCGCGGTGTTGTCGCCATCATTGAACTGCACACCTACACCGGCTGCGCGGTTGCCTTGCGCGCCTTTCGGCGTGATCCACACCACCTTACCAGCGACCGGAATCTTTTCCGGTTCGTCCATCAGGTTAAGCAGCATGAACACTTCATCGCCGAGCTTGTAGCTCTTGTTGGTTGGAATAAACAGGCCGCCGTTCTTGATAAAGGGCATATAAGCGGCATAAAGCACGGATTTGTCCTTGATGGTCAGCGACAAAATTCCGTTACGCGGGCCCAGGTTAGGAGGCAGACTCATGCGGCATTCCTGATTTTATTCACTTAATGGCCGATTCTAGCCCGGTCCGGGCAAGCTTGCCCACTGCACCAGCAAGGCTTCGAGAAGCAAGACACGGTTGAGATTAGCCTTGCCGAGGACTTTCTGACGCTGCGCCAGCAACCAATCCTGCATATTCAACACTTTCGCCTGTGGGGTTTTCTGCGCCAGGTACTGCACCACCTTGCGCATATCGGCCTGCCCAAGCCCATCCTCATCCTGAGTCAGCTGGTAGCGCAGCATCAACTGCGACCACTGGCAGAACCAGTCGAACAGCAACTGCAGGGACACCGCATTCCAGCTTTCGGCCAGCTGACTGGGGGCAATCTGCTGTTTAAGCAGCTTTTTCACGCCTTCAACCACCTGCGCGCGCTGTGCGCTGACGCCCTGTTCGTGCATCTGCACCGCCAACAGGGGTGAGCCAGCAGCCAGGAACAGCAGCTCACGATGCTCCTCCGCGCTGCATGCCGGTAACGCCTGAGCCAACCACTCCAGGCTCATGGCTTCACTCGGCAACGGGCAGGCCTGTTGCACACACCGACTCTTCACCGTAGGCAGCAAACGGCTGGGCTGATGGCTGATCAACAGCAATACGGTATTGCCAGAGGGTTCCTCAAGGCTTTTCAGCAAGGCGTTGGCGGCGTTGATATTCATCGATTCAGTCGGCTCGACCAGCACCACTTTGCGCCCCGCCAGTTGCGCGGTCTGCACCACAAAGCTGACCAGATCGCGCACCTGATCCACCTTGATCGCCTTGTCGGCCTCTTCCGGCTCCAGGATGTAGTTATCCGGGTGGGTGCCGGCCGCCAGCAGATGGCAGGACTTGCACTGGCCACAGGCATCCAGGCCATTGGGCTGCTGACACAACAAACGCGCCATCAGCCGCTCAGCCAGCGCGCGCTTGCCGATACCCGCAGGGCCGTGCAGCAGATAAGCATGGGCATGCTGGCTACGGCCAGCCAGCTGCTGCCAGAGTGCATCCTGCCAGGGGTAAGCGTCAGCCACGCTGCAGCTCCAGCAGCTGTGGCAGCAATGCGTCCAGTGCCTGCTGCACCTCACTCAAGGATTGCGCGGCATCCAGAATACGGTAGCGCTGCGGCTGCTCAGCTGCGCGACGCAGATAAGCCTGGCGCACGGCATCGAAAAACTGCCGACCCTCCTGCTCGAAACGGTCCAGCCGACCGCGCGCTGCCGCACGAGCCAGGCCCACTTCCACCGGCAAGTCGAATATCAGGGTCAGATCAGGACGTAGCGAGCCTTGAACGAAGGTTTCCAGCTCTGCAATACGCGCTTCGGAAAGCCCCCGACCGCCCCCCTGATAGGCATAGGTGGCATCGGTAAAGCGATCGCACAGCACCACACTGCCACGGGCCAGGGCCGGGCGGATGACCTGTGCGAGGTGCTGAGCACGCGCCGCGAACACCAGCAGCAGCTCGGTGTCGGCCGCCATCGGCTCATCGCTGGGAGCCAGCAGCAACTCGCGCACCCGCTCAGCCAGTGGCGTGCCACCCGGCTCACGGGTCAGCAGCACATCAATACCCTGTTCACGCAGGCGCTCAGCCAGGTAATCACGATTGGTGCTCTTGCCTGCGCCTTCTGGGCCTTCCAGGGTGATAAACAAACCGCTCACAGGCTGTCCTTACTGATTATTGGGCGCGACTGGGGCCGGGCTCGAACGATAGTCCGCACGGCGCTTGAGCTGATACTCACGCACGGCCCGGTTGTGCTGCTCAAGGGTATTGGAAAATACATGGCTGCCATCGCCACGGGCAACGAAATACAGGCTGCTGCCCGCCACCGGATTCAGCGCGGCACGAATCGCCTCGCGGCCGACCAGGGCAATCGGCGTCGGTGGCATGCCATCAATGGTGTAAGTGTTATAGGGCGTCGGCTCACGCAGGTCATTACGGGTAATCCGCCCGTTGTAGCGCTCGCCCATGCCGTAGATCACCGTCGGATCGGTCTGCAAGCGCATACCGATGCGCAGGCGCCGTACGAATACCCCGGCAATCTCGCCGCGCTCTTCAGGCACGCCGGTTTCCTTCTCGATCATCGAGGCCATGATCAGCGCGTCATACGGTTCTTTGTACGGCAGATCTTTGGCACGCTGGGCCCACTCCTCGGCCAACACCTGCTCCAGCCGCGCATGCGCCTGCTTGAGCAGTTCAAGGTCACTCATGCCACGCACAAAGCTGTAGGTGTCTGGGAAGAAACGCCCTTCCGGGTTCAGACCCGGCAAACCAAGCGCCTTCATCAACTCGGCATCGCTCAGCTCGCTGAGGGTCAGTTCAAGACGTGTTTCACGTGCCAGCGCTGCGCGCACCTGACGGAAATTCCAGCCTTCAACCAGCGTCAGGTTGTATTGCAGCACTTCACCGCGGCGCCATTGGCCGAGCATATCCAACGCTGTAGCGCCGGGGGTCAGGCGATACTCGCCACTGTGCAGCGGTTGATTGCGTAGATTGAAGCGCCAGTAAAGACGTAGCCAGAAGGCCTGATCGAGGACACCATCGGCCTCAAGACGATTGAGCACACCACCCGGCGTCGCGCCTGCTGGCACATCCACCAGGTACTCATCCGTCAGTTTCAGCGGCTGGTGCAACGCCGAATGCTGCTGCCAGGCAGCAAAGGCAACTAGCAACGCAGCCAGCAGCACACCACCTTCCAGCAGCAGCAAGATTTTCCGTATCACGAATCAGCAGTCCAGTAGATCGCGGGCAATGGCCTGCAGTTTACGGGTGAGTGGGCCGACCGGCCAGTCGTGAGCACGCAAAGCGCGAACTGGCCACACGCCATAGAGGCTGTTGCACAGCATGACTTCATCAGCCGCCAGCAACTCGGCATAACTGATATCGCGCACCTGACACTCGATACCCAGCGCAGCCGCCTGATCCAGCAACTCCGCACGCATCACCCCGGCCACGCCGCAGCGCGACAGGTCAGCGGTAATCAGCACGCCGCCACTGACCAACATCAGGTTGCTGTACACGCCCTCGATCACCCGGCCGCTGACGTCCAGCATCAGGCCCTCGGCATGTTCGGCGTCCTGCCACTCGCTGCGCGCTAACACCTGTTCCAGTCGATTGAGATGCTTCAGGCCCGCCAGCAACGGCTGCGCGGCCAGACGTGTGGTGCAGGGAAAAATCCGCACACCCTGCTCGGCATGAGCGCAAGGGTAAACCGGTTTGGCCGCAGCCTGCAGAATCAGGCGCGACTGCATAGGCTGTGGCAACGCATAGCCACGCTGCCCATCACCCCGCGTGAGCATAAGCTTGACCACACCAGCCCCCACCAGCTGACTGAATGCCAGCAGCTGGGCCCGCACTGACGACAGGTCGACGGGTATGTGCAGGCGAGTACAGCCTTCAGCCAGTCGCGCCAGGTGACGTTCCAGCAGTGTGGGTTGCCCAGCATGCACGGCAATGGTCTCGAAGAGCCCATCGCCGTAGGCCAGGCCGCGATCCGTTATGGACAGCAGCTCAGCCGGCTGGCCATCAACCCAGCTCAGCATCAACCGGCAAACCGGCGGAATACCAGCGAGCCGTTGGTGCCACCAAAGCCGAAGGAGTTGGACAACACCACATCCAGTGGCATGGCCTTGGCCTGATGCGCGACAAAGTCGAGATCGCAGCCTTCATCCGGGCTATCCAGATTGATGGTCGGTGGCGCCACCTGATCACGCAGCGCGAGGATGCTGAAGATCGCTTCCACCGCACCGGCCGCACCCAGCAAGTGACCGGTCATGGACTTGGTCGAACTCACGGCCAATTTGTAGGCATGTTCACCAAACACCGATTTCACTGCCGCCACTTCGGCCTTGTCACCCGCCGAAGTCGAGGTGCCATGGGCGTTGATGTACTGCACCTGATCGGCATTCAGGCCGGCATCACGCAGTGCGTTGGCCATGCAGCGGGCTGCACCGGCACCATCTTCCGGTGGCGAGGTCATGTGGTAAGCGTCACCGCTCATGCCAAAGCCGATCAGCTCGGCATGGATGGTCGCGCCACGTGCCTTGGCGTGCTCCAACTCTTCCAGCACCAAAGCCCCCGCGCCATCAGACAGCACGAAGCCGTCGCGATCTTTGTCCCAGGGACGACTGGCTTTGGTCGGTTCGTCGTTACGCGTCGACAGCGCCCGCGCGGCACCAAAGCCGCCCATGCCCAGGCCGCAGGCGGCCATCTCGGCGCCGCCGGCAACCATCACATCCGCTTCGCCGTAGGCAATGTTGCGTGCCGCCATGCCGATGCAATGCGTACCCGTGGTACAGGCTGTAGCGATGGCGTAGTTGGGTCCCTGCAGACCGAGGTGGATCGACAGGAAGCCGGAAATCATATTGATGATCGAGCCAGGCACGAAGAACGGCGAAATCCGCCGCGGCCCTTGCTCATGCAGCGACTTGCAGTTGTTTTCGATATTGGTCAGGCCGCCGATACCGGAACCCATGGCAACACCGATGCGCTCACGGTTGGCATCAGTGACTTCCAACCCGGAATCGCGCATTGCCTGGAAACTGGCTGCGAGACCGTACTGGATAAACAGATCGAGCTTGCGGGCCTCTTTGGCCGACAGGTATTCCTCGACGTTGAAGCCTTTGACCGCACCGCCAAAGCGTGTGGAAAAAGCGGAAAGGTCTATGTGCTCAAGCAGACCGATGCCACTACGCCCAGCCAAAATGCCCTGCCAGCTACTCGGCACATCGTTACCCAATGGCGACAGCATGCCCATACCGGTAACCACGACGCGTCTACGCGACACAGCAATCTCCTTTTCTAGTTTTCAACGCTTGGAATGCGCTTAAAGAAAAGCCGCACGCCTGATTAGGGAGTGCGGCTTTTCCGAGTCGGGAACCGACGAATACGTCTTACGCGTGAGCGGTAACGTAGTCGATCGCTTCCTGAACGGTGGTGATCTTCTCAGCTTGTTCGTCCGGGATTTCGGTCTCGAATTCTTCCTCGAGAGCCATCACCAGCTCAACGGTGTCAAGAGAGTCGGCACCCAGGTCTTCGACGAAGGAAGCGCTGTTGGTTACTTCCTCTTCTTTGACGCCAAGTTGCTCAGCAACGATTTTCTTGACGCGTTCTTCGATGGTGCTCATACCTTGTTTTCACTCCTATTGGACAAATCCAGGCAGCTGGTCTGCGGCCAAGTGTATAGAAAGGGTTTTTAGCATTTCAAGCTGAATGCCGGGGTGCCCCAGGAACACTTCAACGATCTGTCTATAAACCTGTTGCAGCTTTATAACGGATTTTAGACAGCATCTATGACAGTTTTCTGAAAGCCCACGTCACATTCAGCTCATGTACATCCCGCCGTTCACAGGGATAGTAGCGCCTGTGACGTAAGCTGCGCCATCAGAAGCGAGGAAAGCGACCACTTTCGCGATCTCTTCGGCCTGCCCCAGACGACCCAACGGAATCTGGGTCAGCAGCGCGTCACGCTGCGCATCCGGCAATTCGCGAGTCATATCGGTGTCGATAAAGCCCGGCGCCACAGCGTTCACGGTAATCGCCCGCGAGCCCACTTCACGCGCCAATGCGCGGCCAAAACCTTCAAGCCCGGCCTTGGCAGCGGCATAGTTGACCTGCCCACCGTTACCCATGGCGCCCACCACCGAACCAATATTGATGATGCGCCCGTAACGCGCCTTGGTCATGCCGCGCAACACCGCCTTGGTCAGGCGATACAGGCTACTCAGGTTGGTATTGATGACATCAAACCACTCGTCATCTTTCATCCGCAGCATCAGGTTATCGCGGGTGATACCGGCGTTATTGACCAGAATCAACGGCTGACCAAGATGTTGCTGGATATGTTCCAAGGTGCTGGCAACCGACTCGTCATTGCTGACGTCAAGCACCAGGCCGGCCCCTTCGATGCCATTGGCCTTCAGGGTTTCCGCAATACGCTCGGCACCCGAGGCCGAAGTGGCTGTACCGATGACCACAGCTCCCTGACGACCCAACTCCAAAGCGATAGCCTGGCCAATACCGCGGCTCGCGCCAGTGACCAGTGCAACCTTACCTTGCAGGCTCATAGCATTTCTCCTTAATCAGACCAGGGCCGCATTCGCAGCAGCGAAGGCGTCCGGGGTGTCCAGGTTATGGGTATTGATGCCTTTGACGCAGCGCTTGTTCAGACCCGACAGCACTCTGCCTGGACCACACTCAACCAGATCGGTCACGCCCTGCGCCGACAGGCAGACGATTGACTCCACCCAACGCACCGGGCTGTAGAGCTGCGCCAGCAGGTCACGCTTAAGCCCTTCCAGATCAGTCACTGCAGCAGCGCTGACGTTCTGCACCAGAGCGATTTGCGGAGCCTGCCAATCAATTGCCGCCACGGCTTCGGCAAAGCGTTCAGCCGCCGGGCGCATCAACGCACAATGCGACGGCACGCTGACCGGCAACGGCATCGCACGCTTGGCACCACGCGCCTTACACGCTTCAATGGCGCGCTCAACAGCAGCAGCGCCACCGGCGATTACCACCTGGCCCGGGGCATTGAAATTCACCGCACTGACCACTTCACCCTGCGCTGCTTCGGCGCAAGCCGCCAGTACATCAGCATCTTCCAGCCCGAGAATCGCTGCCATGCCGCCCTGCCCGCCGGGCACGGCCTGCTGCATCAGCTGACCACGATGCTCCACCAGCTTGACCGCGGCAGCCAGCGACAGACTGCCAGCAGCAACCAGCGCCGAGTATTCACCCAGGCTATGGCCGGCAACAAAAGCCGGACGCGCGGCACTCTCGGCCAACCAGGTACGCCACAGCGCGACAGATGCAGTGAGAATTGCCGGCTGCGTCTTGTCGGTCTGGTTCAGTTGTTCTTCAGGGCCCTGCTGGGTCAGCGCCCAAAGGTCATAACCGAGCGCTTCGGAAGCTTCAGCAAAGGTGTCAATAATCAGCGGCCGTTGTGCACCGTGCTCAGCGAGCATCGCCAGAGACTGGGAGCCCTGGCCCGGAAAGACGAATGCGAGAGATGCAGACATGGAAACCTGTTCCTAATGGTCGGGATCGTCGGTAATACGCGCCAGGCTTAGCCCAAGCGCAAGAAACTGACAGTTGGATGACGGGCTGCCCGCCGCAGTCACATTCTAAAGCAGGTGTTCGCCGAGGCGACCATGCAAACGTTGTGGCAGATTTTCTTCAATCTCCCGCAAAGCTCGGCGAATCGCACTCTTGAAGCCCTCAGGCCCGGCCGCACCATGGCTTTTCACCACAATCCCCTGCAGCCCCACGAAACTCGCGCCGTTGTGTTGAGCAGGTGCCAACTCACCCTGCAAGCGCCGTAATAGCGGCAAGGCCAACGCACCCACTGCACGCGCAGCAAGACTGGACTTGAACAAGGCATCAATACGTCCGGCAATCATCGCCGCCAGGCCTTCACTGGACTTGAGCAGGATGTTGCCGACAAAACCATCGCACACCACCACGTCAGCTTCACCGCGGTAGAGCCCATCACCCTCGATAAAGCCGATGTAGTTAAGCCCTTCGGCTTGCTGCAACAGACTGGCTGCCAGCTTGACCTGCTGATTGCCTTTGATGTCCTCCGTCCCGACGTTCAGCAGCGCTACACGCGGACGCTGCATCCCCAGAACCTCAGCGGTTACCGACCCCATCACGGCGAACTGGTGCAGATGCTCGGCACTGCAATCAACGTTCGCTCCCAGGTCCAGCAGATGGCAGAAACCCGTCTGTGTCGGAATCGCCGTGACCATGGCTGGCCGGTCAATTCCCGGCAGGGTTTTCAGCACATAGCGCGACAGCGCCATCAGCGCCCCGGTGTTCCCGGCACTGACACAGGCTTGCGCCGCCCCACTGCGCAGCAATTCAAGGCTGATACGCATCGAAGAATCCGGTTTGCCACGCAAGGCCTGGGCCGGGCGCTCGTCCATACCCACGACTTCACCGGCATGAGCAACACGCAGGCGCGCACGATCGACACCGGGGTGGCGAGCAATCAGAGATTCAAGAAGGAAGGATTGGCCGACTAGGACCAGGTGCAACGAAGGGTATTCAGCCAGGCAAGCGATGCAGGCTGGAACAATGCAGTGGGGACCGAAGTCCCCACCCATTGCATCAATCGCGATGATCGGAGCGGACAAGATTTACTCGTCAGCGCCCTTGTCGATCACTTTACGACCACGGTAAACGCCTTCTGGCGATACGTGGTGACGCAGGTGAACTTCGCCGGTGCTTTTCTCGACCGACAGAGTGCTGGCCTCGAGAGCGTCGTGCGAACGGCGCATGTCACGGGCGGAACGGGATTTTTTGTTCTGCTGAACAGCCATAACTAATTAACTCCTAAACGTTTGGGTCACGCTTTAACTGCGCCAATACACTGAACGGGTTGGACCGCGTTACCTCGTCCTCGCTCGACTCGGGCTCTTCGAGGCTGGCCGGCTGCTGGCAATCTTTAGGGTCATGAGCCGGGACAATGGGCAAGGCAAGCAAAAGCTCTTCCTCAACCAGCGCCAGCAGATCCAATGGGTCTTCACCCAACTCAATCACGTCATAGCCTTGCGGCACGGACTGGGTATTCGCACCCTCTTTCACCACAGCGTAATCACACGCGCTGTAGATCGGCAAAGTGACCAGCTCCAGACAACGCTGGCAAACCATCTTGACTTCAACCTCAAGCTCGCTGTGAAAAACCACAGCGTTCCGCTCGTCGCGCTCGAAGGAAAACTTCGTACGCACCATGCCTTGGTTATCGGCAAGCGGGCCGCAGAGACGCTGCAAATCGGCAAGCTGCAGGTCACCTTCAAGGGTGGCACTGCGATCAGCTAATTTGCGCGGATCAACGTGAGGTGGAATCGGGCCATTTGACATAGGCGGCGCATTTTAGGGATGCAACCCGCCACTGTCAAAGGAAATTCGGCCTGTCCAGCATCTGGAGCGACGGCTAGAATCGCCCACTGCCCGCAAACCTATATATGAAGAAGGAAAACGCCGTGCTACCTCTGGTGCTAGCGTCCAGCTCCCCTTATCGCCGTGAATTGCTCAACCGCCTGCGACTGCCTTTTACCTGGAGCGCTCCGCAAATCGACGAAACACGGCACGCAAATGAAGACGCCGAAGCCCTGGTACGTCGTCTCTCACAGGAAAAAGCCCAAGCCCTGAGCAGCACACACCCGCAGCACCTGATCATCGGCTCGGACCAAGTGGCGGTACTCGACTCACAGATACTCGGCAAACCGCATACTCTGGAGCGCGCCCGCGAGCAGTTACTGGCCGCCAGCGGCAATAGCGTCACCTTTCTGACCGGACTCACCCTGCTCAACAGCGCAACCGGCCAACAACAAACCGACTGCGTGCCATTCACCGTACATTTCCGCCCGCTCAGCGAAGCGCAAATCATGCGCTACCTAACCGCTGAACAACCCTTCGACTGCGCCGGCAGCTTCAAGGCAGAAGGCCTGGGCATCAGCCTGTTCCGCAGCACCGAAGGCAGCGACAGCAACAGCCTGATCGGTCTGCCACTGATCCGCCTGGTGGACATGCTGCTGACCAGCGGTATCGACCTCCCCTAAAAGCAACAAGCCCGATCAATGACCGGGCTTGTTTGAACAACTCCAAACCTTAGCGCAACGCCGGCCCCTGGAACCCCATCCACAGAGCAATGCGCTCAGCCATGCTGGCACCCAGGGTTTTGGCGAAACGATCGAAAGGCGATTCTTTGACTGTAAAGTCGACAATCTCCTTCTCGCCAATCACCTCACGCGCCACGTAGCTGGTGTTACCCAGCGCATCAATCAGCCCAAGCTGCAGCGCCTGCTCACCCGACCAGACCAGACCGGAAAACAACTCGGGATGCTCGGCATCCTTCAAGCGCTCACCGCGCCCCTGTTTGACGCTGGCAATAAACTGACGATGAGTGGTTTCCAGCACACCCTGCCAGAACTTGGTCTCTTCAGCCTTTTGCGGCTGGAACGGATCAAGAAACGCCTTGTGCTCACCCGATGTATACACCCGACGATCCACACCCAGCTTCTCCATCACCCCGACAAAGCCGAAAGTAGCTGCCGTCACACCAATCGAGCCAACCAGACTGGCCTTATCGGCATAAATCTCATCGGCCGCGCTGGCGATGTAATAAGCCCCCGATGCACCTAGATCAGTGATTACCGCATACAGCTTTATCGCCGGATATTCGGCACGCAGGCGACGAATCTCGTCATAGATATAGCCCGACTGCACTGGGCTACCACCCGGACTGTTGATGCGCAGGACCACCCCTTTGGTGTTGGCATCCTCAAAGGCCGCGCGCAGGCTGCTGATAATATTGTCGGCACTGGCAGACTCCTGATCAGCAATCATGCCGCGCACCTCGATCACCGCGGTATGACTGCCAGTGGTCGCCCCCTTCTTCACCACCATCAACGGCGAGAACAGCGCCAACGCGCCAAAGATGTAAATAAAGGTCAGCAGCTTGAAGAAAATCCCCCAACGCCGCGCCCGGCGCTGCTCCTGCACGCCGGCAAGCAGAGTCTTCTCTAACAGTTTCCAGCTTTTACCCTCGCCATCAGCCGCTGCCGACGCGTTCCATTCATCTGCCATGCGCAACCACCTCAACTGACTGATCAGACGCACGCTGGCTCAGCCAGGCATGCAACTCGGTAAAACACTCTATCGCCAACGTAGGCTGACACTCGCGCAGCGCCTGCAAGGGCTGCGCGCCATAGCCGACCGCTACACAATCCATGCCGGCGCGCTGCGCCATCAACAGATCAAAGGATGAGTCACCCACCATCAAGGCCTGGCTAGCCGCCACACCACTTTGCTCAAGAATCTCGTGCAGCATCAAAGGGTCGGGCTTGCTGGCTGTTTCATCTGCGCAGCGGGTGTAATCGAAATAATCCAGCCAACCACGATCAGCCAGTACACGCCGCAGACCATGCCGCCCCTTACCCGTAGCCACAGCCAAACGATAGCCCTGCGCACGAAACGCCTCCAACCCCTCGGCCACGCCATGAAAGAGGGCAGAAGGCTCAGCCTCCAAAGTCAGGTAATGCTCGCTGTAGCTGTGCCGCAAGCGCTGAGCACGGCCCGCATCATCCAGCCAGGGATACAGGCTGCGAATAGCCTCCGGCAAACCCAGACCGATAATCCCGCGCACTTGTTCATCCGTGCAGCGCGGCAACTCACTGGAATCCGCAGCCAGGTGCATGGCCGTGATAATCCGACCAATGGAGTCAACCAGCGTGCCATCCCAATCAAAGATAAGCAGCTGGTAACCAGCCCCCTGACAGCCACGCACTTGAGAATCAGGCACCGAGACGCTCCAGGGTTCGCGCCCACATTTCGTCGACCGGCGCCTCCAGCTTGAGCTGCGCACCTTCGGGTAACGGCACGATCAATTCATAGGCATGCAGGAACAGGCGCTTGCCGCCCAGCTCGCGAATCTCCTTGGTGAAATCGTCATCACCGTACTTGCTGTCACCGGCGATCGAGTGACCGGCATACTGCGTATGCACGCGAATTTGATGGGTACGCCCCGTCACCGGCTTAGCCTCAACCAAGGTGGCGAATTCACCAAAGCGGCGCAGAACACGAAAGACGGTCAAAGCCTCTTTACCCTCGGGATTGACCTCAACCATGCGCTCACCGGAACGCAGATTGCTTTTCAGCAATGGCGCACTGACCTGCTTCTTGGCCGTCGCCCAATGCCCACGCACCAGCGCCATATAGCGCTTGTCCACACCATCGCCACGCAAGGCTTCATGCAAGTGACGCAACATGCTGCGCTTCTTGGCAATCATCAACAGGCCCGACGTATCGCGATCAAGGCGATGCACCAGCTCCAGGTCTTTGGCATCCGGACGTAACTGACGAAAGGCTTCAATCACCCCGTAATTCAGACCGCTACCGCCATGCACGGCAATGCCTGCAGGCTTGTTCAGCACGATCAACGCCTTGTCTTCATAAACAATCGCCGCTTCGAGGCGCTGCAAAAGCCCTTGCGCCAGCGGCTCCGGCTCATCACGTTCAGCCAGACGCAGAGGCGGCACCCGAACGATATCACCGGCCTGCAGCTTGTATTCAGGCTTGATCCGCCCCTTGTTCACCCGCACTTCGCCTTTACGCAAAATCCGGTAAATCAAGGTCTTGGGCACGCCTTTGAGCTGGGTGCGGAGAAAATTATCAATGCGTTGGCCGGCAAGTTCCGGCGCAACCTCGAGCAGCTGAACGCCGGAGGTTGGAGGGGAAGGATTTGTCATCGCGCAATCATAACAATTTTTTATGGAATTGAAGCACTTAATCATTGCTGCTATAGTCGGGAACGCCGCCAAAAGCGGCCTGGTTTGCGGATGATCGCCAAAACTGCCATCCCCAACCAACGCAACCCATTTGGGACGTGAGGCCGTCCGACGGGTTATTCAACGAAAGAAAAGCCTCCAAGGCTGTGAATAACTCGGAAATAAAGCCTTTAAGCCATGATGCGCAACCTGCCCCTCTGGACGGTTGCGGTAATAGTTAACCCGCTGCGGATTTTCGCGAGCGGCACCCGAGTTTCAGCGATACGTGTAGGGTGGAGATGTACAACTGTTGGTCCGCGTAGCAGCTCGCTTTACCAAGACGCCTCATCTCGTCCGCTACCAACAGCTGATTCCTCCTCCTGACTTAGTGCTTTCTGTGATCACAGCGAGCAGGAGACGTCCGTCGCGGCCCAGCACAATTGGCTGACCGCCGCTAGACACTGGAACGCTTTACGACCGTTCCTGACGCACCTGACACCGACCCCTGAAGTCGTGTGTGCCGAACGCCGCTTCCGCCAGCACCGGAAACCGACGGTACTACATGAAAAGAATGCTGATTAACGCAACTCAGCCCGAAGAGTTGCGTGTTGCCCTGGTAGATGGGCAGAAACTCTACGACCTGGACATCGAGTCCGGCGCCCGTGAGCAGAAAAAATCCAACATCTACAAGGGTAAAATTACCCGCGTAGAGCCTAGCCTCGAAGCCGCTTTCGTCGACTTCGGTTCTGAGCGTCACGGCTTCCTCCCGCTCAAAGAAATCTCCCGCGAGTACTTCAGCAAGGCACCAGAAGGCCGCGTCAATATCAAAGACGTGCTCAAGGAAGGCCAGGAAGTCATCGTTCAGGTCGAGAAAGAAGAGCGTGGCAACAAGGGCGCCGCCCTGACCACCTTTATCAGCCTCGCCGGTCGTTATCTGGTGCTGATGCCGAACAACCCGCGCGCCGGCGGCATCTCGCGCCGTATCGAAGGTGAAGAGCGCAACGAACTGCGTGAAGCCCTGAACGGCCTGGTTGCTCCAAGCGACATGGGCCTGATCGTGCGCACTGCAGGCCTGGGCCGCTCCAGTGAAGAAATGCAGTGGGACCTCGACTACCTGCTGCAACTCTGGACCGCGATCAAAGAAGCTTCGCAAGATCGCGCCGCGCCATTCCTGATCTACCAGGAAAGCAACGTAATCATCCGCGCCATCCGCGACTACCTGCGCCAGGACATCGGCGAAGTGCTGGTCGACAGCATCGAAGCGCAACAAGAAGCCCTGAGCTTTATCAACCAGGTGATGCCGCAGTACGCCAGCAAGATCAAGCTATATGAAGACAGCGTGCCGCTGTTCAACCGTTTCCAGATCGAAAGCCAGATCGAAACCGCTTTCCAGCGCGAAGTGAAACTGCCGTCGGGTGGCTCCATCGTTATCGACCCGACCGAAGCCCTGGTGTCCATCGACATCAACTCGGCGCGCGCCACCAAAGGCAGCGACATCGAAGAAACCGCCTTGCAGACCAACCTGGAAGCGGCAGAAGAAATCGCCCGCCAACTGCGTCTGCGTGACATCGGCGGCCTGATCGTTATCGACTTCATCGACATGACTCCGGCGAAGAACCAACGCGCCGTGGAAGAAAAAGTCCGTGAAAGCCTGGAAGCCGACCGCGCCCGTGTACAAGTGGGTCGCATCTCGCGCTTCGGCCTGCTGGAAATGTCGCGTCAGCGCCTGCGTCCGTCTCTGGGTGAAACCAGCGGCATCGTCTGCCCGCGCTGTAACGGTCAAGGCATCATCCGTGACGTCGAGTCCCTGTCGCTGGCAATTCTGCGCCTGATCGAAGAAGAAGCCCTGAAAGACCGCACCGCCGAAGTTCGCGCACAAGTGCCAATTCCAGTTGCTGCCTTCCTGCTCAACGAAAAACGCAACTCGATCACCAAGACCGAGCTGCGTACCCGCGCCCGCATCGTGATCATTCCGAACGATCACCTGGAAACACCGCACTTCGAAGTGCAGCGTATTCGTGACGACAGCCCGGAAGCCCAATCAGGCCAGTCCAGCTATGAAATGGCCGTGACTGAAGCGGAAGAAGAAAAGCAGGCGTCGGCCACCCGCACCCTGGTGCGTCAGGAAGCCGCAATCAAAACCGCACCACAGCGCACGGCGCCTACTCCGGTAGAAACCGCAGCAGCACAACCTGTAGCTGCTGCCGAGCCGAGCCTGTTCAAGGGTCTGGTCAAATCGCTGGTCAGCCTGTTCGCCGGCAAGGAAGAAGAAAAACCTGCCGTTATCGAGAAGAAAACCAGCGAACGCCCGCAACGCGGCGACGAGCGTCGCAACGGTCGCCAACAGAACCGCAACCGTGGCGGTCGCAATAACGAAGAGCGCAAGCCACGCGAAGATCGCGGCCCGCGTGAAGAGCGTGCCCCGCGTGAAGAACGCCAGCCACGTGCAGCCCGTGAAGAGCGCGCCCCACGTGAGGAACGTGCACCGCGCGAAGAGCGCAGCCCACGTGATTCCGTAGAAGTGCGCGAGCCGCAGGAAGTGCGTCAATCACGCCCGCCGCGTGAAGAGCGTCAACCACGTGATCGCAAACCCCGCGAAGAGCGCCAACCGCGTGAACTGCGCGAGCCGCTGGACGCCGCCTCCGCCGACAACGCTAGCGACGAAGCCCGTGGCGAACGCCCGCAGCGCGAACCACGTCAGCCGCGCCCACCGCGTGAAGAGCGCCAACCGCGCACTGAACAAGCCGCAGTAGCGAGCGAAGAAGAACTGCTGAATGGCGAAGACGCGCAGCAGGATGAAGCCCAGGAAGGCAGTGAAGGCGGTGAACGCCCACGTCGCCGCTCCCGCGGCCAGCGTCGTCGCAGCAATCGTCGTGAGCGTCAGAACGATGCCAATGGCAATCCGATTGAAGGCAGCGAAGAAGGCGCAGAAGCACCAGCCGATACCGACAACGCAGTAGTTGCAGCAGCTGTCACCGCCGCTGTTATCACTGACGCGGTCGAAGCGACCCAGGCAACAGCCGAAGCCGCACCGGTAGCCGTCGAACAGGAGCAGCCACGCGAAGTCGCTGCAGCTGAAGCACCTCAAGCCGTTGTTGAAACCGCTGTTGCCGAAGCAGCAAGCACTCCGGTTGTCGAGGCCAGCGCAGCGCCTGTGCAGACCGCCGAAGCCAGCGAAACTGCAGCAGCACCTGCCGCTGTAGAAACACCTGCCGCAGTTGTCGAAGCACCAGCTGTAGTTGCCGCTCCCGAGCCGGTTGCCGAAGTTGCAGTGGCTGAGGCTGCACCTGCTGCACCTGCAGTCGTAGTCAGCAGCAGCGGTCGCGCGCCTAACGACCCACGCGAAGTGCGCCGCCGTCAGCGTGAAGCCGAGCGCCTGGCCCGCGAGGCTGCCGAAGCGCCTGCTGCTACCGCACAGGCTGAAGCAGCCGCACCGGCAGTTGAAAAACCTGCTACTGAAGTGGTTGCTGAAGCCGTAGTTGAAACTGCAATCGAAGCCCCGGCAAGCATCGAGGCAGCCGAGTCCAAGGCAGAAGCCGAAGTGCAAGCAGAAGTAAGCCAGGAGCCGCAAAGCTCGCTGTTTACTGCAGTAGAAGCTGACGAGCAGGAAAAAGAAGCGGTCAAACCGCAAGTCTGATCCGCAGGATAGCCGCCAGGGATGGCGGCTACAAAAAAGGGGATGCTTCGGCATCCCCTTTTGCGTTCTGGCGTTTATTACAGCGCGGTCAACACGCTGTTCGTTGCGCTAAAACACTTCACAACACGTTCGGTTCTATCTCCAGCTCAACTGCAAAGCGCTGGGCGATGTCTGCCTGAATCCGTCGTGCCAGCGTCAACAACTGCGCACCGGTTGCGCTGCCGTAATTAACCAGTACCAAGGCCTGCAAACGATGCACCCCCGCATCGCCTTCACGAAAGCCCTTCCACCCTGCCCGTTCGATAAGCCAGCCAGCAGCCAGCTTGACCTGCCCATCCGCCTGGGGATAGCCCACCAGGTCGGCATGTTCAGCACGTAAACGTTGCGCAAGCGCTGCAGGCACCACAGGATTCTTAAAGAAGCTCCCAGCGTTGCCCAGCACGGCCGGATCCGGCAGTTTTTCGCTGCGAATGGCGCAAATGGCCTGACTGACATCCAGCGCCGTTGGAGCATCGATGCCCTGCTCTGCCAGACGCTGACGAACTGGACCGTAATCCAGATGCAGCGCCGCCGAACGACTGAGGACAAAGCGCACCCGCAAAATCAGCCAGCGACCGCTCTCACGCTTGAACAGGCTGTCGCGATAAGCAAAGCCACATTCCTCCAGAGAGAACTCACGCAGCTCACCGGTATGCCGATCCAGAGCGGTCAAGCCCGCAAACAGATCCTTGAGTTCAACACCATAGGCACCGATGTTCTGCACCGGGGCCGCGCCCACAGTGCCGGGGATCAGACTGAGGTTTTCCAGACCCGCCAAGCCTTGCGCCAAGGTCCATTGAACAAATGGATGCCAGGGCTCACCGGCTTCAGCTTCGACCAACACCTGCTCGCCGTCATCGCTCAACAGGCGAATACCGCGACTGGCCATGCGCAGCACCAGCGCCTGCACATCCGCAGTGAGCAGCAGGTTGCTGCCACCGCCCAGCACCAGTAGCGACAGTTGCTGAGCCTCGGCATAAGCCAAGGCCTCGCGCACCAACTGATCACTCTCGGCCTCAGCAAAATGACTGGCCTGGGCCTCGACGGCAAAGCTGTTATAAGGCCTCAGCGATACCTGAGTGCGCACCTGCAAGCTCATAAGCGCCCCTTGAGTTCGATCACCAGGGCATCGCAAGCCTGTTCAATCAAATCCAGCACCTGAGCAAACCCGGCTTTACCACCGTAATAGGGGTCCGGCACTTCATCCAGCACCAGCTGATAACGCCGCAGAAACAAGTCCAGCTCGGCCGCATCATTGCCTGGACGCAGCTGCTGCAGGTCGTGCAGGTTGCTGTTATCCATCGCCAGAATCAGGTCAAAGGCGTGAAAGTCTGCCGCCTTGACCTGCCTGCCGCGCAATGCAGACAGGTCATAGCCACGCTGCTGCGCGGCCTGGCGCGTGCGGATATCCGCAGCTTTGCCCACGTGCCAGTCGCCAGTGCCGGCCGAATCGACCTCGATGCGGCCTTCCAGCCCTGCTTCACGCAGCTTATGGCGCAATACACCTTCGGCCGTTGGCGAGCGGCAGATATTGCCCAGGCAGACGAACAGAACGCGCATCAGGCCCCCAGCAGGCGACGAACCCGCTCCAGGTCTTCCGGTGTGTCGACACCCGCCGGCGGCGCCTCAAGGGCATCGGCGACATGGATACGCACGCCATGCCAGAGCGCGCGCAGCTGCTCCAGGCACTCGGTGTCTTCCAGCCAGCACGGGCCCCAAGCGACAAAGTCATGCAGAAACTGCGCACGGTAGGCGTAGATGCCGATGTGGCGACGGTACGGCACGCCGGCAGGCAACTCGTCACGGCTTTTGGCAAAGGCATCCCGTGCCCAGGCCAGCGGCGCGCGGCTGAAGGTCAAAGCCAGGCCGGTCTTGTCGCTGACCACCTTGACTACGTTGGGGTTGAACAGCGCCTGCACATCCTCAATCGGTTCGGCCAGGGTGGCGATGGCCGCCTGCGGATTGGCGGCCAGATTGGCAGCGACCTGATCAATAATCGCCGGCGGAATCAGCGGCTCATCGCCCTGCACGTTGACCACGATGGCATCAGCCGCGAGACCAAGAGCCGTGGCCACTTCAGCCAGGCGGTCGGTGCCTGAGTTGTGGTCGATGCGGGTCAATACCACCTGCGCACCAAAACCCTGGCACGCCTCAACGATGCGCGCATCATCAGTAGCGACAACCACTTGCTGCGCGCTACTTTTGCACGCCTGTTCCCAGACATGCTGAATCATCGGTTTGCCGGCAATATCCTGCAGCGGCTTGCCCGGCAGGCGGTTGGAGGCAAAACGCGCCGGAATCACAACGGTAAAGGCAGTGCTCATTTACTTGTCCAGGCGCTCGTCGACGTTGAGGGTGCGGGCTTCGCTTTCCAGCATCACCGGGATGCCATCGCGAACCGGGAAAGCCAGTGCGTCGGCCTTGCAGATCAGCTCGCTCTTGTCAGCGGCGAGCTTCAGCGGGCCCTTGCACAGGGGACAGGCGAGGATGTCGAGTAATTTCGGGTCCATGGGAGGTCCTTGATAGGAAGCAGCAACTGGGCGGATAAGGCCGCCGAATGATCAGATCAGTCAGGCGCGCGGCACAAGACGCTGCAATTGCTGATCAAACCAGGCGACAAACGCGGCCGAAGGCTCGGCATCCACCGCCAGGTACCACCAATCGTCAGCCGCAAAGGCACGGCACTTGACCGCATCCTTTTCCGTCATCAGCACCGGCAGTGCCGGGCTGAAATTCAGCAGCTCGGCGCTGTACGGCGCATGGTCGGCAAAGGCATGCGCGATAGGCCGCCAGTGTAGCCCTTCGAGGGTGTTGAAGAAACGCTGCGGGTTGCCAATACCGGCGACCGCATGCAGGGCCTGACCGGCCGGGAAATGACTGAGCGGCTGTTGCTGGCCACTGCGCAGGTTAACCAAGGTGCGCGGCTGCAGGGTAAAGCCGTAACCCTCCTGCGGATCGCTGGACGCACCGTTATACAGCAGCGCATCCACGCTCTGCAGACGCTCGACCGGCTCACGCAGCGGGCCGGCAGGCAGGCAATGGCGATTACCCAGGCCGCGCGCGGCATCGATCAGCACCAGTTCGAGATCGCGGGCCAGACGGTAGTGCTGCAAGCCGTCATCGCTGAGGATCAAGTCCAGCGGCTCGGCGGCCAGCAAGGCCGCCACTGCGCGACTGCGATCAGGATCAATCATCAGCGGCACACCGCTGCGCTGCACGATCAGCAGCGGCTCATCACCGGCCACGCTGGCCGCCTGATCGGCCTGCACGCGCCAGGGCAGCTGCGGCGGCTGCGCACCATAACCACGACTGACCACACCGACGCGCAGCCCTTGGCGGCGGCAATGCTCGATCAGCCAGAGAATCATCGGGGTTTTTCCGGTGCCGCCGACAGTGATATTGCCGACCACCACGACCGGCACGGGAGCACGGTAGATCGCGCCCTCACCGGCCAGAAAACGTGCGCGCTTGCGCTGCACCACCGCGCGATACAGCCACTCCAGCGGACGCAGCAGGCCCAGCGCCGGATGACCGGCGTACCAGGCAGCAGTGAGTCGTGCGGACAGGCTCATCAGCAGGCAACCCTCAAGGCGCGGCTTGCGCCTCGATGGTGGTCATGCGCAGGTGGGCAAAACCCAGCTTGCCGGCCGCATCCATGGCGGTAATCACCGCCTGATGCTGCGCCTTGGCATCGGCGCTAATGATCAGCGGCAGGCTGTTATCACCTTCCGATTCTTTCTGCAGCGCTGCCATCAGGCTTTCCAGATCACTTTTCAGCAACTGTTTGGCATTCAGCGAGTAGCTGCCATCGGCGGCAATCAGGATTTCCAGCTGCTTGAGTTCGGTCTGTTCCGGCGGCGTGCCAGTGGCGGCCTCCGGCAGATCAACCTTGAGCTGAGTCTCACGGGTAAAGGTGGTCGTGACCACGAAGAACAGCAGCAGGATAAACACCACGTCGATCAACGAGGCCAGGTTGATCTCGACGTTCTCCCGCGGTTTGCGCCGGAATTTCACGCCTTGTCCTCGCCCATGTCGACGTCACGATCGCCCTGCACCACTTCGACCAAGCGAATCGCCTCCTGCTCCATGCCGACCACCAGCTCATCGACTCGGCGTTGCAAGTAACGGTGGAAGAACAGTGCCGGAATGGCCACCATCAAACCCGCTGCCGTCGTGATCAGCGCCTTGGAAATACCGCCAGCAAGCAAGGACGCATTGGCCATGCCCGAGCCCATAAAGGAGCTGAAGATTTCGATCATGCCCAACACCGTACCAAGCAAACCCAGCAGCGGCGCGATACCGGCGATGGTGCCCAGGGCATTCAGGTAGCGTTCCAGGTCATGAATGACCCGCCCGGCAGCCTCTTGAATGCACTCTTTCATGATCTCGCGACCATGCTTGGAGTTGGCCAGGCCGGCAGCAAGAATCTGCCCCAACGGCGAGTTGGCGCGCAGCTCTTTGAGCTTCTGGTTATTGAGTTTCTTATCCTTGATCCACTTCCACACCTGGCCGAGCAGGTTGGGTGGGGTGATGCGGCTCGGCCGCAGCGTCCACAGGCGCTCGGCAATGATGCCGGCTGCAGCGATAGAACACAGAATGATCGGCAGCATCATCCAGCCGCCAGCTTTAACCAGTTCCCACACGGTGGCAGATCCCCTTCACAAAAGTGGCGCCACTCTAGCATAGGGTCGCGGCCTCGCCGACCGCCGCTGTTCTCATTTTTCCCGCCAAAAACGTGCTCGATAACGCAAACCCTGCGCAGGCTCGAATGCGCCTAAACGAATCCGCACCGCGCCCTGCTCGACCGTGTCGTAAAGCCGCACATCCAAGGCCCGGTACCGCTCGACAACCTCGGCATGCGGATGACCAAAGGCGTTGTGCGCGCCACGGGAAATCAGCGCAGCGGTGGGTCTGACCTTTTCCAGAAAAGCCGCCGAAGATGAACTGCGACTGCCATGGTGCGGCGCCAGCAGCCACTGCGCCGGCATTGCCAGACCACTGCTGAGCAGCGCCCGCTCAGCCTGCCTATCGATATCACCGGTTAGCCACAGCCGCTCACCATTAGCCTCGATACGCAACACACAGGACGCCTGATTGCCATCAGTCGCGCCCACCCAGCGCACGAGACTGAACTTCACGCCATCCCACTGCCAGTGCTGCCCACTGACGCAGGCTTCGGCCTGTAATGAAGGCGCGAGCTTATCCGGTTCGCCACTGAGTACCTGCCTGACCGGCAGACCACGTTTAATCGCTGCGGCGCCACCGGCGTGGTCGTTATCGGCATGGCTGATCAGCAGCAAATCCAGGGCACGCACATCCAACGCTCGCAGCGAAGGCAGCACAACACGCTCACCGGTATCAAACTCGCCAAAGCGCGGTCCGGCGTCATACAGCAGGTCATGCGTCTGGGTGCGCACCAGCACCGCCAGTCCCTGGCCGACATCCAGCATCCATACCTCGGCTCGCCCGTATTCCGGGCGCTGTTGTGGGCTGAACAACAAGGGCAGCAGCAATAACGCACCCAAGCTGCGCATTGGTAAAGCGGCTGGCAGCAGCAAAACCAACGCGCCCAGCGCCACCAACAGCCAAGCCGAGAATGGCAACGCACTGGGCAGCCAGGCCGGCAGCCACAGAGACAACTGCATCAGTAATTCGAACAGCAGACCCAGTACCCAGCCAGCTATCCCGAGCAACGCAACCCCGACGCCAGGCAAAGGCAGCAACAGCGTACCGAGCAATGCCAATGGCACCACCAGCAACCCAACGACAGGCACCACCACCAGGTTGGCCAGAGGGCCACTGGCACTTACCGGCAAACCAAGAGCCAACAACAACGGCAACAAACCGATGGCCATCGCCCCTTGGGCGCGCAGGAGGGTGCTCCACCAGGACCAGGCACCGAGCCGACCGCTGAAGATCAGTATCAGCAGCATCACTGCGCCAAAAGACAACCAGAACCCGGGTTGCAAACTGGCCAATGGCTCGCCCAGCAGCACTGCAAGCAATGCCACCAACACGGGTAACCACACACCCAGGTGGCGAAAGCGCCAGCGCCAGAGCAACACCAGGCCGGTCATCACACAAGCGCGCTGTACTGGCACCTCAAAACCGGCCAGCAGCCCATAAGCCAACGCGCCGGCAAATGCCATCACACAAGCACAGGGCAGCCATGGCCAATTGCGCGGCCAGCATCCCAAACGCGCCAGTCCGGCAACTAGGCCATATATCAGCGCCGCCAGCAGCCCAATATGCTGACCGGATATCACCATCAGGTGCACCGTGCCGGTGTTCTGCAACACCTGCCAATCTGCTGCTGAAAGCCCCGAATCATCGCCCAACACCAACGCCGCCAACGCACCTTCGCGGCCATGCGCGGGCGTTGCCAGGAGCCGCTGACGCAGGCGATCACGCCAGGCCTCAGAACCACTGGCAGGGGCAATCAGCTCACCACTTTTCACCGTACCCGTGGCGCCGATGCGCTGCGCCAGCAACCAGGCTTCGTAATCGAATGCCTGAGGATTGACCAGACCATGAGGGCGCTTGAGACGCACGGCTAAACGCCAAGTTTCACCGGCGCGCACAGCCGGCCCGTCATACCAGGCCAGTCGCAAACGGGCCGGCAATGTGTCACGACGAGAAACCACCTGCTCCAGCTGAAAGCGCACCACGCCCTCACCTACCTCGGGCAAGCCGACCACCTGCCCGTGCAACCACACGGTACGCGTATCCAAATGACCCGCGAGACGATCATCCAACGCCCACTGCGCTGATACGCACGCCCACGTGAAGCCGAATAAAAACAGGGCAATGGGATAGCTGCGAAATGGCAACAGCATCAAGCTGGCGACCGGTAGAACAGCCAGCAGCCACATAGGCGGCAAAGCCGGAAGGAAGCGCAGCACCAGTAACCCGGCCACCAGCGCAAAAATCCCTGTGCGCATAGACTCGCTCCGTGAGTCGAATACAGCATTTAACCTATCGATCAGCTTTTGCATATTTGCTGTCACAAAGTGTGAAAGCAGGCTGTCATCAAAGGGTGCATAATGTCGGCGCTTTTACCCGCCAGAGAGCCTTCATGCCGCGTCGTTTATTCAAGCGCTACATGCCCCACCCAGACCGTATCAAGGGCAATAAATCCCTGCGCTTTCTGGGCAGTCTGATCCACGACCCCAACCTCTGGCACCTCAACCGCCATTCTGTTTCACGCGCCATGGCCATCGGCCTGTTCTGGGCGATGATCCCTATGCCCATGCAGATGGCCGCCGCTGCTGCCATGGCCATACCCGCACGCGGTAACTTACCGATTTCCATTGGTTTGGTCTGGCTGACCAATCCAATCACCATGCCTCCAGTGTTCTATTGCAGTTACACGTTCGGGGCCTGGCTGATGAACACACCGACCCTGCAAATGCCTGATCACATCACCCTCAGCTGGATCGGCCAGGTACTGCAGACCCATTGGCAACCGCTGTACCTGGGCTCTCTGGTAATGGGTCTGTTGCTTGCCATGATTGGCTACTTCGGCACTCAGACCTACTGGCGTTGGTGGGTTCGCCGCAGCTGGCGCAAACGCCAGGAAAAACGCCGTCAGCAAGGCGCACAGAACTGAAACAAAAAAGCCGTTACTGAGTAACGGCTTTTTTGTTTCTGCCAGCATAGCCTATTCGTAACGCAAGGCATCCGCCGGCTGGATGCGGGCCGCACGCCATGACGGGTAGACGGTGGCCAGAAAACTCAGGCTGAACGCCGCACCGCAGATCAGCAGCACATCAGACAACAGCAGCTCCGAAGGCAGGTTGCTGATGAAGTACACGTCCGAGCTCATCACCTGCTGGCCGCTCAAGCGTTCGATCCAGCCCACCAGCTGACTAACATTCAGCGCCGCGAGAATACCCAGCACTGCACCGATCAACGTACCGATCACACCGATCACCGTACCTTGAACCATAAAGATGCCCATAATCTGCCCCGGTGTCGCACCCAGGGTACGCAGGATGGCGATATCCGCGCCCTTGTCCGCCACCACCATGATCAGCGTGGCGATGATATTGAAGGCCGCCACGGCGACGATCAGCAACAGCAGCAGACCGATCATGGTCTTTTCCATTTTCATCGCGCTGAACAGGCTGCCCTGGGTCAATGTCCAGTCTGCGGAGCTGTAACCTGCGCCCAGTTCCCCAACAATCTGCGCAGCCACTTGCGGCGCCTGGTAAAGGTCTTTCAACTTCAGCCGTACGCTCTGCACCTGCCCCGGCTGCATGCGTTGGATGTGCGCGGCATCGGCGACGTGAATCAGTGCCAGCGAGCTGTCCAGCTCCGCGCCAACCTTGAAGATGCCGACCACATTAAGGCGCTGCATGCGCGGGCTGATACCACCCGGCACACTGCTCAGCTCCGGCACGATCAACGCCAGCTTATCGCCCACTCGAAGCTGAAAGCGCCGCGCGGTAATCTCACCGAGTACCACGCCAAACTCGCCCTCGCGCAAATCGCTCAGGCGGCCTTGCTGCATATGCTTGTCGATAATCGACACCTGTGGCTCCAGCGCCGGATCGATGCCGTGCAGCTGCACCGGTTGCATCGCCCCACGCATCGATAACATGCCTTCCAGCTCGGCGAACGGCACCGCTGCAAGCACCTGCGGATGCTTCTTCGCGGCGGCCGCGACCTGCTGCCAGTCATCCAGCGGCTGACTGCCAGCAATGCTGGCGTGCGGCACCATACCGAGAATGCGCGTGCTCATTTCCTTCTGGAAGCCGTTCATCACCGACAGCACCACGATCATCGCCAGCACGCCGAGCGCCAGGCCGATCATCGACGTCATCGAGATAAAGGAAATAAAGTGGTTGCGCCGCTTGGCCCCGGTATAGCGGATACCGATAAAGATACTCAGCGGACGAAACATCAGGCGGCCACCAACTTGCCGTCTTCCAGACGCAGGATGCGGTCCATCTGCTGCGCCAGCGCCATGTCGTGAGTCACCACCAGAAAGGCGGTTTGTGACGAGCTGCTCAGCTCCTTCATCAGGTCCTGAATGCCCTGCGCGGTGTGGTGATCGAGGTTGCCGGTGGGCTCATCGAGCAACACCAGACCAGGCTGATTGACCAATGCACGGGCAATTGCCACCCGCTGGCGCTCACCACCGGACAACTCTGCAGGCTTGTGCGCCAGACGATGACCGAGGCCGACTCGCTCCAACAGTGCGGTGGCACGCTGGCGCGCTTCGCTGATCGGCGTACGGCCAATCAGCAGCGGCATGCACACATTCTCCAGCGCGGTGAACTCGGGCAGCAGGTGGTGGAACTGGTAAACGAAACCCAGGGCACGGTTACGCAGCAGGCCGCGTTGCTTTTCATTCAGCGCCGACAACTCCTCGCCGGCCAGCCAGACGCTGCCGGTGCTCGGTGTATCCAGACCGCCGAGCATATTCAGCAAGGTGCTCTTGCCCGAGCCGGAGCTGCCGACAATCGCCACGCGCTCACCAGGGTGCAGCTCCAGCTGCAGATCCTGTAGCACCACTACCGATTGCGGGCCTTCGTCGTAGCTTTTACCGAGGTTGCGACAACTCAACACTGCACGATCTTGCATAACCGAATCACTCATAACCTGATCATTCATAACGCAGAGCCTCCGCAGGCTGGGTACGCGCTGCGCGCCAGGCCGGATACAGGGTGGCGAAGAAACTCAGAATCAACGCCGCGCCGCAGACCAGCAGCACGTCTGCCAGCATCAGCTGCGAGGGCAGGTAATCGATGAAATACACATCGGCATTGAGGAATTTGATCCCCAGAAGCCCTTCCAGCGCGGCAATCGCGCTGCTGATATTCAAGGCGGCCAGGCAACCCAGCACCGCGCCAATCGCTGTGCCGAACACGCCGATCACTGTGCCCTGGACCATAAAGATCGCCATGATCTGCCGTGGCGTGGCGCCGAGGGTGCGCAGGATGGCGATATCGCCCTTCTTGTCGGTGACCACCATGACCAGGGTGGAGATGATGTTGAACGCGGCGACCGCAACAATCAGCAGCAACAGCAGGCCAATCATTGCTTTTTCCATGCGGATCGCCTGGTACAGGTTGCCGTGGGTACGGGTCCAGTCGCGGGCGTAGTAATCACCCTCGCCGAGAGTTTGCGCCAGCGCCCAAGCGGTGCGTGGGGCTTCAAACAGATCGGCAAATTTCAGGCGAATGCCCTGCACCTGATCGGCCTGCCAACGCTGCAGACGCGCCAGATCCTGCACATGGGCCAGGGCCAGGTGGCCGTCGATCTCACCGGCGCCGACATGGAAGATACCGACTACGGTAAAGCGCTTGAGGCGCGGAAACATACCGGCTGGAGTAACCGTCACTTCCGGCGCGACAAAGGTGACCTTATCACCCAGGCCGACGCCGAGCTTGGCTGCGGCCTTGTCGCCCAGGACCATGCCGAACTCACCGGACTGCAGATCGTCCAGTCGGCCCTGCTTGAAGAAATTACCGATAATCGAAACCTTGGCCTCTTCCAGCGGATCGACCGCATTGATCAGCACTTTCTGCACCTTGCCATCGTTGGTCAGCAGACCCTGCATCTGACTAAAGGGGGCAACCGCCAGCACCTGCGGGTTGCTTTGCGCCCGTTCGGCCAGGCTGCGCCAGTCCTTGATCGGCGTGGCGCTCTCGACCGTGGCGTGCGGCACCATGCCGAGTACGCGGGTGCGCATTTCGTGATCGAAGCCGTTCATCACCGACAGCACCAGAATCATCACCAGCACACCCAGTGCCAGCCCGATCATCGACGTCAGGGAAATAAAGGATACGAAGTGATTGCGACGTTTGGCCCGCGTATAGCGCGTGCCAATAAATACGAACAGAGGTCTGAACATGTCGGGGCTGATTCGAGGGAAAAAGAAACGTCCTTGTGGGGGCTTGGCGAGCAGCTTTACACTCTGACCACTACTGCTGCCATGGGTTCGCCATGCCGACTCAAGATGAAGATGACCGCCGCGAATACTATCGTATCGACGATACGATCGCACTGGAATTCACCCAGCTATCCGGGGCTGAAGCCCTGGCCAGTGACGAGCTTCACGACAGCTCGCCGCTGTTCAACCTGCTCAGCGATCTGCACCTGATGGACTTCGAGTCGCAGCATTTGCTGCGGCACATCAGCGAACGCGATCGCACCCTGGCCAACTACCTCAAGGTGATCAACAAACGCATCGACCTGCTCGGCCAGGCTGTGGCGCAGAGCCTGCTGCGTGACATCGGTGCGCCGCGCAAAGTCAGCCTGTCCGAGGGTGGCGTCAGCTTCAACAACAGCCAGCCAGTAGCCACCGGTGCACACCTGGCGGTAAAGATGGTGCTGATGCCACAGGCCCTCGGTCTGCTGCTGCGGGCCAAGGTGGTGCACTGCAGCCCCCTGCCGTCGCAGCAATTTGAAATCGGTGCGGAATTCGAAGCCCTGACCGATGCCCAACGTCAGCTGCTCGCCCGGCATATCCTGCAGCGCCAAGCCCTGGAGCGTCGCCAGGCCCGCGAGCAACCTTTACAACCCTGATAGCGAGCCACCATGTCACGCCTGCTTCTGCTCCTCGCTCTGGCCCTGCCCTTCGGCACCCAGGCCGACAGCCTGCAAATCCCCATCGGCCAGCAAGGGGCCAGCGATCTGCAACTGCCACAGTTTGGCGAATCGCAACGCGCAGTGCTGGAACGCTTCGGCCTGGCCGATGAAGAACACCCCAGTGTCGGCAACCCGCCGATCACCCGCTGGGACTACCGTGAGTTCAGCGTCTACTTCGAGCACAAACACGTGATCAACAGCGTGCGCCACCATCAACCCGGCGCCGCTCTGCCCAACAAGGAGCAACAGTGACTGTCATCTATGGACACCGCGGCGCCAAAGGCGAGGCACCGGAAAACACCCTGGCCAGCTTCCAGCAATGCCTCAAGCACGGCGTGCGCCGCTGCGAGCTGGACCTGCACCTGTCGCGCGATGGCGAGCTGATGGTGATTCACGACCCAACCCTCAAGCGCACCACCGGCCACCGCGGCAAGGTGGTCGAGCATGATGCCGCCGAACTGGTGACCTATGACGCACGCAAAGGTGGCCCCGGCGCCGTTACACCCTGCCCGATCCCACGGCTGGAGGAGCTGTTCCAGCACTGCGATTTCGAGCACTGGCAGCTGGAAGTCAAAAGCGCCTCGAAGGTACGCTCGGCGCGTATGGTCAAGGCGATTGCCGAACTGGCCGAACGCTACAAGCTGACTGACAAGGTGACCGTCACCTCCAGCTCACGCGAAGTGCTCAGCGCCCTGCAACGCCTGACACCGCACCTGCAGCGCGGCCTGGTCGCCGAATACGCCTGGCTCGACCCGCTCAAGGTAGCCAAACACTATGGCTGCCACCTGCTGGCGCTGAACTGGACGTTATGCACCCCGGAGCGCCTGCTGAAAGCACAGAAAGCCGGCCTGCATGTCTCGGTATGGACGGTCAATGAACCGGCACTGATGCGCCGCCTGGCGGACTTCGGCGTGGACAGCATCATTACGGACTTCCCCGGCCTCGCCGTAGCGACCCTGGAATAATCGCCGGCACAACCGCAGTCAGAAAAACGAAAAACCGGCCGCAAGGGCCGGTTTTTCGTTAAGCCTGATCAGAAACTTTCGCGATTAGGCCAGCGCCAGTCGCAGGAGTCACTGAACGGGTTCTCCCCAGCCGGCTCAGGCCACCGGCCGGAGCCGCTCAAAAAAGCCGGTTGAGGCCGTCAAACGCCGCCACCCGGTAGGCTTCCGCCATGGTCGGGTAGTTGAAGGTGGTGTTGACGAAATACTTGATGCTGTTGGCTTCGCCCTTCTGGTTCATGATCGCCTGGCCGATATGCACGATCTCCGAGGCCTGGTAGCCGAAGCAGTGCACACCCAGCACCTCAAGAGTCTCGCGGTGGAACAGGATCTTCAGCATGCCCACCGGCTCATGGGAAATCTGCGCCCGCGCCATGCCCTTGAAGAAGGCCTTGCCCACTTCGTAAGGAATCTTGGCCTGGGTCAGTTCGCGCTCGGTTTTGCCGATCGAGCTGATCTCAGGGATGGTGTAAATACCGGTCGGCACGTCGTCGACAAAACGCCAGCTGCCATTGTCGACAATGCTGCCCGCCGCCGAACGGCCCTGATCGGCTGCCGCACTGGCCAGACTCGGCCAGCCAATCACATCACCCGCCGCATAGATATTCGACACCGGAGTGCGGTAACTCTGGTCGACCTCAATCTGACCGCGGCTGTTGACCTTGATGCCGATGTTTTCCAGACCCAGCTGGTCGGTATTACCGGTACGGCCGTTACACCAAAGAAAGGCGTCGGCCTTGATCTTCTTGCCGGACTTGAGGTGCAGAATCACCCCATTCTCCACCCCTTCAACGCTTTCGTACTCTTCGTTATGACGAATCAGCACGTTGTTGTTGCGCAGGTGATAGCTCAGCGCATCGGAGATTTCAGCATCGAGGAAGCTCAGCAGCTGATCACGGTTGTCGATCAGGTCGACCAATACACCCAGGCCGCTGAAGATCGAGGCGTACTCGGAACCGATCACCCCGGCACCGTAGATGATGATGCGGCGCGGCGTGTGAGTCAGGCTGAGGATGGTGTCGCTGTCATAGATTCGAGGATGACGAAAATCCACATCAGCCGGGCGATATGGCCTTGAGCCAGTGGCGATGACGATCTGCTTGGCCACCAGCTTTTCCACCACACCATTGGCGCAAACCACCTCAATGGTTCGCTCGTCGGCAAAGCTACCGGTGCCGAAAAACACATCGATGCGGTTACGCGCGTAATAGCCGGTGCGCGAACTCACCTGCTTGGCAATCACCCGCTCGGCGCTTTTCAGCACGTCAGGAAAGGAGAACCAACGCGGCTCGCCGATCTGGCGGAACATCGGATTGGTGTTGAACTGCATGATCTGCCGCACCGAGTGGCGCAGCGCCTTGGACGGAATGGTGCCCAGGTGAGTGCAGTTGCCGCCGACTTCGCGGCGGCTATCGACCACGGCGACCTTACGCCCGGCCTTGGCTGCGTTCATCGCTGCGCCTTCACCCGCAGGGCCGGAACCCAGCACCACCACGTCGTAGTTGTAGACCGCCATGTTTACTCCTTCAGATCACACCGGAGCACTTGTTCCGTGCTCTCGGCAGGGTCGGGCTGCACCTGCAGCCTGACAATCAATGCGCTGCTGCAAGCCTAGCTCTTCGGCGGCCGCAGGACGATTAGCGTTTGGTCGCGTCGTAGGCCAAGCCAGCCTTAGACTGAGGCTCACTGTTGATTTCTTCACACTTTTCGCGGCTGCCACCACAGATTGAGCATTCTTTCTCGATACCCAGGTTGGCAATACCGCCACAGGAACCGGCGATGGGTTTGCGCCCCATGATCACACCTACCGCCATCATGCCCACTACCAGCAGCATGGTCAGAAACACCACCACGAATGTCATTGCTCTTCTCCTGCGGCAAACAGCTGCTCAAACGCTTGAGTGCCTTGTGTGACGAAGGCGTCGCCTTCGCGGGTCACGAAAAACGCTGCGATACCCATGCGCTCTGCAAATGCCAGGCCGCGCTCGGTGCCCATCACCATAAGTAATGTAGACAAGCCATCGGCTCGCAGGGTCGATTTATCCGCCACCGTGACGGCCGCCAGGGTGTGGGTGATCGGCGCAGCCGTCAACGGATCGAGGGTATGCGAATAGCGACGACCATTCTCCTCGAAGTAATTCCGGTAATCACCTGAAGTGGAAATTCCATAGCCATCCAGTGCCAGAATCCGCTGAGCCACCCGCTCACCTTCCTGCGGAGCCTCCAGGCCAATGCGCCAGGGTTGCCCATCGGGCTTGAGGCCGGCCGCCTTGAGCTCACCTGTCACTTCGACCAGGTAACTGTTGACACCCAGCTCCGTCAGACGCTGCACGATCCGGTCCACGGTATAACCAGCAGCGATGCTGTTGAAATCGACCTGCAGGTCGACCTCCTTGCATAACTGTTGCCCCTCACGCCGCAAGTGCTGCATACCCATGCGCGCACGGGCATCAGCCAGTTGCTCGGCCGTCGGCACCTTCTCCGCCCGCCCTTTGGGGCCAAAGCCCCAGAGATTGAGCAAAGGTTCCAGGGTCAGATCAAACGCGCCCTGACTCTGTTGATTGAGCAGGCGTCCAGCTTCGACCAACTCCAGTACCGGTTCCGGCATGGTCTGACAGGTGCCCGCAGGCGCCTGGTTGAACTGCTCGATCAACGAGTCATCGCGGTAAGTCGACATCTGCTGATCGACTTCACGGAGGATCGCATCGGTTTCATGTTTGAGCTGGTCAAGGCTTGGAGAGCCTTCAGTGCGCACATACTTGATCGAGTATGTGCTGCCCATGGTCGGGCCACCGAACTCTTCTACACGCTCTGAAAACCAGCAGCCCGTTAGGGCTGTCAGCAAGCTGACAGCGATAACGGGCCGTAGTACAGCATTGTTCATGATCAGCCGCCGAAGTCGTCGAGCAGGATGTTCTCCTCCTCCACACCCAGGTCGATCAGCATCTTGATCACAGCAGCGTTCATCATGGGTGGACCACACATGTAGAACTCACACTCTTCCGGAGCCGGATGGTCCTTCAGGTAGTTCTCGTACAACACGTTGTGGATGAAGCCTTTCAGACCAGTCCAGTTGTCTTCCGGCTGCGGGTCGGAAAGTGCCAGGTGCCACTGGAAGTTCGGGTTCTCAGCGGCCAGCTGATCGTACTCTTCGTTGTAGAACGACTCACGCATGGAGCGCGCACCGTACCAGAAGCTGATCTTGCGCTTGGACTTGAGGCGCTTGAGCTGGTCGAAGATGTGCGAACGCATCGGCGCCATACCCGCACCACCGCCGATAAAGATCATCTCGGCATCGGTGTCCTTGGCGAAGAACTCACCAAACGGCCCGTAAACGGTGACCTTGTCACCCGGCTTGAGGCTGAACACCCAGGAAGACATCTGGCCAGGTGGCAGGTCGTCTTTACCCGGAGGTGGCGAAGCGATACGGATATTGAACTTCACCAGACCGACTTCTTCCGGGTAGTTGGCCATGGAATAGGCACGGATCACGGTCTCCTCGACCTTGGACACGTACTTCCACTGGTTGAACTTGTCCCAGTCACCACGATATTCCGGCTGAATGTCGAAGTCCTTGTAGTGCACCTCGTGCGGCGGACATTCCAGCTGCACATAGCCACCCGCGCGGAAGTCGACGTTCTCGCCTTCCGGCAGTTTCAGCGTCAGCTCCTTGATGAAAGTGGCCACGTTGGGGTTGGACTCAACGGTGCATTCCCACTTCTTCACGCCGAACACTTCTTCCGGCACTTCGATCTTCATGTCCTGCTTGACCGGAGTCTGGCAGGACAGGCGCCAGCCTGCCTTGGCTTCGCGACGAGTGAAGGCTGCTTCTTCGGTCGGCAGCATTTCGCCACCGCCATGCTCAACCACGCACTTGCACTGGGCGCAGGTACCGCCGCCACCGCAGGCCGAAGACAGGAAGATGTTGTTGGCCGCCAGGGTCTGCAGCAACTTGCCGCCAGCTGGCACCACAATGGTTTTTTCGCCGTTGATCTCGATGCTTACGTCACCGCTGGAAACCAGCTTGGCGCGCGCCGCGATAATGATCAGCACCAACGCCAGCACAATGCCGGTGAACATGCCGATGGCGATGAAAATTTCAAAATTGATCATCTATTCATCCCTTCCTTACAACTGCACGCCGGAGAAGGACATGAAGCCCAGAGACATCAGACCGATAGTGATAAAGGTGATACCCAACCCCTGCAGGCCCTCAGGTACATCGCTGTACTTGAGTTTCTCGCGAATACCCGCCAGCGCGGCAATCGCCAAGGCCCAGGAAACACCCGCACCGACACCGTAGACAGTGCTTTCCGCCAGGTTGTAGTCACGCTCGACCATGAACAGCGAGCCACCCATGATGGCGCAGTTCACGGTGATCAACGGCAGAAACACGCCGAGGGCGTTGTACAGCGAGGGCACGTACTTATCCAGAGTCATCTCGAGGATCTGTACGATCGCCGCGATCACGCCGATAAAGGTCAGCAGACCAAGAAAGCTCAGGTCGACCTGTGGGTAACCGGCCCAGGCCAGCGCACCGTCCTTGAGCAGGTTGGTGTAGATCAGGTTGTTCACCGGCATGGTGATACCCAGCACCACCACTACGGCGATACCGAGACCAATGGCGGTTTCAACCTTCTTCGAGATGGCAATGAAGGTGCACATGCCTAGGAAGAACGCCAGGGCCATGTTCTCAACGAACACCGCACGGACGAACAGGCTGATGTAGTGCTCCATTAGTAGGCCTCCTTATTGGATACCTGAGGCGCCATCTTGAAGCTCGGCTTCTCGATCTGGTCTTTTTTCCAGACGCGTATACCCCAGATAAACAGACCGATCAGGAAGAACGCCGAAGGTGGCAGCAGCAGCATGCCGTTAGGCTGGTACCAGCCACCGTCGTTGACCACCGGAATGATCTCGTAGCCCATCAGTTTGCCCGCACCAAACAGTTCGCGAATGATGCCCAGCACGATCAGAAAGGCGCTGTAGCCCAGACCGTTACCAATACCGTCGAAGAACGACAGCACCGGCGGGTTCTGCATGGCAAAGGCTTCGGCGCGGCCCATCACGATACAGTTGGTGATGATCAGGCCGACGAACACCGAGAGTTGCTTGGACAGACTGAAGGCAAAGGCCTTGAGCACCTGATCGACCACGATCACCAGGGAAGCAATGATCACCATCTGCACGATCATACGAATCGAGCCGGGGATCTGACTGCGGATCATCGAGATAAACAGGTTGGAGAACCCGGTTACCAAGGTCAGCGCAGCAGACATCACCAGCGCAGTTTTCAGGTTCGAGGTAACCGCCAGGGCGGAACAGATACCGAGAATCTGCAAGCCAATCGGGTTGTTGTTGAAAATTGGATTGAGCAGGACTTCTTTAATAGTCGGCTGCGACATGATTAAGCCTCCCCTGCGCGCAGGTTCGCGATAAACGGACCGAAGCCATTCTGGCCAAGCCAGAACTTCAGCAGGTTGTCCACACCGTTGCCAGTGAGAGTAGCGCCGGCCAGGCCATCAACCTGATGCATGGCCTTGGGGCTCTGCGGATCAACACCACCCTTGACGACCTGCACAGCCAGTTTGCCATTCTCATCGAACAGGGTTTTGCCTGGCCATTGACCTTTCCACTTCGGATTGTCGACTTCGCCACCCAGACCTGGCGTTTCGCCATGCTGATAGAAGCCCATGCCAACCACGGTATTCAGGTCGCCCTTGACTGCGATAAAGCCATGCAGAGTCGACCACAGGCCGTAACCACGCACCGGCAGAATCAGGGTTTCAACCTGACCGTCCTTCTCCACCACATACACCGTGCTGAAGCGCTCCTGACGCTTGATCCCGGCAATGTCATCGCTGCTTTTGAGCACCGAAGACATTTTCGGATCCTTGGAGGCCTTGAGCGGATCGAAGGTGACCGGGTCCTGAGCATCGGAAAACTTGCCAGTTTCCAGATCCACCAGCTTGGCGCTGATGGTGCCTTTGAACATGTCCTTGACCTGCGCGCTGGACATACTGGCATCGCCCAGACCGGCAATCGCCAGAATACTGCGCTGCTTGTCCAGCAGACGGTTGTCCACCTGAGTCGGTTTCAGCGCGATGGCAGCGCCGGCAACAAATACCGAGCACACCAGGCACACCAACAGGGCCACCACCAGCGTACGGACGGTGGATTCTTTTTGACTAGACATTGCGTGCCAGCCTCCGCTTGATATTGGCTTGAACGACAAAATGGTCGATCAGCGGTGCAAACAGGTTGGCGAACAGAATCGCCAGCATCATGCCCTCCGGGAAGGCCGGGTTGACCACACGGATCAGCACCACCATCACCCCGATCAGGGCACCGAAAATCCACTTGCCGGTATTGGTCATGGACGCCGACACCGGGTCGGTGGCCATAAAGAACATACCGAAGGCAAAACCGCCCACCACCAGGTGCCAGTACCAGGGCATGGCAAACATCGGGTTGGTGGTCGAACCAAGGGCGTTGAGCAACAGGCTCAGGCCGACCATGCCCAGCATCACACCGGCGACAATGCGCCAGGCGGCGATCTTGGTGATCAGCAACACCAGGCCGCCGATAGCAATGGCCAGGGTGCTGGTTTCACCGAGCGAGCCATGAATGGTGCCGACAAAGGCGTCCATCCAGGTAATGCCGTTGTTGATCACGTTGTCGATGCCGCCGGAAGCCGCCAGGCTCAGCGAAGTGGCACCGGCAAAGCCGTCCACCGCAGTCCACACCGCATCACCGGACATCTGCGCCGGGTAGGCGAAGAACAGGAAGGCACGACCGGTCAGCGCCGGGTTGAGGAAGTTCTTGCCGGTACCGCCAAACACTTCCTTACCGATTACCACGCCGAAACTGATACCCAGCGCGACCTGCCACAGCGGAATGCTCGGCGGCAGAATCAGGGCAAAAAGTACCGAAGTGACGAAGAAGCCTTCGTTGACTTCATGCTTGCGGATCGAAGCGAACAGCACTTCCCAGAAGCCACCGACGATAAACGCCGTTGCATACACCGGCAGGAAGTACGCCGCGCCCTGGATAAAGTTATCCCACAGGCTATTCGGGTCAAACCCGGCCAGTGAGCCGATCAGCGCAAAACGCCAGCCTTCCTGGGCGGCCAGCAGTTCAGGGCTGTTAGCGAAGATCAGGTTGGCCTGATAACCGGTGTTCCACATGCCGAAAAACATCATCGGGAAGGTACACAACCACACGGTGATCATCATGCGTTTGAGGTCGATGCCGTCACGCACATGGGCTGTGGTCTTGGTTACGCTGCCAGGGCGGTAGAAGAAGGTGTCAACGGCCTCATAGAGGGCGTACCAGTTCTCGTATTTGCCGCCTTTTTCGAAGTTGTGCTCAATTTTATCGAGGAATGCACGAATACCCATGACTTAACCCTCCTTCTCAATACGGGCGAGGTTATCGCGCAGGATCGGGCCGTACTCATACTTACCTGCACACACGTAGGTGCACAGCGCCAGGTCTTCTTCATCGAGTTCCAGGCAGCCAAGCTTCTGGGCCATCTCGGTGTCGCCAACGATCAGGTAGCGCAGCAGTTGCGTCGGCAGGATATCTAGCGGCATCACCGCTTCGTAGTTACCCACCGGCACCATGGCGCGCGGGCTGCCATTGGTGGTGGTGGAGAAGGCAAACTTCTTCGCTGCATTGAGTTTGGAAACGAAGATGTTCATCACCGAGTGCTTGTTCACCCCGGCGCGCAGGTAATGCATCAACTCACGCTCATTGCCTTCGGTCAGACAGGAAACCTGCAGGTGATAGCGACCAAGGAAGGCAAACGCACCCTGAGCCGTACGCCCACCCAGCACCGAACCGGAAATTACCCGGTGAGTCCCAGGTTGCAGCTGACCAGCCGTCAGTTCACTCAGACTGGCGCCCAGGCGAGTACGCAGCAGACGCGGCTGCTCGACCACGGGACCCGCCAACGCAACGACGCGTTCGGTCCACAGCTGCCCGGTCGTAAAGAGTTTGCCAATGGCGATCACGTCCTGATAGTTCAGTGACCACACACTCTTGTTGGCACTGACTGGGTCCAGAAAGTGGATATGCGTGCCCGCCAGACCAGCTGGGTGCGGGCCGGCAAAGGCTTGCGTCTGCACGTGGCTCAATTGTTCGCCTGGCAGGTTGCTGCCATCGGCCTTGCACAGAAACACCTTGGACAGATTGCCCAACACCTGCAGGCCAGACTCAAAATCTGCGGCGTACTCGGCAATCACTACAGTCGGATCTGCAGCCAGCGGATGAGTATCCATGGCCGTGACGAAAATCGAGCTAGGCTGGGCATCAGCGGTCGGCACCTTGCTGAACGGACGTGCCCGCAATGCAGTCCACAGGCCGGACTGCAGTAGAACCTCACGGACTTTAGGCGCGCCGATGCTCGCCAACTGCGCAGCAGCAAAGGCTTCAAAGGTGACTTGCTCATCCCCCTCAACATCGATCACCACTGATTGCAGTACGCGCTTTTCACCACGATGGATAGCGCTGACCACACCTGCAGCAGGTGCGGTGTACTGCACACCAGGCGCTTTCTTGTCGCTGAACAGCACCTGACCAAGCTTGACACGATCACCAACCTGAACAGCCATGGTTGGCTTCATGCCGTGATAATCGAAGCCTATGACGGCGACGCTGCGCACGGGCCTTGCGGCTTCGATGCGCTGCACCGGCGCTCCGGTTATGGGCAAATCAAGCCCATGTTTTATTTTGATCATAGGTTTGCCTAACCACTGATTTATAAGCTTTTTTAGAATACGGAAGACATCAGCGCAGCAAAGCTGCAACGCAACACCGATGCATGATCAGGTGTTGGGCAAGATGTCAGTCGCGGGAAAAATCTGACCGATTATAGAGTCCACCTTTCGTTGCTGACCACCCAAGCGCTTGCTTTTCATCTTTTTTAAGTAACAGAAGGCAACAGATCGCCGATTGACTGAAACTGATCAACAGGTGAAATACACATATCCCTCCCTACTGGAGTTCTGCCATGCGCCTGTTACTGGTGCTCACCACCCTACTGCTGCTCAGCGGCGAGCTGCTTGCCAATACCCGCGAACGCCTGCAAGAGGCTAACTTCGCACCCACTCGTGAACTTGCGCAGAGCAATCTCGAGCGCAAGAACCAGAGCGTACTCACCTATCTGTGGGCCGATGTCTACGCGGCAGCCTTCTATGCCCCCGCCCAGGCCAGCGCCAGTCAGGCGTTCAGCAAACCACTGAACCAGCGCCTGGAGCTCTACTACTTCCGTAATATAGACAGCCAAGACGTGATCAAGGCTGCCTGGGTCACGCTCGAACGCCAGCACGACGCCAAGACACTCGAACGCCTGCGCCCAGGGCTTGACGCCCTGCACGCCACCTTCCGCGACATTCGCCCAAGTGACCGTTACGCCCTGAACTTCAACACCGACAGCGGCCTTACCCTGGAAGTGAACGGCAAGCCCGTCTTCACCAGCCAGGACCAGGAACTGGCCAAGGCCTACCTGGGCATTTGGCTGTCGCCCAACGGCCTGTCCGACAGTCTGCGCACCAGCCTGCTGGCTGACTAGAGCGCTAAATAGCGCGCATAAAAAAACGGGAGCCGAGGCTCCCGTTTTTATGCGACCTGCGCTTAGCGCGGGAAGGCAGGCGGGTTGACCCCGGCCATGTCTTCCATCACACGCACCACCTGGCAGCTATAACCGAACTCGTTGTCGTACCACACGTACAGCACAACGCGGTTGTCATTGCAGATGGTGGCTTCAGCATCGACCACACCGGCGTGACGCGAGCCAACGAAGTCAGTGGAGACCACTTCCTGCGACTGGACGAAGTCGATCTGCTTCTGCAGGTCCGAGTGCATGGCCATCTGGCGCAGGTACTCGTTGATCTCTTCACGGGTGGTGGCTTTCTCAAGGTTGAGGTTGAGAATGGCCATCGACACGTTCGGCGTCGGTACACGAATGGCGTTGCCGGTCAGCTTGCCTTTCAGCACTGGCAGGGCCTTGGCGGCTGCAGTGGCGGCACCAGTTTCGGTGATTACCATGTTCAGCGGCGCGCTACGACCACGGCGATCGCCCTTGTGGAAGTTGTCGATCAGGTTCTGGTCGTTGGTGTACGAGTGAACGGTCTCGACGTGGCCGTTGACGATGCCGTACTGATCATTCACCGCTTTCAGCACCGGAACGATGGCGTTGGTGGTGCAGGAAGCCGCCGAGATGATCTTGTCATCTGCGGTGATTTCGCTGTGGTTGATGCCGTGCACGATGTTCTTCAGCGCGCCCTTGCCAGGCGCGGTCAGCACCACGCGATCAACGCCCGGGCAAGCCAGGTGTTGGCCCAGACCGTCGGCATCACGCCATACACCGGTGTTGTCGACCAGCAGCGCGTTCTTGATGCCGTACTGGGTGTAATCGACTTCTTTCGGGTCCTTGGCATAGATCACCTGGATCAGGTTGCCGTTGGCCGTCAGGGTGTTGTTCTCTTCGTCGATGGTGATGGTGCCATCGAACTTGCCATGTACCGAATCGCGGCGCAGCAGGCTGGCACGCTTGACCAGATCATTGCTCGCACCTTTGCGCACAACGATGGCTCGCAGGCGCAGGCCGTCGCCACCACCGGTTTTTTCGATCAGGATGCGCGCCAGCAGGCGACCGATACGCCCGAAACCGTAAAGCACCACATCGGTACCTTCGCGGGCTTCGCCGTTCTGTTTGCCTGCCACTTCAGCCAGCTCGTCCTTGACGAACTGCTCAATGCTGCGGTTCTGGCCATCGGTCTTGAACTTGCTGACCATTTTGCCGAGGTCCACGGAGGCGGCCCCCAGCTTGAGTTCGGTCATCGCCTTGAGGACCGGGAAGGTATCGTGGACCGACAATTCGCTGTCGCCAACCAGACGGTGGCGGGCGAAGCGGTGGGCCTTGAGAATATCGATCACCGAACGGTTGATCAGACCGCGGCCGTAGATCGAGGTGACCACGTTGTTGTTACGGTAGAGTTGGCCAATCATCGGAATCATCGCTTCCGCAAGGGCTTCTCGATCGATCCACTCACCGAGACACTGGTCGGGCTTCTGAGTCACGGGCAGTACCTTCCACATGTAGGGGCTGAAAAAAGGGGCTACATTATGACGGCGCGCGCAAGCATGAGCAATGCACGACTGTCGTAACTGACACCGAGCACCAACGCCCGCTACAATCGGCGACCTTGTGTCTTGACCGTGAGCCGCCTGTGTCTGTGCCGACCGCGTCCGTACTGCGTCTACCGTCCCTGCCTGCCACCGCCGGCAAACAGCACTGGGGCAACCTGCCCGGTGCCGCGTTGAGCCTGGCGATTGCCGAAGCCGCCAGCCATGCCAAACGCTTCACCCTGCTGCTGACTGCCGACAGCCAGAGTGCCGAGCGCCTGCAAGAGGAGCTGAGCTTTTTCGCTCCGGATTTGCCGGTGCTGCATTTCCCCGACTGGGAAACCCTGCCCTACGACCTGTTCTCACCGCACCAGGACATTATTTCCCAGCGCATCGCCGCGCTCTACCGTCTGCCCGAGTTGAAGCACGGCGTGCTGGTAGTCCCGATCACCACCGCCCTACATCGCCTGGCGCCCAAGCGTTTTCTGCTCGGCAGCAGCCTGGTGCTGCAAGTCGGGCAGCAACTGGACGTCAACCAGATGCGCGGCAATCTGGAAGCCGCCGGTTACCGCTGCGTCGATACGGTCTATGAACATGGCGAGTTTGCCGTCCGGGGCGCGCTGATCGACCTGTTCCCCATGGGCAGCAACCAGCCGTACCGCATCGACCTGTTCGATGACGAAATCGAAACCCTGCGCACCTTCGACCCGGAAAGCCAGCGCTCCATCGACAAGGTCGATTCGATCAAGCTGCTACCGGCACGTGAATTCCCGCTGGAGAAAAAGGCCGTCACCGACTTTCGCGGACGCTTTCGTGAACGCTTCGACGTAGATTTCCGTCGCTGCCCGATCTACCAGGACCTGAGCACCGGCATCACTCCGGCCGGCATCGAGTACTACCTGCCGCTGTTCTTCGAAGAAACCGCCACCCTGTTCGATTACCTGCCCGCTGATACCCAGGTGTTCTCCTTGCCGGGAATCGAGAAGGCCGCCGAACAGTTCTGGGTGGATGCGCGCAGCCGTTACGAAGACCGCCGCGTCGATCCTGAGCGGCCGCTATTGCCGCCGGCGGATATCTTCCTGCCGGTGGAAGACTGCTTTGCCCGCCTGAAAAACTGGCCACGGGTAGTGGCCAGCCAGGATGACATCGAAGAAGGTGTCGGCCGCACCCGCTTCAACGCTCGCGCCCTGCCCGACCTGGCCATCCAGGCCAAGGCCGGTGAGCCGCTGGCCGCCCTGCGTCGGTTTATCGAGGAATACCCAGGACGGGTATTGTTCTGCGCCGAATCAGCGGGCCGCCGTGAAGTGCTGCTGGAGCTGCTTGCCCGCCTCAAGCTCAAGCCGCGCGAAGTAGCCGACTGGCCCGAGTTCACCGCCAGCAAAGAGCGCCTGGGTATCTGCATCGCCCCGCTGGATGAAGGCCTGCAACTCGATGAGCTGGCGCTGATCGCCGAGAGTCCGCTGTTCGGTCAGCGCGTCATGCAACGCCGTCGCCGCGAAAAGTCGCGCGATGGCGGCGACAACGTGATCAAGAACCTCACCGAGCTGCGCGAAGGCGCGCCAGTGGTGCATATCGACCACGGCGTCGGCCGCTACCTGGGCTTGGTAACCATGGAGTTCGATGACCAGGCGGCCGAATTCCTCGCCCTGATGTACGCCGAGGAAGCCAAGCTCTACGTACCAGTCGCCAGCCTGCACCTGATTGCGCGCTACACCGGCAGCGATGACGCCCTGGCTCCATTGCACCGCCTCGGTTCGGAAACCTGGCAAAAGGCCAAGCGCAAAGCCGCCGAACAGGTGCGCGACGTCGCCGCCGAGTTGCTGGACATCTACGCCCGCCGCGCCGCCCGTGAAGGCTATGCCTTCAAGGACCCACTGGCGGACTACGCCACCTTTAGCGCCGGCTTCCCCTTTGAGGAAACCCCGGACCAGCAGAGCGCCATCGAAGCGGTACTGGCCGATATGCTCGCGCCCAAGCCGATGGATCGCCTGGTCTGCGGCGACGTTGGTTTCGGCAAAACCGAAGTGGCCATGCGTGCGGCCTTTATCGCCGTGCACAGCGGCCGCCAGGTCGCGGTACTGGTGCCCACCACCCTGCTCGCTCAACAGCACTACAACAGTTTCCGCGACCGCTTCGCCGACTGGCCGGTAACGGTTGAAGTGATGAGCCGCTTCAAATCGGCCAAAGAGGTCAACGAAGCGGTAGTCAAGCTGGCCGAAGGCAAGATCGACATCGTTATCGGCACCCACAAGCTGCTGCAGGACGATGTACGCTTCAAGGACCTGGGCCTGTGCATCATCGACGAGGAACACCGTTTCGGCGTGCGCCAGAAGGAACAGCTCAAGGCCCTGCGCAGCGAGGTGGACATCCTCACCCTGACCGCCACGCCGATCCCGCGCACGCTGAACATGGCGGTGTCGGGCATGCGCGACCTGTCGATCATCGCCACCCCGCCGGCGCGGCGCCTGTCGGTGCGCACCTTCGTCATGGAACAGAACAATCCGACGATCAAGGAAGCCCTGCTGCGCGAACTGCTGCGCGGCGGCCAGGTGTATTACCTGCACAACGACGTGAAGACCATCGAGAAGTGTGCCGCCGACCTCGCAGAGCTGGTGCCGGAAGCGCGTATCGGCATCGGCCACGGGCAGATGCGCGAACGCGAGCTGGAACAGGTGATGAGCGACTTCTACCACAAGCGCTTCAACGTGCTGATCGCCTCGACCATCATCGAAACCGGCATCGACGTGCCGAGCGCCAACACCATCATCATCGAGCGCGCCGACAAGTTCGGCCTGGCCCAGCTGCACCAGCTGCGTGGCCGCGTCGGCCGTAGCCATCACCAGGCCTACGCTTACCTGCTGACACCGCCGCGCAAGCAGATGACCGACGACGCACAGAAACGCCTGGAAGCCATCAGCAACGCCCAGGACCTCGGTGCTGGCTTCGTGCTGGCCACCCATGACCTGGAAATCCGCGGTGCTGGTGAGTTGCTCGGTGACGGCCAGAGCGGCCAGATTCAGGCCGTCGGCTTCACCCTCTACATGGAAATGCTCGAGCGCGCGGTGAAATCGATCCGCAAGGGCGAGCAACCTAACCTCGACCAGCCACTGGGAGGCGGACCGGAGATCAACCTGCGGGTTCCCGCACTGATCCCCGAAGACTACCTACCGGATGTGCATGCGCGACTGATCCTCTACAAGCGCATCGCCAACGCCGTCGACGAGGACGGCCTGAAAGAGCTGCAGGTGGAAATGATCGACCGGTTTGGCCTGCTGCCCGAGCCGACCAAGAATCTGGTGCGCATCACCCTGCTCAAACTGCAGGCCGAAAAGCTCGGGATCAAGAAGATCGACGCAGGCCCACAGGGCGGACGCCTCGAATTTGCCGCCGACACCTGTGTCGACCCGCTCACCCTGATCAAGCTGATCCAGAGCCAACCGACCCGCTACAAGTTCGAAGGCGCCACGCTGTTCCGCTTCCTGGTACCCATGGAACGCCCAGAAGAACGCTTCAACACTCTCGAAGCCCTGCTCGAGCGTTTACTTTCGCAATCTGTAAAGGACTGACCCATGCGCGCACTTCGCACCCTGACCCTGCTGCCGCTTCTCCTGCTGTGCCTGCTCAACAGCACTACCGCTCTGGCTGACAGCCTGTACCAGGTTGAAGTCATCGTCTTCCGCCAGGCCGCCACGCCGATTTCTGCCGGCCAGCTGCCACCGGATAACTGGGCGCAGAATGCCTTGCCTGTGGATGGCAGCAACAGCCGCAGCCCGGCGCTGAATGCCGAAGCCGGCAAACTCAACCCATCCAGCGGTTATCAGGTGCTGCTGCACCAGGCCTGGTCGCAGAGCCTTGGCAGTGCAACCAGCAGCGTGGCCATCAGCACCGGCAATGAACAGTTCGGCCACTACCCTGTAGAAGGCCGCATCAGTCTCAAGGAAGGCCGCCTGATCGAGCTGGAGAGCGACATCTGGGTCAACCAGTTCGACGCCAGCGGCATCCTCAGCGACAGCGAACGCATCAAGCAGAGCACCCGCCTGAAAAGCGGCGAATTGACCTTTGTCGACAACGGCAGCCTCGGAATGCTGATTCGCGTCAGCCCACTGTAAGCAAACGGGCACAAAAAAGGGCCGCATTGGGCGGCCCTTTTTATTGCAGATGCACGCCCCAGTCAGCTGGCCAATACCCGCGCCAACACCGCCTTGACCGTCCCCATGCCCTCCTCTAGCGCGCGCTCGATCTCCGCCATGGTGATCAGGGCCCGCGACTTGCCCGCAGCCGGGTTCACCACCAGCGCCAGGCAGGCATAGGGCAAAGCCAGCTCGCGAGCCAGAGCCGTCTCCGGCATACCGGTCATGCCGACGATGTCACAGCCGTCGCGCTCCATGCGGGCAATCTCGGCTACGGTTTCCAAACGTGGGCCCTGGGTGCAACCATACACGCCATGATTGCTGAATGCGCCATGTTCGGCCGCCAACGCCTGGGCAAGCTTGGCCCGCAACCCTGCATCATAGGGGTGACTGAAATCCACATGGGTGACGTGCTCCAACTCACCTTCGAAGAAGGTGTGTTCACGGCCATGGGTGTAGTCGATGATTTGATGCGGCAGGCAAAAATGCCCAGTGCCCATGGCCGCATGAATGCCGCCAACCGCATTTACCGCGATGACAGCCTTGGCCCCGGCCTCACGCAGCGCCCAGAGGTTGGCGCGGTAATTGACTTGATGCGGCGGGATGCGGTGCGGATGACCGTGACGGGCGAGGAACAGTACCTCGCGCCCGGCGTAGTCCCCCTTGAGCACCGCCGCAGAGGGCGCGCCATAGGGCGTATCGATATGCAACGCGGCCTTGATGGTCAGACCGTCCAGCTTGGTCAGCCCCGTACCGCCGATAATCGCGTAAACCGTCATCCATTACTCCTCAGTCGATTAATTGCGCATCGCGCAGGCTAGCAAGTGCCGCCAGCCAACGCGGGTTCTGCCGATACTCAATACCGGGGAAGGCCTGCCGACGCATCCGCGCCAGACCTTGCGGCGGCTCCACCTTGAGGCGCTGCAAGGCGCTCAAGGCTAGCTCTGCCGCGGCCCGGTCATTACATACCAGGCCCATGTCACAACCGGCCACCAACGCTGCCTCGATACGGCAAGCCGCATCGCCAACCACATGGGCACCGGCCATAGACAGATCGTCGCTGAAAATCACCCCATCAAAAGCCAGCTCACCACGCAGAATGTCCTGCAGCCAGCGCCGGGAGAAACCCGCAGGCTGACTGTCCACCTGAGGGTAGATCACATGGGCGGGCATCACCGCAGCCAACTGCCGGCTCAATTGCGCAAAAGGCTGTAAATCGACAGCGCGAATCTGCTCCAGGCTGCGCTCATCTACCGGAATCGCCACATGGGAATCCGCCTCGGCCCAACCATGCCCGGGGAAATGCTTACCGGTGGCAGCCATGCCGGCGGCATTCATCCCACGGATAAACGCACCGGCCAGACGGGTCGCCAGCTCGGGGTTACCCTCGAAGCTGCGACTCCCAACCACCGCACTGCGCTGATGATCGAGATCCAGCACCGGGGCAAAACTCAGGTCCAAGCCGGCGGCCAGCACCTCGGTGGCCATAACCCAGCCGCACTGCTCAGCCAACTGCTCGGCATTGGCGTTATCGGCCAGCGCACGCATCGCCGGTAACCGCACGAAGCCCTGACGCAAACGCTGCACCCGCCCACCTTCCTGATCCACTGCCAGCAACAGATCCGGACGCACGGCGCGAATTGCCGCCGACAATTCGCGCACCTGGCGCGGGTCTTCAATATTGCGCGCAAACAGAATCAACCCAGCCACCTGCGGCTGACGCAGGATCTGGCGATCCTCGGCGGTCAGCCAGGTGCCGGCGATGTCCAGCATCAACGAACCTTGCATGGGTGCACTCACAAGTTTTCCTTAAAGTAGCGGCGCGGCTGCCCACTCGGGGCAGGCCGCCTCGTCAATCCGTACCGCACATTGAACCGGGACACGCGCAAATAGTTCCAGCAGGTCGCTGTTACGCAGACGCACGCAGCCATGCGACAGCGCAACGCCCATGGGCTCACTGTCCGGCGTACCGTGCAGGTAGATATAACGACGAAAGGTGTCGACAGCGCCCAGACGATTACGCCCCGGCTCACAACCACTCAACCAGAGGATCCGCGTGAGAATCCAGTCACGACCGGGAAATTGCGCATGCAACTCGGGCGACCAGACCTCGCCCGTCCAGCGCCGACCGCGCAACACGGCAGCGCTCGGCAAACCATCACCAATCTTCGCCCGCACCACGTGCAAGCCACGCGGTGTGCAGCCAGAGCCATTGAGCTCGCCAGCGCCATTCAACGCAGTTGAAACACTCAGGCGCAGCTGCAGCTGCCCGTTGGCAAAGCCATACAGGCGCTGATCGGCGAGGGAAATATGCAGAAGATCGAGGGTAACCATGGGCGGCTAGCTTAGCGGATCGCATCCGCCAAGCCCACCGGCGACAGTCAAACTTTGCTGGGCGTGACGCTGTTCTTGGTACGCGGCTTGAGCTGCGCACTGGCCAGGGCTTCATCGGTCAAGCCGGTTTCCGAACGCATACCGGCGGCCAGGAACGGCACCATCAGGCGCATGACCTGCTCAATCGAGGTATTAACGCCGAAATCGGTTTCCGACATCGCGCGCAGAGCCTTTATCCCCGACATGCTGAACGCCGCAGCACCCAGCATAAAGTGCACACGCCAGAACAGTTCCAGAGGCGGAATGCGCGGCGCGGCTTCATGTACCAGCTGCATATAGCGGCGGAACACCTTGCCGTAAACCTCTTCCAGGTACTTACGCAGGTGGCCCTGACTCTGACTGAAGGCCAGACCAAGCAGACGCATGAAGATGGAGAGGTCGTTGCCACTGCGCGGCTTTACCGCCAGCGCCTGCTCGACCAGCAACTCGAGCAATTCCTCCAGGCTGACCTTAACATCAGGCTTGGCCTGACGGCGGTCCAGTTCACGCTCAAGGCTGACACAGAATGGTCCGAGAAAGCGTGAGAACACCGCCTGAATCAGGGCCTTCTTCGAACCGAAGTGATAGTTCACCGCAGCCAGATTGACGCCGGCCTTGCTGGTGATCAAGCGCAGAGAGGTTTCTGCGAAACCCTTCTCCGCAAAAAGCTGCTCTGCCGCATCGAGAATGCGTTCAACGGTTTCCGACTGGGCCATGACTCTTTTCATCTGAACAAACACTTGTTTGAAACATACGTTTCAGCCGCCCGCCTTGTCAAGTCGGGCAAACCATCTTGTGGCCGGGTGGTCACACGCATCCTGCAAACAGCAGCATCAACTCAAACTAGACGACCCACACACGAGCCGAGTAACAGTCAGCTCATCATGCTGGCGAGAAGTGCATTGAGTAGAGATCAGAACACAAGGATTGCCAATCGCCGATCACTGTATATAATTCCAGTCACTGTACAAAAAAACAGAGCCGACCATGCTAAAACTGACGCCGCGCCAAGCTGAGATTCTCGCCTTCATCAAGCAGTGCCTTGAAGACAATGGCTATCCGCCTACCCGCGCGGAAATCGCCTTGAAACTGGGCTTCAAATCCCCCAACGCCGCTGAAGAGCACCTCAAGGCCCTGGCCCGTAAAGGTGCAATCGAGATGACTCCCGGCGCTTCACGTGGAATCCGCATTCCTGGCTTCGAGCCCAATACCGAGGAGGACGAAGGTTTGCCGGTGGTTGGCCGCGTCGCCGCAGGCGCACCGATTCTGGCGCAGCAGCATGTCGAAGAGTCCTGCAAGATCAATCCAGACTTCTTCCACCCCAAGGCCGACTACCTGCTGCGCGTACGCGGCATGAGCATGAAAGACATCGGCATTTTCGACGGTGACCTGCTGGCCGTACACACCACCCGCGAAGCCCGTAATGGCCAAGTGGTGGTGGCGCGTCTCGATGATGAAGTGACCGTCAAACGCTTCAAGCGCGAGGGCAACAAGGTTTGGCTGATTGCCGAAAACCCGGAGTTCGCGCCGATCGAAGTAAATCTGGAAGAGCAGGATTTGATCATTGAAGGCTTGAGCGTCGGCGTTATCCGCCGCTAGTGGAGGAGTTATGCAGTTCCCGCATTCGCTGAACCGTACACAACTGCCCTTGTTCGACGCCTTCCTGGCTTCGGCGAGTAACCCGCTGCTTGCCGAAGCCGCGGAATTGCCTTGGCAGGACGAGACAGAAGCTTTCAGTGAAATATCGCTACGCGGTGCGGCCGGACACTGCCTTAACCTTCTCGCTCCGATTCTGCGCGAACTTAGCGACAACCACGACGAACGTTGGCTAACCCTGATCGCGCCACCCTCAAGCCTTACCCAGGCCTGGCTGCGCGAAGCAGGCCTAAACCGCGAACGCATCCTGCTGTTGCACCCACGCGGCGAACAAAGTGCACTGGAATTGACGCGGCAGGCACTGACGCTGGGCCGCAGTCATACCGTAGTCAGCTGGCTGCACCCATTGGAACGCCAGGCGCGGCAACAGCTTGAGCAGGCTGCACGCCTGGGCAAGGCACAAAGCCTGAATATCAGTTTGGGATAGTTGGCCAGAAATCACGCACAAGGAATGTGCGTATCGGCCAGTAGAAACCTGATGCAGAAGCAGCCATGACGAGCAGAACGCTCTGGCTCAGAGCCAAAGCAATTCTGCAATCAATGCAGAACCCTTGGTCCTTCTTCCTGCTGGAAATTGTTTTCAGCCAAGCGCCCCGCCATCTGCACACCGACATTGAGCATTGCCTTGGCCACCTCGACGTGCTGCCCCTGCAAGAAAGCTTTAGCATCAGCAGAGAAATCCAGCACCACCAGTGACTCTTCATCCTCTGCACGACGCAGGGCAATACGCCCGTCAGGCAATTCGACAATTTCCAGGAATGATGTAGGCATTGGCTTAACTCTCCACGAAAGGTCGACAGTGTAACAGCCGACCCGAACTCACCCTAGTCCGCCGGTCCAATCAGCGGCTTACCACTCGCTCAGGGTTTGCCGAAAACGCTGCGCCAAAGCTTTCAACTGCTGACGCCAGGCCTCAAGCGTCTCGTGCGCCAAGGGCGCAGCTTCTTCGTCCAGGCTGACCGCCGTGATCAATGGCGTAGCTGGATCGACCTTGGCCTTTTTGCCAGCTTGCGGCGGCTGAAACAGCTCGGCATAGGCCTTGAGAAGATGAGCCACCCAACTACCGGAAGACTGTGCCAACTCGACTAGCTCACCCAACTCCTGGCTTGGCGCCGCCTGCAACACTGCCTCAGTAAGAAAACGTTCAGCCTGTGGCGCGGCGCTATCCGGCAAGCGGTAGTAACCTGCAATCTCATGACACAAGCCCAACAGAGCGCCATAGAGATGAAACAGAGAGGCCTCACGCTCGGCCTGAATCAAGGCCAGGGCATTCATGCTCTGAGCCTGCTCAGCCTTGCGCCAGGACTCCAGCGCCAGACCGGCGTAGAAGATTTTCTGATTGGTGCGGGTATAGAGTTCATTGGCCATTGCGACGCCCTCCACTGCGGATTGAATAAGCATACGCGCGCCGGCCAATGGCCGACACGCGTTCCGCTGGATCAGCTTTTATCTTCAACTTTCCACTTGCCGCCATCAAAGAACGCACGCCAGCCGGTCGGCTTGCCGTCGACCTCGGTCTGCACGTACTGCTCCCTGGTCTTGCGGCTGTAGCGGATCACTGCCGCACGACCTTGGGGGTCTTTCTTCGGCGCATCAAGCAGGAAGTGATACTTGGGGTCGATCTCATCGCGGTGCGGAATCAGTTCGATCACCAGCGGTGCACGCGTCTCACGGTTTTTCGGGAACTGGCTGGCAGCCAGGAACAGACCCGATGCACCGTCGCGCAGAATGTAGGTGTCGTTGACCTTCTCGCACTTGAGCTCCGGCATTTTCACCGGGTCCATTTTCGGCGGAGCCGCTTCACCGCTCTTCAGCAGCTTGCGAGTGTTCTTGCACTCGCTGTTGGTACAGCCAAAGAACTTGCCAAAACGCCCGGTCTTCAATTGCATCTGGCTGCCGCACTTGTCGCAATCCAGGCTTGGGCCTTCATAGCCCTTGATGCGGTACTGGCCCTGCTCCACTTCATAACCACTGCAATCCGGATTATTGCCACAGATGTGCAGCTTGCGGGTTTCATCGAGCAGGTAAGCGTCCATCGCGGTGGAGCAGATCGGGCAGCGGTGCTTACCGAGCAGCACGCGCGACTCCGACTCACCCTCATCATCCGCGGCAATTTCGTCGCCTGGCACCAGATTAACGGTGGCCTTGCAACGCTCTTTAGGCGGCAAGGCATAGCCCGAGCAGCCGAGGAATACACCAGTGGAGGCAGTACGAATGGTCATCGGCCGGCCGCATTCGCGGCACGCAATGTCGGTCAGCGTCGGCTGGTTGGCACGCATGCCACCCTCGCCCGCTTCGGCCACTTCCAGTTTCTTCTTGAAGTCACCGTAGAACTCGTCGAGCAAGTGCTTCCACTCGCGCTCGCCCTGGGCCACATCGTCCAGGTGCTCTTCCATGCCAGCGGTAAAACCGTAGTCCATCAGGTTGGAGAAGCTTTCAGCCAGACGCTCGGTAACGATGTCGCCCATCTTCTCCGAGTAAAAACGGCGGTTATGCAGGGTCACATAGCCGCGATCTTGAATAGTGCCGATGATCGCCGCATAGGTCGACGGCCGACCGATGCCGCGCTTCTCCATTTCCTTGACCAGGCTGGCTTCCGAATAGCGCGCTGGCGGCTTGGTGAAGTGCTGGCTGGGGTCGAGTTTAACCAGTTTGAGCGCTTCGCCCTGAGCCATTTCCGGCAACACATCATCGTCACCCGGCTTGCTCAGTTGCGGCAGCACACGCGTGTAGCCGTCAAACTTGAGGATACGACCCTTGGCGCGCAACTCGAACTGCGCGGCGGTCACCGTAACGGTGGTCGACAGGTATTCGGCCGGCGGCATCTGGCAAGCCACGAACTGACGCCAGATCAGCTCATACAGGCGCTCGGCGTCACGCTCCATGCCTGACAGTTGAGTCGGTTTGAGGTTGACGTCGGAAGGACGGATCGCTTCGTGCGCTTCCTGGGCCCCTTCCTTGCTGCTGTAGGCAATCGGGTTAGCCGGCAGGTACTTTTTGCCGTACTCGCTTTCAATAAAGCCACGCACCATGCTCACAGCATCGGCCGAGAGGTTGGTCGAGTCGGTACGCATATAAGTGATGTAACCCGCCTCATACAGACGCTGGGCCATCATCATGGTCTTCTTCACCCCAAAGCCCAGGCGGTTACTGGCGGCCTGCTGCAAGGTGGAGGTAATGAACGGCGCCGACGGCTTGCTGCTGGTCGGTTTGTCCTCGCGCTTGCTGACGCTGTAGCTGGAGGCCTTCAGAGCGGCCAAGGCGGCCATGGCCTGCGCTTCATTCAGCGGCTTAAAGGCATTGCCATTTTCCCGCGCCACTTCAAAACGCACGTTAGCGCCTTTAGCGGTGCCGAGGTCGGCATGCACTTCCCAGTATTCTTCGGGGACGAAGGCGCGGATCTCTTTCTCACGCTCAACCACCAGCTTCACGGCAACCGACTGCACGCGACCGGCGGAAAGACCACGGGCAATCTTGGCCCACAGCAGCGGCGAGACCATATAGCCCACCACGCGATCAAGGAAGCGCCGCGCTTGCTGAGCATTGACTCGGTTGATATCCAACTCACCCGGCTTGGCAAACGCTTCCTGGATGGCTTTTTTGGTGATTTCGTTAAACACCACGCGCTTGTAGCGGCTGTCGTCGCCGCCAATGGATTCGCGCAGGTGCCAGGCAATGGCTTCCCCCTCGCGGTCCAAGTCGGTTGCGAGATAGATAGTGTCGGCATCCTTGGCCAAGCGGCGCAATTCCTCGACCACCTTCTCCTTGCCAGGCAGGATCTCGTACTTGGCTTTCCAGCCATGCTCGGGATCAACACCCATGCGGGCGAACAGCTGACGCTTGGCTTTTTCCTTGGGCGACAGCGCCGGTGCTTCACCTGCGGCGGCTTTGCCACGCTTGGCGGGCTCCTTGGCGGTGCTCGCCGAGCCACTGGTGGGTAGGTCACGGATGTGGCCGATGCTCGACTTCACCACGTACTCGTTGCCCAAGTACTTGTTGATGGTCTTGGCCTTGGCCGGGGATTCCACGATGACCAGCGATTTGCCCATGGATTGGAAAATTCCTGAAATTCGGTAAATAAATGCGGGAGGCGCTGTACTGCCTGCTAGCGCGGCACCGCTATATATAGTGGTGGTCCGGCCGAGGTCAAGCGCAGCAATGGCCCGGTATCAGCTCAAGGCCGAGTGATCAGTGCGTTTTCAGCCTGAATCAAAGCAAAGCGTGGAACCATCTCGCCGTCCACTTCGACACTTTCGCAGAACATCTCCAGCGGCCTGACCCATAGGCCGAATTCGCCGTACAGCGCCTGGTAGACCACCATCGACTGCTCTGTCTCGGAGTGTTGAGCCACGCCAAACACGCGGTACTCAGGGCCTTTGTAATGACGATAGAGGCCAGGCTGTAACTGCATGAATAATTCCTTGAAGATTTTCTGCCGAGAAAAACCGGAAGTGCGCCCCCCTGGCAACAAGCCAAAGGTGATCGCTACAACAAACAGACCAAAAACAAAAACCGGGGCACCAGGCCCCGGTTTTTTCCATCTCTAACGCTGCGTGAAGCTTACAGGCGTTCGAAGACGGTGGTGATGCCTTGGCCGAGACCGACGCACATGGTCGACACACCGAAGGTGCCACCATTCTGCTTCATCACGTTCAGCAGGGTACCGGAGATACGCGCACCGGAACAACCGAACGGGTGACCCAGAGCGATCGCGCCGCCGTGCAGGTTGACCTTCTCTTCCATCTTGTCGAGCACTTTCAGATCCTTCAGCACAGGCAGAGCCTGGGCAGCGAAGGCTTCGTTAAGCTCGAAGAAATCGATGTCATTGATAGTCAGACCAGCACGTTTCAGTGCTTTCTGAGTCGACGGTACTGGACCGTAGCCCATGATCGCTGGATCAACACCGGCCACGGCCATGGCGCGAACTACGGCCATTGGCTGAATGCCGAGGTCCTGGGCGCGCTGGGCGCTCATGACGATCATGCAGGAAGCGCCGTCGGTGATCTGCGAAGAAGTACCCGCAGTCACGGTACCGCCTTTCGGGTTGAACGCAGGCTTCAGGGCAGCCAGGCTTTCCAGAGTAGTCTCCGGACGAATGGTTTCGTCGTAGTCGAAGACTTTCAGGAAACCGTTCTCGTCGTAGCCTTGCATCGGGATGATTTCATCCTTGAACTTGCCTTCGACGGTGGCTTTGTGAGCCAGACGGTGCGAACGTTCACCAAAGGCGTCCTGCTGCTCACGGCTGATACCGTGCATCTTGCCGAGCATTTCAGCGGTCAGACCCATCATGCCCGAGGCCTTGGCTGCGTAAAGCGACAGGTGCGGGTTTGGATCGACGCCGTGCATCATGCCAACGTGGCCCATGTGCTCCACACCACCGATGACGAACACGTCACCGTTGCCGGTCTGGATCGCCTGCACAGCAGTGTGCAGGGCGCTCATGGACGAACCGCACAGGCGGCTCACAGTCTGGCCAGCACTGGTGTGCGGGATCTGGGTCATCAGCGACGCCATGCGCGCGATGTTCCAGCCCTGCTCCAGGGTCTGGTTAACGCAGCCCCAGATCACGTCTTCAACTTCAGCTGGATCCAGCTTGGTGTTACGTGCCAGCACGCCGCTGATCAGGTTGGCCGACATGGTTTCGGCACGGGTGTTGCGATGCATGCCGCCCTTGGAACGACCCATCGGGGTACGACCGAAGTCGACGATGACTGCATCTCTAGGATTCAGGCTCATAAATTCACTCTCGCTCTAGTCTGACCGCGATTAACCGAAAAACTTCTGGCCGTTAGCGGCCATTTCGCGAAGCTTGGCAGTCGGGGTGTACAGCGCGCCCAGCTCGGCGTATTTGTCGGCCAGGGCAACGAACTCGGCTACACCGACAGTATCGATGTAACGCAGTGCACCACCGCGGAACGGAGGGAAGCCGATGCCGTAGATCAGGCCCATATCGGCCTCAGCTGCGGTATCAACGATGCCGTCTTCCAGACAACGCACGGTTTCCATGCACAGCGGGATCATCATGAAGTTGATGATATCTTCGTCAGTCAGCTCGCGCTGCTCAGTGACGATCGACTTCAGCAGCTCATAGGCAGCCGGGTCGGAGACTTTCTTCGGCTTACCGCGCTTGTCAGTCTCGTAGGCATAGAAACCCTTGCCGTTCTTCTGACCCAGACGATCCGCTTCGTACATCACGTCAACCGCAGTACGGCCTTCAACCGCCATGCGATCCGGGAAGCCTTCAGCCATTACGTCACGACCGTGGTGACCGGTGTCGATACCAACCACGTCGGACAGGTACGCCGGGCCCATCGGCCAGCCGAACTTCTCCATGACCTTGTCGATACGCACGAAGTCCACACCGAAGCCCAGCAGCTTGGAGAAGCCACCGAAGTACGGGAACAGCACGCGGTTAACCAGGAAGCCCGGGCAATCGTTGACTACAACCGGGGTCTTGCCCATTTTCTTGGCGTAGGCAACGGTGGTCGCCACGGCTACGTCGCTGGACTTCTCGCCACGAATCACTTCAACCAGCGGCATCATGTGCACCGGGTTGAAGAAGTGCATACCGACGAAGTTTTCCGGACGCTTGAGGGCCTTGGCCAGCAAGTTGATGGAAATGGTCGAGGTGTTGGACGCGAGGATGGCGTCTTCTTTAACCACGCCCTCCACTTCAGCCAGCACGATCTGCTTGACCTTCGGGTTCTCGACGACGGCTTCAACGACGATGTCGACGTTGCCGAAATCACCGTAGGACATGGTCGGACGGATGCCATTGAGGGCTTCAGCCATCTTCGCCGGGGTCATGCGACCTTTGGCGACACGGTTGCCGAGCAGCTTGCTCGCCTCATTCAGCCCCATCTGGATACCCTCTTCACGGATATCCTTCATCAGGATCGGGGTGCCCTTGGAGGCCGACTGGTAAGCGATACCGCCGCCCATAATGCCAGCACCGAGTACGGCAGCCAGTTTCACGTCTTTGGCGATTTCGTCGTGCTGCTTGGCTTTTTTCTTCAGTTCCTGATCGTTCAGGAACAGACCGATCAGGCTTGCAGCAACCGGAGTCTTGGCCAGTTTGACGAAACCTGCAGCTTCAACTTCCAGAGCTTTGTCGCGCGCCATGTTGGCGGCTTTCTGGATAGTCTTGATCGCTTCAACCGGAGCCGGGTAGTTCGGGCCGGCCTGACCTGCGACGAAACCTTTGGCGGTTTCAAAGCACATCATCTGCTCAATAGCGTTGAGCTTGAGTTTTTCCAGCTTCGGCTGACGCTTGGCCTTGTAGTCCAGCTCACCGGAGATGGCGCGCTTGATCAGATCCAGGGCTGCAGCTTGCAGCTTATCAGCAGTCACTACAGCGTCGACGGCGCCGGCTTTCAGGGCGTCAGCTGCTTTGTTTTCCTTACCACCGGCAATCCACTCAACAGCGTTATCGGTACCGATAACACGTGGCAGACGCACAGTACCGCCGAAGCCTGGGTAGATGCCCAGTTTGACTTCCGGCAGACCAACCTTGGCACTGTCAGCCATGACGCGGTAATCCGCCGCCAGGCACATTTCAAAACCACCGCCCAGGGCGATGCCATTGATCGCGACAACAGTCGGAACATTGAGGTCTTCAAAATCACTGAAGATCTTGTTGGCTTCGAGGTTGCCAGCCACCAGCTCTTCGTCCGGCAACTTGAAGTTGTCGACGAATTCGGTGATGTCGGCACCGACGATAAATACGTCTTTGCCACTGGTGACAATCACGCCCTTGATCGAACCATCAGCCTTGATTGCATCAACGGATTGACGCAGCTCATTGAGGGTAAGACGGTTGAATTTGTTGACGGATTCACCCTTGAGGTCGAATTTCAATTCGACGATGCCGCTCTCAAGAGCCTTAACCGTGATGGCTTTACCTTCGTAAATCATCAACTGATCTCCACGGTATGGAAGCTGAACAGTACACATCGGAGCCAACCAGCAAGCTACTCCACGGCACAGCCGTCTAGAGTAGCCCCAATCAGCCTGGCACACCCACCGACGCGATAATCGGACTGTAAAGGCGCTGTCTTAAGAGGCAAACGCTCAATTCATACGCCCGTTTGATTTGGGTGTGCACACCTTCAAGGAAAAGCCCCAACTTGTCAATTGGCCTGTAGTGACTCTCTTGCTGTACAAAAAATTACGTTTTGGCTGACAGACAGCCGCCAAATAAGTCTGCGGCGAACAGGTGCGCATCCGCAGCGATATACGCCTCTTTGTCGCAGTCAACCCCATAAAATGTGACGCTTTGCCTACCTAGCAAAATGAGTTAGCTACAGGTACAGTCGTCTCAATACGGCCGTTTTAGACCGGCCGTAACCAAAAAACAAAAACAATTAGAGCCCAATCAAGGGCGCACGGAGTTTCCCCATGTCGAGCCGCATGCTTGCCATCGTCTTGAGCACCCTGCTCGCCACCACCCTCCCCTTGTTCAGCGCCGCTACCCAGGCTGCGGATTCCGCCACCAGCCTGCTGAAATTGCATCAGCTGCGCTTGGCTGCGCAAAAAACCCTGGGCGACTTCTATATGTTCAACGGCATGGAAGGCGACCAGCGTTACGCGCGCATGATCAATGAGTCGCTGACCGAGGCCAACAACCACCTGAGCGCCCTGAGCGACATGCCAGGAGAAGGTTCAAAAGCCCTGCGCGCGCAGCTGGATCAGCAATGGAAGGGTTACCAGATTGATCTGAACAACCTGACCAATGCCCTGAAAAGCCAAGGCTACACCGACCTGCAGCCAGTGGCCGACCTGGCCATACGCAACCAGCAGCTGATGAGCCTGAGCCAGGAGCTGTATATCAAGATTCAACAGGAAAGCAGCTACAGCGTGCCTGCACTGACCCAACTCAGCCGTGAGCAGAGCCTGCTGATGCAAGGTATTGCAGTGGATTACGCCTCGCGCAGCGCTTCAGTCGGCGCCACATTTATCGGCGGTGGTGAGGCGCGACCCATGGAAGAGTTGGTCAGCGACTTCGCCAGCAAGATGACCGCCCTGGAAAAAGACCCGAAAAACACCCCACAGCTCAAACAGGCCTGGGAAGGTGTGAGCACCAAGTGGCGCTACATCGAAAAATCGCTGATCAACTACAACGAGAACAGCGTGCCGTTTCTGGTCAACAAATACTCCAACACCATTATTCAGGGCATTGAACAGATTGCCGGCCAATACGCCGCCGCCAACCTCTGACCCGCCACTCTGTTTACCGGCCTGCCTGGCCGTACTCCAGCCCAGTGCTCGCACTGGGCTTTCTTTTATCGGTCATTGCAGCAGTTCTAGATTCAAGCATTGGCCTTGAGAAAACCGACAATCTTCTCCAATGCTTCCTGCGCCCCACGCTCGCCCCAGCACACCGAGAGCATCTGCGCGGTTGCTTCGGCCTTGTAGGCATCCGCTGGCAAACTCTGCAACTGTTCCAGCAAGGCCTGATCCGGGCAGGGTTCGCGCCACTTGTTGACCCACTGTCCCGGTTCCAGCTGCCAATAGCACCAACTATCAACCCGCCCACGCCGGCGCGCCCGATGATATTGCGGGCATGAGTCTGGCGGTTGGCGTAGCAACCAATACGGCCATTCCTGACGCGACAACTGCATTGCCACCCCCATCTGCCGAGCCTGCAGGCGCACATCCATCTGCCCACGCTGATGACGCGATGGCACCAGCCAGGCCAACGGACTGAGCAGAAAGGCCAGGAGCAATAGCAGAAACCAGGGACTCATATCGTTATCTCGCAGGCAAAAGCCTGTCATCAGCGCTCAGGACGGCCATACTAGAACCATTGATCCACTTGCACGGAGAATTACCCCATGCCCTACCAGCACATTCTGGTCGCCGTCGACCTTACCGAAGAATGCGACCCGGTTATGCACCGCGCACAGAAACTGGCCGCCAGCAGTGGCGCCAGGTTATCAGTGGTGCATATTGTCGAACCGATGGCCATGGCCTTTGGCGGCGACGTGCCAATGGACCTGTCGATGCTGCAACAGCAGCAGTTCGACCAGGCCCGCGAGCGCCTGGACAAATTCGCCGGCAAGTACCCAACGCTGAGCAGCGATCAACGCCACCTGGCCTACGGCCAACCTCGCCAGGAAATCCATCGCCTGGCCACCGAACAGCAGTGTGACCTGATCATCGTTGGCAGCCATGGCCGTCATGGGCTGGCGTTATTGCTGGGCTCTACCGCCAACGACGTACTGCATGGCGCCCCCTGCGACGTACTTGCGGTACGCCTGAAAAAAGCAGATTAAAACCACCGCCGGCGAACAGCCCAGGGCTAATCGCCGGCGTCACCCGCACTCATGACCAACGGCCGGATCTTCTGCAGCTGGGTTTCCAGCGAATAGGTCATGCTCGACGCCATCGAAAAGAAAGTCAGAAACGCCTTGAGGTTAGAGTCGCCCTCACAGGTAGCATGAATGCGCTGCCAGAACGCCTGATTGACCAACTGCAACTGCTGGAACATGCGCACCAGCCCTTTGAGCTCCCAATCTGCCGGACGCCCTTCACGCAGATTGAAATACTGCTGCGTCAGGTACAACGACACCGTGCGCAGAGTGAACTCCTGGCTATTGGCAAACGGCAAGTGATGCTGCGCCATCGGTTTCAGCTTGCCCAGTACCGGACAGGCACTGGTAGCCATGATTACCCCAAGCAGTGCACGCAGACCCTCCTCCAAACCCAGCAGTTTGGTGTACTCACGCTCAGGCGTACGCACCCACACGGAGACCTTCTTGAACGCCGGCAAGCCCTGGAAGTCTTCGATCACCCGATGCAGGTCGACCGCCGCCGGACAATGACTGAAGTTGTCCTTGCTCAACGGACAATTACTGCACTGCTGATACTCCAGACGGGTCCAGGCAGGCGCGCTTTGCGCCACCTCGGCTTCATAGACGCGGTCCAGCTCGATCCTGTAGCTGAACTGATGATTGTCGTCGAGAGTGATGCGGTACTCGATGGCCATAACGGTCTCCGGCAGAAATCTCAAAATCCTGTTTGAGGGTATTACTCAGGCTCAGCCTTCCAGCTCAGCCCAGCGCTCAACCAACTGATCCAGCTCTTGCTGAGCCGACTGCAAGGTGGCCAGCACCTCAGCCGTTTTCTCTGCAGGCTGCTGGTAGAAGGTTGGTGCAGCAACCTGCTCCTGCAGTTCAGCGACCCGCACTTCCAGAGCATCGATCTGCCCCGGAATAGCCTCCAGTTCGCGCTGCAGTTTGTAGCTGAGTTTTTTCTTGTTTGCTGCGGCTACCACGGGTACGGCAATCACCGGCGCAGGCACCACTGCTGAGGCTAGTTCAGGCTTGCCGGCCTTGCTTTCCCCCACTCCGAGCAAGCGCGGCGACCCCCCCTGGCGCAACCAGTCCTGATAACCACCGACGTATTCGCGCACACGCCCTTCGCCTTCGAACACCAGGGTGCTGGTCACCACGTTGTCGAGGAAAGCCCGGTCGTGACTAACCATCAGCACGGTGCCCGGGAAGGTCAGCAGCACCTCTTCCAGCAGCTCCAGCGTTTCCACATCGAGGTCGTTGGTCGGCTCATCCAGCACCAGCAGGTTGGCCGGCTTGCTGAACAGCTTGGCCAGCAAGAGGCGTGCCCGCTCCCCACCGGACAGCGCCTTGACCGGGGTACGCGCACGCTGCGGGCTGAACAGGAAATCGCCCAGGTAGCTCAGAACATGGCGGTTCTGCCCATCGATCTCGATGAAATCACGGCCTTCGGCAACGTTGTCGATCACGGTTTTTTCCAGATCGAGCTGGTGACGCAACTGGTCAAAATACGCCACTTCAATACGCGTGCCTTCGGTTACCGAGCCACTGCTGGGCTGCAGACCGCCCAGCATCAGCTTGAGCAACGTGGTTTTTCCCGTGCCGTTGGCGCCGAGCAGACCAATGCGGTCGCCACGCTGCAGCACCATGGAGAAGTCCTTGATCAGGAACGGACCACCTGGATGCGCAAAGCTGACGTCTTCCAGCACCATCACCTGCTTGCCGGATTTCTCCGCGGTATCCAGCTGAATATTGGCCTTGCCGGTGCGCTCACGGCGCTCGCTGCGTTCAACACGCAGGGCTTTCAGGGCGCGAACACGGCCTTCGTTACGGGTGCGGCGGGCTTTGATGCCCTGGCGAATCCACACTTCTTCCTGGGCCAGTTTCTTGTCAAACAGGGCGTTGGCGGTTTCTTCCGCGGCCAGCATGGCTTCTTTGTGCACCAGGAAACTGGCGTAGTCGCCATTCCAGTCGATCAGGCCGCCGCGATCCAGTTCAAGAATGCGCGTGGCCAGGTTCTGCAGAAAGGAGCGGTCGTGGGTAATAAACAGCACCGCCCCCTGGAAATCCGCCAAGGCTTCTTCCAGCCAGGCGATGGCACCGATATCCAGGTGGTTGGTGGGCTCGTCGAGCAGCAGCAGATCCGGCTCGGAGACCAGCGCCTGGGCCAGCAGCACGCGACGGCGCCAGCCACCAGACAACTCGGCCAGGGTCTTGTCGGCCGGCAACTGCAGACGACTCAGGGTGCTTTCAACCAACTGCTGCAAGCGCCAGCCATCACGGGCTTCAAGGTCTTGCTGCACATGCATCAATTTTTCCAGGTCGGCGTCAGTGACACAGTTCTGCGCCAGGTGGTGGTACTGCGCGAGCAATTCACCCACACCGTCCAGGCCTTGGGCGACCACATCAAACACCGTGCGCTCATCAGCCCGCGGCAGTTCCTGCGGCAGCTCACCGATTTTCAGCCCTGGCGCGCGCCAGACGGTGCCGTCATCGGCCTTCTGGTCGCCCTTGACCAGCTTCATCATGCTCGACTTGCCGGTACCGTTGCGGCCGATGATGCACACCCGCTCGCCCCGGGCAATCTGCCACGACACCTTATCCAGAAGAGGCATCGCGCCATAGGCCAGGGAAATTTCGGTGAATTTGAGCAGGGTCATGGTGCGCCTCAACAAAGCAACAGGGTCAGCAGCTACAGCCGGTCAGTGGTGCGTCGCATCAGGCCGGCAACAGCTGAAACACCCCGAAAATCATTTGCAGATGCCATGGCACCGGCAAAACAGGGCGCGCATTCTAACCGAGAAGCACAGCCTCATCGCAGGCAATTTCGGCCTCCAGCCCAATAAACTCGCTTGTACCTGCCACTTCACGGAACATCGCGCGCTGACCCGGCAAACAGGCCCGCGCACAATATGGCCATTAGCCAGCAACGCGCAAGGCGTATTGAGCCTTCACCGCCCACAGGCAAAGGACTAAGCTAGAGCGATATGCACTATCTGCCTGGAAGTATCATGCGCGGCCCTTTGTTCAGTCTGCTGTCTTGTTTGCTGGTTTCCTCCCTGAGCTTCTCTGCGGCGCATGCCGCGACCCTGGCGCAACAACGTCAATATTACGATCACGCCAAAGCGGCGCTGGCCAAGGGCGACAAAGGCCCTTATCAGCGCTATGCCAGCGCCCTGCGTGGCTATCCGCTGGAGCCCTATCTGGCCTATGACGAGCTGACCGCGCGCCTGAAGTGGGCGAGCAATGACGAAATCGAGAAATTCCTCGCCGAGCATGGCGACCTGCCACAGATCAGCTGGATGAAGTTGCGCTGGTTGCGCTGGCTGGCCGAGCGTGGCGAATGGCAGACCTTTATCAACTACTACGACCCGGCGCTGAACTTCACCGAGCTTGATTGCCTGTACGGCCAATACCAGTTCACCCATGGCATGCATAAAGAAGGTGGCGCGACCGCAGAGAAACTCTGGTTAGTGGGCAAATCCCAGCCCAACGCCTGCAACCCGCTGTTCGAGCGCTGGGCGGCAACGGGTCAGCTCACCGAGCAGAAACGCTGGCAACGCGCCAAGCTGGCGGCTGAAGCGCGCAACTATGGCCTGGTCACTCACCTGATCAAGACCATGCCGACGCTGGGCAACCACGGCAAAAGTCTGCTGGAAGTCGCGCAGAAGCCTGAACTGCTGAAGCAGACCGCGCGTTTCACCCAGACCGATCCAGCCATGGCCGATGTAGTAGGCCTCGGCCTGCGCCGCCTGGCCCGCCAGGATCCGGAGAGCGCCCTGAAACTGCTGGACAATTACGCCCAACGCATGAAGTTCTCCAGCGAGGAACAGGTCGCCATCGCCCGCGAGATTGGCTTGACCCTAGCCAAGCGCTTCGATGCCCGCGCCCTGCAGGTCATGGCCAAATACGACCCAGAGCTGCGTGATAACACGGTCAGCGAATGGCGCGCTCGCCTGCTGCTACGCCTGGGCCGCTGGGAAGAAGCCCATCAGCTGACCCGCAAGATGCCGGCTGAGCTGGGCAACACCAACCGTTGGCGCTACTGGCAGGCGCGTAGCCTGCAACTGGCACAACCCAACAGCCAGGAACCGAAAGCGCTCTACCAGAGCCTGGCCAAGGAGCGTGACTTCTACGGCTTTATGGCCGCCGATCAGGTGCAAGCACCCTATCAGCTGAACAACAAGCCACTGGCCCTCAGCCCGCAAACCATCCAGAAGGTGCGCAACTCGGCAGCCATTCGCCGCGCCCTGGAATTTCATGCCCGTGGTCAAGTCGCCGATGGTCGCCGCGAGTGGTACAACGTCAGTCGCCTGTTCAGCCGCGATGAAATGGTCGCCCAAGCGCGTCTGGCCTATGAAATGGGCTGGTATTTCCCGGCCATCCGCACCATCAGCCAGGCGCAGTACTGGGATGATCTGGATGTACGTTTCCCCATGGCCCATCGCGATCAACTGGTGCGTGAAGCACGCAACCGCGACATTCACTCCAGCTGGGTATTTGCCGTCACTCGCCAGGAAAGTGCCTTTATGGCCGACGCCAAATCCCATGTCGGTGCCATGGGCCTGATGCAGCTGATGCCAGCCACTGCCAAGGAAACCGCCAAGCGTTTCGGTATTCCACTGTCATCGCCGCAACTGGCGTACCGCCCGGAAATCAATATCCAGCTGGGCGCCGCTTATCTGAGCCAGATCTATGGCCAGTTCAACGGTAACCGCGTGCTCGCCTCCGCCGCCTATAACGCTGGCCCTGGCCGAGTACGCCAGTGGCTGCGCGGGGCGAATCACCTGTCGTATGACGTGTGGGTCGAGAACATTCCGTTTGATGAGACCCGCCAGTACGTGCAGAACGTGCTGTCCTACTCGGTGATCTATGGCGAGAAACTCAACGCGCCGCAGCCACTGGTGGCCTGGCACGAACGGTACTTCGACCAGTAAGCCAAACCGGCTCAACCGCTGAGGTTGAGCCGCACTTCCTACGCCAGTACTTCTACTGGCATGCCCAACGTCAGCGATCCTTCGCCACAGGCGATCAGGTTCTGCCCGAAATACACCTCGCCTTCACGCTCACGGTAGGTTTTCAGAGTGGTCAGCGGCTCGCGATCAGCGCTGCGTTCACCAGTCTGTGGATCAAGGGTGGTCATGATGCAGCGCGAGCAGCCCTTGACCACGCGAAACTCCAGCTCACCGATGCGGATACGCTTCCAGCTGTCCTCGGCATAAGGCTCACTGCCGCTGACCACCAGATTCGGACGGAAACGCAGCATCGGCAAAGGCCGCCCCACCCGCGCAGAAAGATCATCCAGTGAGGCCTGGCCAATCAGCAGCAAAGGGAAACCATCGGCAAATGCCACCTTGTCGCCTACTTCGGCATAGGCCGTATCGACCTGCCGCGCGCGCGGCGCCGAGACCTGCACCAGACGGCAGGCACGACCGAGAAACTGACTCAGCCACTGCGCCGCCTGATCACCGGCATCGGGCACCTGCAAGCTGTCGCGCCAGATGGTCACGCCACGCAGCGATGCCTGCTCATCCGGCACTGCCACCTGCAGTTCAGCCATGCCAGGCGCACGCAATTGCAGGTGCGTGCTACCCAACCAACGCGCTTGCAACTGGGTCATCTGTGCCAACAAACGCTGAGTCAGGAAGCGTCCTGTTTCTGCATCGACTACCATCCAGCGACGATCACCCTGTACGCCCAGGGCATCCAGCGTCGCTTCATGCAGGGCCTCACCCGCCGCAGATTTCATTGGATAACGGTACAACCCGGAGAGATGCAACATGAGCCCAGTTTCCCTTTGGCAAAACGCACTTATACGAGCAACCCGCCGTACCTACAAGCCCGCCCTGGCTCTGCCGCTGCTGGTGTTGCTTAGCGCTTGCAGCGGTACCGCGCCGGATAATCTGGGGCTGCACGATGGTCGGTTGAGCGCTTGCCCGGACTCGCCGAACTGCGTCAACAGCCAGGCCAGTGACCCACGCCACGCCATTGCGCCACTGCCGTTGAAAGGCTCGCCCGAGCAGACCCAGGCACAACTCAAGGCGGTGCTTGGCAGCGAGCAAAGGGTACGTCTGGTGGAGGAGGCGCCAGGGTATCTGCGTGCGGAGTTCAGCAGCCGGCTGATGCGCTTTGTCGACGATGTGGAGTTCAATATCGGCGCAACCGCCGTCGAGGTACGCTCGGCATCACGCCTGGGCTACAAGGATTTCGACGTCAACCGTGAACGCATCGAACACCTGCGCCAGCGCCTGAGCGAGTAGCCATAAGGCTCAGCCTGGCGCTGGCGCCAGGCTTATTTGTCAGGGTGCAACAGGGCCAGCCGCTCGTGCACCACATCCACCAGCTTGTCCGGCTGGAACTTGGACAGGAAACTGTCACAGCCCACTTTCTTCACCATGGCCTCGTTGAAACTGCCGGACAGCGAGGTGTGCAACACCACGTACAAGTCCTTGAGACGCGAGTCATTGCGAATTTCCGTAGTCAGGCGGTAGCCGTCCATCTCCGGCATTTCCGCATCGGTAATCACCATCAGCAATTTTTCGTGCACATCCACGCCAGCATCGGCCCAGCTCTTCAACAGATTCAGCGCACGCAACCCGTCACTGGCCGAATGGCAACGCACATCCAGCTGCGCCATGGTGCCCTTGAGCTGTCCCATGGCCACGTTGGAGTCATCGACCAGCAGCACTTCACGCCCACGCGCATGCTCAAGCAGCGGGTCGGCGAGTTTTTCCGGGGATACCTTGGTGCTCATCGGGCTGATTTCCGCCAACACCTTCTCCACGTCGATAACTTCGACGATCTGATCTTCGACCTTGGTGATAGCAGTCAGGTAATGTTGCCGCCCTGCTCCGCCCGGTGGCGGCAGGATGGATTCCCAGTTGAGGTTGAGGATTCGCTCAACCCCGCCGACCAGGAAGGCCTGCACCGAGCGGTTGTATTCGGTGACGATAATCGTGCTGCGTTCATCCGGCACAATCGGGCGCATGCCGATGGCCTGAGACAGGTCGATCACCGGCAAGGTCTGCCCACGCAGGTTGACCACCCCACAGACAAACCGATGACGCTGCGGCATCAGGGTCAGCTTGGGCATCTGCAGGACTTCCTGCACCTTGAACACGTTGATTGCAAACAACTGCCGGCCGGTCAGGCGGAACATCAGAATTTCCAGGCGATTCTCGCCCACCAGCTGAGTGCGTTGGTTCACTGAGTCGAGAATGCCGGCCATCATGCGCTCCTGTTCACTTATCGATCTAGCCTAGCTCAAATAGCCATGACCTGATGTATCGGCCACATGCCGCGCATCTGAAGGCGGATGGCGCAGCGCCATCATGCGACAAGCGCGCGACAGAGGCCAGCCAGATGGCGTATTCGCCAGGTTATTCCTGCAATAACGCTGACTGAGCCGGCAAATGCACACGCAGCGCGGCGGGCAAGGCCACAAAGCGCAGCTGGCGGCTTTCCATGGGCTCACCGTCGAGGTTGAGGTCCAAACCTTCCGGCGCCTCTACTTCCAACCAGGGCACGCGCGCACTCACCGCGACACTCTGTAGACCATTGATACCGCCGGATAGTAGCGTGCCCAGAGTGCCCACCACATCGGTGGCCGCCGGCACGATGCAGACATCCAGCAAACCATCATTGACCTGCGCCTGCGGACAAAGCACATGCCCGCCACCGGCCTGTCGTCCGTTGCCGATGCCGAGGGCAAGAAACTCACCCTCCCAATCGAAATCCGGCCCCGCAAAGCGGCCAAAGGATGAACGCACCTCGGCAAAGCGGGTCAGCCCCGTGAGGAAATACGCCGCACCGCCCAGCACTCGCTTGAGCTCTTCCGAGGTATTGGCGGTGACATTGGAGCCAAAACCGCCAGTGGCCATATTGAGGAACACCTGACCGTCGACTTCGCCCAGATCAATCGGCTGTGCCGGCTCATCCAGCAAGGCCAACGCTGCTTGCGGCTCAAGCGCAACACCAGCGGCGCGGGCAAAATCATTGGCGGTACCCAGTGGCAGCAGTGCCAGGCTAGCCTGGGTTTTGGCCAGCGCCATGGCTTCGGCCACATCACGCAGGGTGCCGTCGCCGCCACCGGCAATCAGCGTTGGATAGCCCGCTGCCAGGGCTTCGTTGACCAGGCGCTGGGCATCACCAGCTTCCCAGGTAACTCGCACATCCAGCTGCCAACCCTGCGCACGACGCGCCTCTACGGCAGTACGCACTTCGGCATTGAGGGCCTGTTTGCCGTGCAGGATCAGCAGCGCTTTACGTTCTTGCATTCCCGACATCCTCATCACGCTTTAGTCGACACACAGTGCAGCACTCGTTCTAAATATCGAATAAACAGATAATTAAATCCAAAAATTACGCATTTTTAATCACATTGATTTATTGGATGATCTGTTCATCGCCAACCAACACTGCAGCCAAAAGCCGGTGTTTATCAATGAGGATATGCAGATGATCGAAGTACGCCCCTTCGCCGAGCTCGGCGGTGCCAATCATGGCTGGCTGAATGCCCGTCATCACTTTTCCTTTGCCGAATACTATGAACCGGCGCGTATGGGCTGGGGGCCGCTGCGTGTGTGGAACGATGATGAAATCGCGCCGCACACCGGCTTTCCGACTCATCCGCACCGCGACATGGAAATCATCACCTATGTACGCCAAGGGGCCATCACCCACAAGGACAACCTGGGTAACCATGGCCGTACCGAAGCCGGTGATGTGCAGGTAATGAGCGCCGGTACCGGGATTGCCCACAGCGAATACAACCTGGAAGACACCACCACCAAGATTTTCCAGATATGGATTCAGCCCAACCAGTCGGGCCTACCGCCGTCGTGGGGCGCCAAGCCGTTTCCCAAAGGTGAGCGCGCCGGCACCTTCGTCACCCTGGCCAGCGGCTTTGCTGAAGATCAGGATGCCCTGTCGATCCGTACCAATGCGCGGATGGCTGCGGCCACCCTGCAAGCCGGCCAGAGCACCGAATACCCGATTGGTGCGGCGCGCAAAGCCTATCTGGTGGCCGCCAGCGGCAGCATTGAGGTCAACGGCGTCAGCGCCCAGGCCCGTGATGGCGTGGCAGTCAGCGATGTGGACGTGATCCGGGTGACGGCCATCGAAGACAGCGAAATCATCCTGGTGGATGTGGCCTGACGCGCAGTGTTGGCTTAGCGGCGCACAGAGCCTGTGCGCCGCTAAGCCACATCACGCTGGATAGCCGGTAATTTTGCGGATAGTTTGATACAGCGGCTTCAGCTGTTTGTACATACGCTGATAAACCTGCGTGTACAGCTGCTGATAGGTGCGCTGCGCGTCCGGATTCGGGGTAAATACCTGGCCCACGCGGGTCATCGCGGCAATTGCCGTCGGGTAGTCCGGGTACAGACCCAGCCCCACCGCGCAATTGATCGCCGCCCCCAGACCGCTGGTTTCATACAGATGCGGACGCTCGGCCGGCAGGCCGAAAATATCGGCAGTCAGCTGCATGGCCGCATCGCTCTGCGAGCCGCCGCCGGAAACGCGCAGGCGGGTGATGCGCGTGCCCGAGCGCTTCTCGATCTTTTCCTTGCCCTGGCGCAGGGCATAGGCCAGCCCTTCCAGAATCGCCCGGTAGATGTGCGCACGGGTGTGCACGTCGCCAAAACCGATGATCGAGCCCTTGGCCTCCAACCCTGGCTCACGAATGCCCGGAGACCAGTACGGCTGCAACATCAGGCCCATGGAGCCAGCCGGCACACTGTTGACCAGCTCATCAAACAGCGCCTCAGGCTCGACGCCCAGCTCCTTGGCCCGCTGCATTTCGCGCAGACCAAATTCTTTTTTGAACCAACTGACCATCCAGAAACCGCGGTAAATCATCACCTCGGTGTTGAAGTGATCAGGAATCGCCGACGGGTATGGCGGGATCAGCGGGATGGTTTCCAGGTACTTGCTGCGTGTGGTGTTGATGGTCGCCGTGGTGCCATAGGACAGACAGGCCGTAGTCGGCTCTACGCCGCCCGCGCCAAGCACCTCACAGGCTTTGTCGGCACCAGCAGCAATCAGCGGCAAGCCTTCGGGAATCCCGGTATGCCGGCTGGCCGCCGCCGTTATATGGCCAAGCAACTCGCCCGGCTTGCGTAACTCCGACAACTGTTCGCGGCGCACCGGCATGGCCTGCCATTTCCAGTCGCCGGGTTTGGCCCACTGCAAACGCTTGTAGTCGAATGGCAGGTAAGCTACGCAACTGGTCAGCGAGTCGACAAACTGGCCGCACAGCCGATGGGTGAGAAAACCTGAGAGCAACAGCACCTTGTGCGTCTTGGCCCAGATGTCCGGTTGGTTCTGCGCGATCCAGTTGACCTCGGCCTGGGCGCGAAAATGATCCACTGTGGCCTGTACCCCGGCGATCTTGAACAGCCAGCCCCAGGGGCCCTTGATCGGCCCACGCACCTCGGCCTGACGCTGATCGAGCCAGAGCATGGCAGGACGCAGTGGTTGGCCCTGCTGATCGACATTGATCAGGCTGCCGCGCTGGGTAGTCAGCGATACACCCTTGATCCGACTGCGATCGATATCCACCTGCTGCCACAGCTGCGCACAGGCCTCGCCGAGGCTGGCCCAGTAGTATTCCGGGTCCTGCTCGGCCCAGCCGGGCTGCTTGGAGTAATAGGCCTCAAGCTCCACCTTGCCCTTGGCGAGCAGGTTGCCCTGAAGATCGAACAACAGCGCCCGAATGCTCTGGGTGCCATTGTCGATGGCCAGCAGATAACTTTTCTCGCTCAAGACGCCGCCCTTCCTCGTGATCCATCTTCCGCCGGCAGGCTGTAGCAACGCTGCCAGAGTTGCAGATACGCCTGTTCTTCCTCTTGCCAGCGCGCGTCACCCCACCCCAGGCGGGCCTGACACAGCGCACGGATACGCGGCAGTTCGGCCGCCGCGCCGCACGCCAGCAGCAGGCCCAAACGTGTGCGGCGCAGCAACAGGTCATCCAGGTGCAGCACCAGCTCCTGCTCGGCCGCCCAGGCCAGCTCGGCCCACAGCGTGTCCGTGCCGGCCACCTGCTCGACACCCAGCTCATCGACCAACGCCAGCACCTGCGGCAGCGCCCGGCCGTAACGGCCAATCAGGCGCTTCTGCTGAGTCGGGCTTAACTGCGGCATCGGCTGACGCGCCACGACGGCAAAGGTCGCCGCGCCCTGATCATCCACACTGCGCCCGACCATCGGTGCGCAGGCCTGCAACACTTCCAGCGCCAGCAGGCGGAAAGTAGTCAGCTTGCCGCCAGCCAGGGTCACGCAACCGGGCTCGATCCACAGCGCATGCTCGCGTTTCTCATCCGAAGGCTTGCGCCCTGGTACGCCATCACTGACCACCGGACGCACGCCAGCCCAGGTCGACAGCACATCCGCTGTCTTGATCTGCGCCGTAGGAAACTGCTGAGCGCAGGCATCCAGTAAATACGTAACCTCATCCGGACTGATCCGCGCTTCTTCGGCCAGCGGTGCCGGGTGATCGAGATCGGTGGTGCCAATTACCGTCGCGCCTTCCCAGGGGAAGACAAACACTGGGCGCTTATCCGTCGCATGCATAAAGCTGAACGCATGGGCCACGGGAAGGCGCCAGGCCGGAACCAGCAGATGGCTGCCGCGCAGCGGGCGGATATGCTCCAGACCAGTCTTCTGCCGCAGCTGATCGGCCCATGCCCCGGTGGCCTGCGCCACGGCGCGAGTCTTGAAGCCATAACGCAAGCCGCTTTCACGGTCTTCGGCAAGCAGGCCAGTGACCTGCCCGTTTTCACGCAGCAACTCGACCACGCGCATGCCGTTAAGCGCTTCGCCACCGTCGCTACGCGCCTCGCCCAGTACACGCTGCACCAGCCGTGCGTCGTCGGTCACCGCATCGAAAAACCGTGTGCCTCCGAGCAGGCCATCTTCTTTGATACCCGGCGCCAGATAGCGCAGTTGCTGCAGCGGGTAGTACAGATGATTACGCTTGCCGGCCAGGGCGTCATACACCGCCAGCAGGCTGCCGAATACCTTGGGGCCGGGAAAGCCGCCCTGGTAGTGGGCCATGATAAAACTCAAGGGATCGACCAAGCCCGGCGCTTCCTGCAACAAGCGCTGGCGCTCGCGTACCGAATCGCGGGTCAAGCCAAACTGGCCTTTGGCGATATAGCGCAATCCGCCATGCACCATCTTCGAGGAGCGGCTGGACGTACCCCAGGCAAAGTCGCGCTGCTCCAGCAGCAGGCATTTCCAGCCGCGCCGCGCAGCTTCACGCAGAATCCCGGCACCGCTGATACCGCCACCGACGACGATCAGGTCCCAATCGCGGGCGGCCAGTTCGGGCAGCGCCTGTTCGCGCCAGGCGGCGTTCCAGTTGCTCATCATCAATCCTGAATCAGCACGCCTGGTGCCAGGCGCTGCTCAGGGTCGAAATGCCCGGCAAGCGCCTTGAGCGTGGCCATGCCCAGTTCGCCCTTCTCCACCGGCAGGTAAGGCGCGTGATCACGACCAACACCATGTTGGTGGCTGATGGTGCCGCGGTTCTCGGCGATGGTCAGGCTGGCGGCATGTTTGAGCTTCTGCCAGCGCGCCATGGCCTCGGCGTAGTTCGCACCCGGACGGAACACGTAGGTGGTGTAGATGCTCGAGCCTTCGTTGTAGACGTGGGACAGGTGAGTAAACACATGCACCTGCTCGCCCTCCTCACTCAGGCCGTTGCGCAGGCTGGTTTCAACCTTGTTCAGCAGGTTGTCGACATTGCTCCAGTCGGTGGCGGTTTCCAGGGTGTCCACCGCGTAACCGGCTGCCCACAGGCCATGGCGCAGGTAGGGGAAGCGGAAGCGGTTTTCTGCCCATTTCTTGCCCAGCAGAGTGCCGGTAAACACCCCGCCAAAGCTTTTCAGCAGCTTCTTCGCCTGCTTCAGCGAAGCGGCGTTCTGCACGCGGCTACCAGTGACGCCGAAGGTCAGCATGCACTTGCCCTCGCGGGCGCCGCGCAGGGCCAGGTATTTTTCCAGCCAGGCGATCTGCTGTGGATGGCCGGCCAGGGCCAGCTGGGTTTTGGTTTCGATGGCGTTGGACAGGCGCAGCATCGACAACGGTACGCGCGCCTGGGCCAGGCTGCGAATGGCGCTCAGTGCCTGCTGCCAGTTGGGCAGGAACACTGCATAGAAATTTTCCTGCTCGGCTAGGCGGGTGATGCGCACCTTGACCTCCGAAATGATGCCGAAGCGCCCTTCCGAGCCCATCAGCACTTCGCGCAGGTCCGGGCCTGCGGCCGAGGCCGGAAAGGTTGGAATCTCCAGGGTGCCGGCAAAGGTCTCGACCTTGCCGCCAGCAAACAGCTGCTCGATGCGCCCGTAGCGCAGCGACTGCTGGCCACTGGAACGGCTGGCGACCCAACCACCGAGGGTCGACAGCTCCCAGGACTGCGGGAAATGGCCGAGGGTGTAGCCCTGCGCACGCAACTGGCTTTCCACCTGCGGGCCATTGGCACCCGGGCCGAAGGTGGCAATCAGGCTGTCGTGGTCGATCTCGATCAGCTTGCTCATGCGCGCGAGCGACAGGGTCAGCACCGGTTTATTGCTGGCTTGTGGGTTGATATGGCCAGCCACCGAGGTGCCGCCGCCGTAAGGAATCACGATCAGATCCTGCTGGCTGGCCCAGGCCAGCAGCTCGCGTATCTGCGCGGCACTTTCCGGGTAGGCCACACCATCAGGGAATACGCCAAAATCGCCAGAACGCATCGCCAGCCAGTCCGGCAGGCTCTGGCCACGAGCGTGACGCACACGGTCTTCGGCATTCAGGCAGATCAGCGGATGGGCCTGCAGGCGCGAAGCCGGCACCTGCGCCAGCACCTGCTCCAGGCTGGCATCGGCAAGCACCTGGCCAGAGCCAACCAGTTCAGCCAGAAAAGCCTCGCCATGGGCCGGCAGCTCCACCACTGTTGCGTCATCACCCCAGCCGTTCCAACGTCGCATCTGCTTCTCCCGGATATTTCAGTCACCCTTGATGGCTGCCTATACTAGCGAGCCGCATCCAGGCGTCACTGTCGAATCGAGCCAGGCGATATCGCCAATCAAGACATTCAGAATAAGAACCTGCTCCGAATCTGCTGCGCGTCGGCGATACTGCGTTAGAAATGGCCTCGGGCTGCTCATTTACAGCCAGTAAACTCCGCGCCCTCGGCCATTTCTGCCTTGTCTCGCTCTAGCTCGCGCGATCCGAAACAGGCTCTACGAACTCAGAATAAGAAAAAATCATGGAAAACCTCGGCTACACCTCTGTCCCTGCCCTGCTCAAGTACCTGCGCCATGCCGAACAGCTGGGTCTGGATATCGACCAGGCCTTGGCGGCAGCCGGCATCAATGCCGAGGAGCTGACCGACAACAGCAAGCGCATGCCCAGTGAAACCCATGAACGCCTGCTCGGCCACTTGCTGGCGGTGTCCGATGACCCGCTGTTTGGCCTGCACTGCGCGCGCTTTGTACAGCCCGGTTCGTGGAGCGTGCTGGGCTATATCACCATGAACTGCGCCACCCTCGGTGAGGCCATGAGCCGCATCGTGCCTTACGAGAAGCTGGTGGGGGATATGGGTGTCAGCCGGGTCGAGGCCGGCAGCGACCACGTTCGTCTGATCTGGACCTGTCGCCATCAGGCTGAGCCGATCCGCCGGCATATGGTGGAAAACGTGCTGGCCTCCTGGCTGCTGTATGCGCGCTGGATCTCCGACTCCGACAGTTCGCCACGGGAGGTGTGGTTCGAACACGCCCTGCCTGAAGGCGTCGATATTGCCGAGTACCAGACGATTTTCGGCTGCCCGATCCGCTTCGAACAAAGCTGCAATGCGCTGATCGTGCCGCTGGAATACCTCGCGGTGCCGCTGCGTCAGGCCGACGCCAACCTGCTGCGCACCCTGGAAGAACACGCCCTGACCCTGATGGCCGGGTTGGACGATAACGAACCGCTGCCACAACGGGTGAAGAACGCCCTGCGCCTGCTGCTCAAGGATGGTTTGCCGCGTAAGGAGCGGGTGGCGGAGAAATTCAACATGACGGTGCGCACCCTGCAGCGTCACCTGCAACTGGCCGGCACCAGCTACCAGCAGATTCTCGATGAATTGCGCCAGGAGTTGGCCGAGCACTACCTGCTGCGCAGCGACCTGGCGATTCAGGATATCGCCAGCTATCTGGGCTTTACCGAATCCCGCTCATTCCACCGTAGCTTCAAGACCTGGACCGGGCAAACCCCAGGCGAATTCCGCGAGAGCCGGCGCAGTAGCTGACAACCTTGGTGGATGGATGAAGCGCCATCCACCGCTAGGCTGACCTACCCGAGAACTTCGCTTAGGGGAATAAACCGCAGGCTATCGCCCTCGGCCAACGTGGTGTTTTCCAACACTTCGGCAAAACCCTCAGCCCAAGCCGCGCTGCGCAGCACCCCGGAACTCTGGTTCGGGTAAGGCACCACCCGGCCATTCTCTAGGCGCGCACGCAGGTATTCGCGACGATTGCCCGGTTTGCTCCAGGTGAAGCCCGCCGGCATCGGAAAGCCCAACGGCTCGACCCGCTGCACGCCCAAGCGGCGCAACAGATAAGGCCGGGCCAGCAGGCCGAAGGTCACCAGGGTCGAAGCCGGATTGCCCGGTAGGCCGATCACCGGCACGCCGCGAAACTGCCCACAGGTCAACGGTTTGCCCGGTTTGATCGCCAGCTTCCACAGCGCCAGTTCGCCCTCTTCGCGCAACGCCATACCGAGGAAATCCGCCTCGCCCACCGACACGCCGCCAGTGGAGAGAATCAGATCAACATCACTCAGCGCAGCCAGCGCCGAACGCGTCTTTTCCAGGTCATCAACCAAGATACCGCCGTCCACCACCTCGCAGCCCAGACGCTGCAACCAGGCGATCAGCACGCGGCGATTGCTGTTGTAGATCTGCCCCGGCCCCAGCGGCTGACCCGGTTCGACCAGCTCATCACCTGTGGACAACACGGCTACTCGCGGCCGTCGGCGCACAGTCAATTCAGCGCATCCCAGGGATGCAGCCAGTCCCAGCTCGATCGGGCCTAGACGCGTGCCAGCCGGCAATACGCTATCGCCAACACGGGTTTCCTGACCCTGAGCGCGCACGTTCTGCCCGAGTTTCAACGGCTCGCTAAAGGCGACGCGGCCGTCTTCGCCGAGCACAGCGTTTTCCTGCATTTCCACGCTATCAGCGCCGGCTGGCAGCGGGGCGCCGGTAAAGATCCGCGCGCAGGAGCCAGGCTGTAACGGCTGTGGCGCACTGCCGGCCTGGATGCGTTGGCTGACGACCAGCGGCTCACCGCTCCAATCGGCCAGACGCAAGGCGTAACCGTCCATCGCGCTATTGTCCCAGGGCGGCAGATCCAGTTTGGCAATCAGCGGCTCAGCCAGCACGCGGCCAGCAGCGTCATGCAAGCTGACCGGCTCGGTTTCAACAATTGCCGACGCCTCGGCCTGCGCCAGCAAACGCGCCAGCGCTGCCTCGACGGGCATCAAGCCAGGTTTGTCACAGCAGCTCATCCACGGCTCTCGCAGGCGGCCACCGACTTAAGGTGCGGAACGAAATTGCACGGACGATGGCGGTTATCCAGCTGCTCGCCAAGGATGCCATCCCAGGCGGTGCGGCAGGCGTTGGTCGAACCCGGCAGGCAGCACACCAGGGTGCCATTGGCCAGGCCGGCCAGGGCGCGGGACTGAATAGTCGAGGTGCCGATATCAGGTACGGAAATCTGCCGGAACAGCTCGCCGAAACCGTCCACGTGTTTATCCAGCAGACAGCTCACCGCTTCCGGCGTGCTATCGCGACCGGTAAAGCCGGTGCCACCGGTAATCAGCACCACCTGGACCTGATCCTCGGCAATCCAGGTGGCGACCTGGGCACGGATCTTGTACAGATCGTCCTTGAGCAATACCCGGGCAGCAAGCTGATGGCCAACCGCTTGCAGGCGATCAACAAACAGCTGGCCGGAGGTGTCAGTCTCCAGGCTGCGGGTATCACTGACGGTCAACACCGCGATATTCAAGGGCACGAAATGTGCCTCGGCCTTGTGGTTCATGGCAGGCTTCCAGTTATGGGCGATAATGCCCGCCGTTATATCACAGGCCCGCCGCTGGAGGCTTCGCCATGCCCGTTCCCGATGCCCTGCCCGACTGCTCCGTGTTGCTGCTGGCTGGTGGTCGTGGTCAACGCATGGGCGGTGCCGACAAGGGCCTGCTTGACTGGCAGGGCCGCCCGCTGATTGCCTGGCTGCATGAGCGGGTACGCCCCTTGACCGACGACCTGATCATCTCCTGCAACCGTAACGCCGAGCGCTATGCACCCTTTGCTGATCGTCTGGTCAGTGATGAGGCAGCGGACTATCAAGGCCCACTTGCAGGGATTCGTGCCGGCCTGCGTGTGGCCCGGCATGCCAACCTGTTGATCCTACCGTGCGATGCGCCACAGCTGGACAACGCGCTGTTGCAGGCCCTGCTGAGCCAGATCGGTGAGCGCGCAGTGGTGCTCCGTCAGGGCGAATTTCTCGAGCCGCTGTTCAGCATCATCCCCTGCACCCTGCAGGCTGATCTGGAGCGCGCCTGGCAGGCCGGAGAACGCAGCCCGCAACGCTGGTTGCGCGGCTTGGCACCACTGACCATCAACTGCCCACCCGGTGATCCGCGCCTGGCCAATCTGAACACACCGGAATTGCTTGCAGCGGCGCAGCAGCTGCCATCAGGGAACTTGACTGGCAAAAATTCGTCACACGCTGGGTAAAAACTTTATCAATCAAGGAGAACCCCATGACTCAGCGGATTATTCCGGCATTGCTGCTTACCTTGGGCCTGGTCGCGCTGACAGGTTGTGCATCGCCAACGGTGATCACCCTCAATGATGGCCGCGAAATCCAGACCATCGACGAGCCATATTTCGATGAGGATTCGGGCTTCTACGAATTCGAACAACTCGATGGCAAACGCGCCAAGGTCAACAAGGATCAGGTGCGCACCCTCAAGGAGTTGTAAGTCGATATCCCTGGCGGCACATGGCAGCTTTTGCTCCGCCGCCAGGCTTCAGCCAACGCATTTGCAGCGCCTGGTCGATAGAAAAAATTAAAAGCTAACCCCTTGTGCAGTAAAACTTTTTCAGTACAATCTCGACCCATTCGGAGTGTAGCGCAGCTTGGTAGCGCGTCTCGTTCGGGACGAGAAGGTCGCAGGTTCGAATCCTGTCTCTCCGACCAAATCCCATAAAAATGCCCGCTTAATTGCGGGCTTTTTTATGGGCGACAGAAAAGCCTATTCCAGACTTTCGAACGCCCGCACCAGGGCTTTGCTGAGGTCGACAGTGGAGAACTTGGTCAGCACATCGTTGGCGCCCACCGCATTGGCTTTTTCGGTGTTCATGGTGCTGTCGAGCGAGGTGTGCAAGAGCACGTAGATATCACCGATGTCAGGCTTTTTGCGCAACGTGCGAACCAGGTCGTAGCCATCCATTTCTGGCATCTCGATATCCGACACCAGCACCTCGATTGGTTGGCCCGCCGCATAGTGTGCCTGCAACAACTCCAGCGCAGCCGCGGCACTGCGCACCATCTGGCAGTCCAGCTCAAGCTTGCGCAGGGTAATCATGGTCTGCTGCAACGCCACCTGAGAATCATCCACCACCAGTACCCGACGCCCTCTGAGCAGTGCGCGCTCGCGCTCGGAGAGCAATTGTTCATCGATGTCTTCAACCAGTGCTGGAGCCAATTCGTGCAGCACTTTCTCGATATCGAGAATCTGCACGATCTTGCCGTCGATCTGCGTCACCCCGGTGATAAAAGCGGCACGGCCAGAGCCAGCCGGCGGCGGGCGAACGTCTCGGGTGTAGCACTGCACGATACGTTCGACGCTCTGCACATGCAGGCCTTGGCGCGAGCGACTGAATTCGGTGACGATCAGGCAGCCGTCATGATTACCTGGAACGCCCTGCTCACCAATCGCCTTGCCCAGATCGATTACCGTCAGTGCTGAGCCGCGCAAGGTTGCCACACCGCGTACATGAGGGTGCCGACTGGGCAATTTGGTCAGCGTTGGGCAGGGAATGATTTCCTGCACCTTGAGCAGGTTGATACCCAACAGACGGCCGCTGTGCAGACGAAACAGCAACAGTGACAAGGCGTCACCCAGCACCATGCTCATGCGTATGATCCCTGTAGAAGTGCTATCCCTGCCCACACGCTATGCATGGGCATCACGCAAGAATTCGACGATGTGCTCAGCTTCAAACGGCCAGTTCAACTCGGCCCCGGTATCGACACGGCGCAATACGGGAATACGCAGGCCGTAGCCTTCAACCATATGCTCCTGTTCGGCGATATCAATCAGCTCAACCAGCAGGCCGTGCTCGACAAAGGGCATCAGCAACGCTTCTGCCACCTCACACAGGTGGCAGCCGAGCGTACCGAATAACTGACATTCTGGGAGCATCTGCGCACCTCCACTGACGACTGGAGGTGCAGTTTAGCATTGCCCATGGCTTACACGTCTGCTGACTTACTGCTGTCTAGCGCGGGGTTAAGCAGGCTTTGCAGGCCATCGAGCAGCCGGTTATTAAGCTGTTCGGCCTTGTCCAGACGCGCACTGTCGAAACGCTCATCCAGCGAGAAGCCGCCCTTGAGCAGATCCAGCAGGTTGCCCTTGGCGCTGCCTTCTTCGGCCAGCTGATTGGCGCTGCGCAGTGCCTCAAGCAGGCCTTGGGCATAGTCGATCAGCGAGCTGTTCACCGCGCTGGCCGCCTGACCGCCATCCTGGGCAACAGCGCTGTAGGCATCGGTGGCCTGGCGTACGGTGGTCTGGGTCAGGCGTAGAGACATCGACGCCAGTTGTTCGCCATCCATTTCCAGGGCCATGGCGCGGTCGAAGGCGCCGGACAGATCGCCGGCATAGAAATTGTTGGAGAGGTCCTGAACCTGACTGAAGAGTTTCTCTAACGCGCCACGCTCCTCATCATCCAGTTCACCTTCAACACTGACCTGCCAGGCACCGATCTGCAGACTGCCGGACTGGCTGCTGGCTACCAGCGAGCTGGTCTTGCCGTCACTGCTGGCAGCCACTGCGCTCTGCGACCAGTTGGCCGAAGCCTGGGCGATGGAGATGCGCAGGCGATCACCATCACGGGTGGTCACTTGCATCTCGAAGGTTTCCGCCTTGGCGGCGAAGCGCTCGCTGTAGGCCGCTACGGCAACATTACCGGTACTGGCTGGAGTGCTCGGGTTGAAGCGTTTATCCAGGGCACTGAAGCCATCCTGGATTTTCTGGTAAGTGTCATCGATATCGCTCGCCACTTTGCCTTGCAGCACACCCATGCCGTCGAGAATCTTGCGGGCTTCGGCAAAGCCCTTTTCCACCCCACTGCGCGCCTGCTCCAGCAAGCCTTGCAGCTTGCTCGGGTCCGCGCCCGCCGCTTGCTCACTCTGCAGGCGCTGCTCGATAAAGCCCAGAATCCGTCCGGCGACCTTCTCCGGGGTGTAGTCATTGGCTTTACCCGCCAGGGCGCCAGGCTCAAGGCCAAGGCGATCAGCCAGACGATTGGCCAAGGTGGCCTGTGCATCGGCAGCCGGATTACGGACGGGCGGCTGGGCAGTAGCCGCAGCAGAACGGGATGGGGAAGATAAAAGCGAGGCCAGCGGGTTCATGGCAAAGTACCTGGGCGGTGTATCTGACTGGTTGGCGGCCGCCAAGCGGGAAACTTTAACGCCAGCACCGGCCAACCGATCAACGGCACAGCTCGCCTGCTAGAGCATTTGTTCACATGCGCCCGCACTGCTCTTGCCGGGCTATCAGCGGGCAGGCAGACCAAAGTCTAAAAGCCAAGCATCAGCCCCCATGCTTTATTGCGCCTCGCTGTAACAGATCGGCCACAAACCGACCCGCACACACGAGGAGCTAAGAATAATGACTCAATCTCCCCTCGCCCGCGCTGTGGCCTTCGCCACACTGGGCACCTGCCTCACCCTGCCGTCGCTGGCACAAGCCGAATTTATCAAGGACAGCAAAGCCACCCTTGAGCTACGCAATTTCTATATGAACCGCGACCTGCGTAACAGCACTGCGGTGCAGCAATCGAAACGCGAAGAATGGGCCCAGGGCTTTCTCCTGAAAGCCGAGTCGGGCTTTACCGAAGGCACCGTGGGTTTTGGTCTGGATGCTTACGCAGGGCTGGGCCTGAAACTCGACTCGTCTGATGAGCGCGCCGGAACCAACCTGCTACCAAACGGTTTTGGCGACGAAGGCCCGGGCCAGTATTCCGAAGCCACCGCAGCAGCCAAGGTACGCCTGTCCAAGACAGTCGGCAAAGTCGGCGGACTGATGCCTAAGTTGCCTATCGTAGCGTCTGGTGATTCACGCCTGCTGCCACAGGTTTTTAACGGCGCGATGATCACCTCCCAGGAGATCGACGGCCTGACCCTAAACGGTGGCCAGTTGCGCGAGGTGAACTTCCGTAACTCCACCGACAGCCAGGACATCACCGCCACCAACGTCGGCGGTGTGAGTGACCGCTACAACTTCGCCGGCGGCGACTACAAATTCAACGCCGGAAACACCACCGTAGGTTTGTGGTACGGCGAGCTGGAAAATATCTACGACCAGAAGCTGTATAACCTCATCCACGTACAACCCATCGGTGACTGGAAGCTGGGTGCCAACCTGGCCTACTTCGACTCCCAGGACAACGGCAGCAAACGGGGCGGCAAGCTGGACAATGACCTGACGTCGGTCAACCTCTGGGCTGGCACAGGTGCACACACCTTCCGCCTGGGTTACCAGAAGGTCGGCGGCGACAACGCCTTCCCGTTCCTTACCGAAACCGATCCTTACATCGTCAACTACCTGCAAATTCTGGACTTCACCCGCAAGGACGAGAAATCCTGGCAGGCACGCTACGACATCAACTTCGCCAACTACGGCGTACCCGGCCTGAATGCCTTTGTGCGTTACGTCACCGGCGATGACTTCGATGGCGCTGGTGGCCGTGATGGCAAGGAATGGGAACGCGACTTCGATGTCAGCTACACCATTCAGGAAGGGACTTTCAAAAATCTGGCATTCCGCTGGCGTAATGCGATGGTACGCAGCAACGCAGCAGCAACCGGTGGCGACCTCGACGAAAACCGTCTGATCGTCAGCTACACCCTGCCGCTGTTCTGAGTCTCACGACTTAAGCAGTAGCCATAAAAAAGGCCCGGATACGCTCCGGGCCTTTTGCTTGATGCTTATTGATCAATCCTGGCTGATGGCGCCAATCTTGTGCACCGAGAGGTCAGCACCGTAGTACTCCTGCTCCTGGCTCAGACGAATGCCGACGGTCGCTTTCAGCACACCGTACACCAGCACGCCGCCAATCAAGGCCACCACCACGCCGAGCGCAGTGCCGATAAACTGGCTGGCCAGGCTGACACCGCCCAGACCGCCGAGCATTTCCTGGCCGAAGATGCCGCAGGCAATCCCACCCCACACACCGCACAGACCGTGCAACGGCCATACGCCCAGCACGTCGTCGATCTTCCATTTCACCTGGGTCGCAGTGAACGCCCAGACGAACAGCGCACCTGCAATCGCACCGGTAATCAGCGCGCCAACCGGGTGCATCAGATCGGAACCGGCGCACACCGCCACAAGACCAGCCAGCGGGCCGTTGTGCAGAAAGCCTGGGTCATTACGGCCTACAAGCAAGGCCGCTACCGTACCGCCGACCATCGCCATCAGGGTGTTGACCGCCACCAGGCCACTGACGCTGCCCAGGGTCTGGGCACTCATCACGTTGAAGCCGAACCAGCCGATGATCAGGATCCACGAGCCCAGCGCCAGAAACGGAATATTCGACGGTGCAAAAGCCACCAGACGGCCGTCACGGTAACGCCCATCCCGACGCCCCAGCAGAATCACTGCGCCGAAGGCCAGCCAGCCACCCATCGCGTGCACCACCACGGAACCGGCAAAGTCATGGAAGGTGGCGCCGAACTGCGCCTCCAGCCAGGCCTGCACACCGTAGTTGCCGTTCCAGATCATGCCCTCGAAGAAGGGGTAGACGAAGGCCACGATCAGCACCGTGGCACACAGCTGCGGGCCGAACTTGGCACGCTCGGCGATACCACCGGAAATGATCGCTGGAATGGCCGCAGCAAAGGTCAGCAGGAAGAAGAACTTCACCAGGGCATAACCATTGCCTTCGGTCAGCACACTGGCTGGCTCAAGGAAGGTCACGCCATAGGCGATCCAGTACCCGACAAAGAAATAGGCCAGGGCCGACACGGCAAAGTCGGAGATGATTTTTGACAAGGCGTTGACCTGGTTTTTCTGCCGTACGGTGCCCACTTCGAGGAAGGCAAAACCGGCGTGCATGGCCAGCACCATCACCGCACCAAGCAGAATAAACAGGGTATTGGAGCCGTGAATCAGGGTTTCCACAGCACTGTTGATGTTATCCATCTGCGAAGAAAACTCCGTCGCGGGAAAAAGCACCAAAGCGGATCACGCAGCGGAAATTACGCACCATATGGCAGCAATTACCGTATCCCGCTTAACCGACCCCAGCCCCTCACAGCACCAAGACGGTGCCGTTCAAACCTGTTATCGAAGTACTTAATCCATAGTTATTAATGAGTTATTGCTGCACCACAGCTTCCTGGCCAGACTTCCAGCAGCCCCATAACGGAGCGCATCATCAAGTGCGCGCACCAGCACAATGCAAACGCTGTACCAGCCCTTGCCACGCAGGCAGCACGGCAATCGGCAGAAAAAAGGAACCACTGCTTCCTGGGGCACTCGAACCCCTACACTGTTGCCTTCCGAAGGAGAAACACCATGGCCCGTAAAACCACGACTCCCGCCAGCAAGGACCAACTGCTCGAAGAATTCCAGGCGCTGGTCAGCGACACCGAACGCCTGCTGCAGCACTCTGCCAGCCTGGCCGGCGATCAGGCCGAGGAGCTGCGCGAGCAGATCCGCAGCAGCCTCGGCCGCGCCCGCGGCACCCTGCACAACGCTGAAGCAGCCCTGCACGAACGAGGCAAGGCGGCTATTGAAGCCACCGAAGGCTATGTGCAGACTCACCCGTGGCAAACCCTCGGCATTGCTGCCGCCATCGGCCTGTTGCTGGGTATGCTGATTTCCCGGCGCTAAAGAGAAATGCAATGGATGCAACACCACCTACCCCACCGAGCCGTGGCAGTTCGCCACGGCGCTTCGCCGGTGCCCTGCTGGGCCTGCTCCAAGGCCATATCGCGCTGTTCGCGGAAGAACTCAAAGAACAGCAGAGCCATACCCTGAGCCTGCTGGTGCTGACCAGCCTGAGCCTGCTGTTCGGCCTGCTGCTGTTGATCGGTTTGTCCGCCGCGCTGCTGATTGCCTTCTGGGACAGCCACCGCCTGCTGGTCATCAGTGGACTGTGCGTGTTCTATGCGCTGGCCATGCTCAGCGCACTGATCACGCTCCTGCTGCGCGTACGCAATGCCCCAGCGCCCTTCAGCGCCAGCCTGGAAGAACTGGCCCGTGACCGTGAGCAACTGCTGCCATGAATCTGCCCGAACTACCGGCCAACGCCTCTCGCCGTGAGCTGCGCAAAACCCTGCTGCGCATGCGCCTGGAAATGCACCGTCAGGAACTGCGCCACGAAGCCCTGGTGATGCTGCAACCACTGCGCCAGGCACAGCAGTTGCGCCAACACTGGCGTACAGAGCTGCACGGCAGCAATGCACCACTTTGGGTCGCTGGCGGCGCCTTGTTGTTGGCCACCCTGGGTATTCGTAAGGGGCATTGGCGCCGCTGGTTGCGCATTGCACTGATCGCCTTCCCCCTGCTACGGCGTCATCCGCCTCGTCAGCCGGACGCAGCAGCAGCCCCACATAAAGATGGTGAAGCAGGGGATTAATCTGGCCACGATCTTGCTTAGTGACTTGGCTTAGCCGCCCGCTGGGGCATTTGCCTGCCTAAGGAACCGTGCAGTGTTCAATGGTCAACCGCTTGCTGTTTTCCAACCCTTTATCGACACCGCCACCGGTCGTATTGCCGGTGTCGAAGCGCTGGCGCGTTTACGCAGCGATGATGGACAACTGCATTCGGCAGGCCCGCTGTTCAGTGACCCGAAGACGCCGCCAGCAGCCCTGCGCCGCCTTGACCGGCAGGTGCGCGAGCACGCATTGGCAGGTTTTCATCAAGCGCCCGAGGACTGGTTCCTCAGCCTGAATATCTCGCCCCGCTGGATCAGTCGCCTGCGCCCCGAGCAGCCCTTGCCCAGCCTCAAGCAGCTGCAGCACAGCGGCATCGACCCAGCGCGAATCGTCTTCGAAATCACCGAACTAGGCGGGGCCAGCGCCCGCCTGCCCGGCGTGGTGGAGCGCTACCGGCAAGCCGGCGCACGGATTGCCATCGACGACTTCGGCGCGGGCTATTCGCAACTCGACCGGGTGCTGGCCCTGCAACCGGACATACTCAAACTGGACATGCGCCTGTTCCAGCAGGCCGCCCGTGGCGGCCCCAGCAGCGAGGTGGTCAAGGCCTTGGCGCAAATGGCGGAAAAGACCGGCTGCTGGATCATTGCCGAAGGTGTGGAAACCGAAGCCGAGCTGGATTTTGCCCTCGAGTGCGGCGCGCGCTATGTGCAGGGCTATCTGTTTGCCAAACCCGAAGAAGCCTTTTTCAGCAGCTGCGCTTTCGTCAAACGTTTTGCCCAATTGCGCGACCACTATGTGCAGCAGAAGCTTGCCGAACGCGCTCGCCTGATGACCCTGCGCCAGCAACTCGGCGAGCTGATGAACAGCTTCAAGGTCTGGATCGAAGGCGGCGCGCAGGCCGATCAGTTGCCACAGCCACATGCCACCCCCTGGCTGCTGCGGATCTTCCAGTGCGACCGTCACGGCACCCAACTGACCGCCAACCTGGAATGGCACGACCATACCTGGCACAGCGACAGTCGCTACATCGGCCACAACTGGTCATGGCGCCCCTACTTCTATCAGCTACTGGCCGAAGGCTGGGAAGAACGCCGGCTGATTCTCTCAAGCACCTACCGCGATGCCACCACCAACCAGTACTGCCTGACCGCCGGGCAATTTATCGACAACGGTAAACGCCTGCTGCTGATCGATATCGACGCCGCCGGGTTTTAGCAGCACCTCGCCTTGCATCATCGGCCTAGAACCCCGAAGCTAGCTGCCACAGCCAGGTAACGGCGAGGACAACTCTTGGATTGGCAAACCCTGCTCAACCGTGAACGACTCGGTAAACCGACACACAGCGTCGCCGAACTTGGGCGCACGCCGTTTCACAAAGACCATGACCGCATCATCTTCTCCGGCGCTTTCCGCCGCCTGGGGCGCAAGACCCAGGTGCATCCGGTGTCGAGCAACGACCATATCCACACGCGTCTGACCCACTCGCTGGAAGTCAGCTGCGTCGGCCGCTCGCTGGCCATGCGTGTCGGCGAAATGCTGCGTGATGAGCTACCAGACTGGTGCACGCCGAGCGACCTGGGCATGGTCGTGCAATCCGCCTGCCTGGCCCACGATATCGGCAATCCGCCGTTCGGCCACTCCGGCGAAGACGCCATTCGCCACTGGTTCCAACAAGCCGCCGGGCGCGGCTGGCTGGATGCAATGAGCGATGCCGAACGCGGCGACTTTCTCAATTTCGAAGGCAATGCCCAGGGCTTTCGCGTGCTCACCCAGCTGGAGTACCACCAGTTCGACGGCGGCACACGGCTGACCTACGCCACCCTCGGCACCTACCTCAAGTACCCCTGGACCGCACGCCACGCCGACGCCCTGGGCTACAAGAAGCACAAGTTCGGCTGCTACCAGAGCGAGCTGCCATTGATCGAACAGATCGCCGCCAAACTCGGCCTGCCGCAGTTGGAAGAACAACGCTGGGCACGTCACCCACTGGTCTACCTGATGGAGGCCGCAGACGACATCTGCTACGGCCTGATCGACCTGGAAGACGGCGTCGAGATGGAGCTACTCGACTACACCGAAGTCGAGGCTTTGCTGCTGAATCTGGTCGGCGATGACCTGCCGGAAACCTATCGCCAGCTCGGCCCGAAAGACTCACGCCGACGCAAGCTGGCGATTCTGCGCGGCAAGGCCATCGAGCACCTGACCAATGCCGCCGCCCATGCCTTTGTTGAACAGCAGAATGCACTGCTCGCCGGCACCTTGCAGGGCGATCTGGTCGAGCACATGCACGGCGCGGCCAAGCACTGCGTACAGAGCGCGAAGTCCCTGGCACGTGAGAAGATTTTCCACGACAAGCGCAAAACGCTGCATGAGATCGGCGCCTACACCACGCTGGAGATTCTCCTCAATGCCTTCTGTGGTGCGACACTGGAGCAACACAGTGGGCGTGCGCTGTCGTTCAAGCACCGGCGCATTCTCGACCTGCTCAGCTACTACGCACCAGAACCCGGTTGGCCGCTGTATCGCTCCTTCATGCGGGTGATCGACTTTATCGCCGGCATGACCGACAGCTACGCTACTGAAATGGCCCGTGAGATGACGGGCCGTTCAAGCCCGGTATAAACCATGAGCAGCGTACTGCGACAAACCTTCAGCTGGCATGCCGGGCCTCCCGCCTGGGGCCCGGCCATGGTCGCCGGCCTGGGTTGCGCCCTACCCTTGCTGCTCGGCTTGTTCAGCGCGCATCCCGGCTTTCTCTGGGCCTCGGCCGGGGCCTTCCAGGCGGCGCAGGCCAACCCACTGCATCGCCTGGGCATGCTGCGCATGCTGATGCTCTGCGGTCTGGGAGCCTGCAGCGCTGGTCTGGGTTTCTGGTCCGCCAGCCACCCTTATGCCAGCCTGCTGATCTTCGCCCTGTTCGGCTTTCTCCTGGCCTGGTTACAACGCTTTGGCAGTGAAGCCGGCAAGCTGGGCATCGGCCTGGCCATCTGCCTGTGCCTGGGTCAGGGCCAGCAAGGCCTGGGTTCGCTGAACAACCCTTACGCCATCGCCATGCTGTTTATCCTCGGCGGTCTCTGGGTGATGCTCCTGGCCTTCGGCTTGCGCGGCATGCATGGCCTGCGCATGTGGCCGTACATGCCGCGCTTCATCAGCATCTTCAAGGTGCTCAGGCGCCATGCCAAACGTCTGCCGCAGCAGAAGTGGCGCCTGCATGCGCTGGGCTGCACCCTGGCGTTTGCCCTTTCCGGGCTGATCGTCAACCTGGCCGAACTGCACCGTGGCTATTGGCTGACCCTGACGGTGGTGACCACCCTGCAACTGGATTTTCAGGGCAGCCTGGTGCGCGCCGTGCAATCGATCCTCGCCAGCCTGGGCGCGGCAGCGCTGCTGATCCTGCTCGGCCACAGTCTGCAGAACCCGGCCCTGATGGTCGCCACCCTGCTGCCGCTGATCGTCCTCAGCCGCGCCCTGCAGGCCAATCATTACGGGCTGTTCGTACTGCAGACCACGGTGTGCTTTGTGTTGCTGGCCGAAAGCCTGGCGCATGACTGGCAACTGCCACAGGTGCGCCTGTTCAACAGCCTGATTGGCGTAGCCCTGGCCTTGCTGGTGGCACTGCTGGTGTATGGCCTGGAGCGCTGGCTGCAGCGGCGCAACCGGCCACATACCCGCTCCAGCAGCAATCCCGGCACTTCACCGTAATGCACCGCAAAAGTGCAGCGCGCAAGCCCTGCGCAGCCCCTCCTGCCCACCTGAAAAACCTTTAACCCAGCCAGGCAAAGCCACCCAGGCTTCACTATGCTTGGCGCTGGGTTATGGCACTTAAGGATGGGCGCAATGCAGCAGAAGCCAGGATCAAAGGAGCGGCGCTTTCCTCTCCACATCCATATCAGCGTGCTGTTCACCCTACTGTTACTAGGCTCAGGGGTGGTGCTGGGTTTCTTCAACTACCAGCAGACCAGCAATATCATCCTCAGCAGCAGTGATCAGCTGTTCAGCCAGATGCGCAAGGAAGTGCAGGCTGACCTGCGCAACACCTACCAACCCATCCGCTACATGATCAACCTGCTGGCGCGTAACGAGCAGGTTAATGGCCGTGATCGCCACGAGCGCATGATCATGCTGCCAATCTTCGCCCAGGCCCTGCGCGACAACCCCAAGCTGGCGTCGATCTACGTCGGTTATGGCGATGGCGGCTTCTTCATGGTGCGCCCGCTACGCAGCCAGAAACTGCGACAGATCTTCTTCGCCCCCAAAGATGCGGCCTATCAGGTGTGGAGCATTGACCGCATCAGCGAACAGCGCCTGGATTCCGAATACCAGTTCTTCGATGCCCAGCTGCAGCCCATCAGCCGCCGGCAGAACCTCAAGGAAACCTACGACCCACGCCAACGTCCCTGGTATCAGGGCGCACAGCAGAGCGCGGAGCATTTCACCACCGCCCCCTATGCCTTCTTTTCCACCGGGGAGATCGGTACCACCATCGCCCGCAAAAGCGCTGACAGCACCGTGGTGGCCGCCGACCTGACCCTCGATGACCTCTCTGCCACCCTGGCCGCACATCGCCTGACACCCTCCACTGAAGTGGTGCTGTACAGCCCGGACGGCAGCGCCGTGGCCTACCCGGACAGCGCACGCCTGGTCATCCCCGGAGAAACCCTGCAGCTGGCCCAGGTCAAAACACTCAGCCCACTGCTGGCCAGCTTTCTCGATCTGGGCCTGAACGAAGATCGCCAAGGCGCCGTGCAACTGAACCAGCAACGCTGGCAGATCTCCTACACCCAGCTCAACGAGGGTGGTCCCGAGGGGCTGCGCCTGGCTCTGCTGGCACCGGAGCACGAACTGCTGGCCGATGCCTACCGCATCCGCTGGCAAGGCGCGATGCTGACTCTGGGCATCCTGCTGCTGTGCATCCCGATCGGCTGGCTGCTCTCCAATATCCTGGTCAAACCGCTGCGCATGCTGGTCGGAGAAGCCGAAGCCATTCGCAGTTTCAACTTCGACTACCCGGCCAGCGGCCGCTCCTTCGTCAAGGAGGTCGACCAACTGGCAGTGTCGATGGGCAGGATGAAGGAAACCATCTCCAGTTTCCTCGACATTGCCGCCAGCCTGTCGGCAGAAACCCGTTTCGACGCCCTGCTGCGCCGGGTCCTGCGGGAAACCGTCGACCTCAGCGAAGCCAGTGGCGGCCTGCTCTATCTGCGTGATGTCAGCAGCGGTCGCCTGGAACCCCATGGCCTGTTTATCAACGAGCAGCAGCACAACCTGGAAGAACACCGCATCCCCAGCTTTGACCAAGGCGATCCCGCCACACCCAGCTGGCTGGCACAAACCGCCATGGGCGGTGGCAGTGTCACCGTGGCGTTGGGCTTCGAACAGGCACAGGGGTTCCAGAGCCTGCTGCACACCCTCGACAGCCCACGTGCGCATCTGGTCTGCACCGGCCTGCACAATCGTCAGGGGCAGACCCTGGGCGTTCTACTGTTGCTGCATCGCGACACCGGCGATGAAGCTGAACTGGCCATGCTGCGCCCGGAACGCATCGCCTATGTCGAGGCAGTATCTGGCGTGGCGGCGCTGTGCATCGAGAGTCAGCGCCTGCTCGACCAGCAGAAGAAGCTGCTGGACTCCTTTATCCAGCTGATCGCCGGCGCTATCGACGCCAAGAGCCCCTACACCGGCGGCCACTGCCAGCGCGTGCCGGAGCTGACCCTGATGCTGGCCCGCGCTGCGGCCGACAGCCAAGACCCGGCATTCGACACCTACCAGCCCAGCGAGGAAGAGTGGGAAGCCCTGCATATCGCCGCCTGGCTGCATGACTGTGGCAAGGTCACCGTACCCGAATATGTGGTGGACAAGGCCACCAAGCTGGAAACCATCTGCGACCGCATCCATGAGGTGCGCATGCGCTTCGAAGTACTCAAGCGCGATGCCTGGATTGCCTACTGGCAGGGCGTTAGCCAGGGCGGTGAAGCGGCCAGTCTGGCTCAGGTACGCGACGAACTGCTCGCCGCACTGGATGATGAATTTGCCTTTATCGCCCGCTGCAACCTGGGCGGCGAAGCCATGGCCGAGGCTGATCTAGAGCGCCTGCGCAGCATCGCCGCACGGACCTGGACGCGTACCCTGGATGATCGCCTGGGGGTGTCCTGGGAGGAGAACCTGCGCCAGTCACGCTCACCTGCGCAGCCCTTGCCGGTGCAGGAAACCCTGCTCAGCGACAAGCCCGAACACCTGATCGAGCGTCCCGACAGCGAGCTGATTGCCGCCGACAACCCCTGGGGCTTCAAACTCGACGTGCCAGCCTACAAACACAACCGCGGCGAGCTGTACAACCTGGGAATCACCCGCGGCACCCTGACCAATGAAGAACGCTTCATCATCAACGGCCATATGGTGCAGACCATCCGCATGCTCAGCCACCTGCCCTTCCCGCCGCACCTGGCCAACGTTGCCGAAATCGCCGGCGGCCATCATGAAAAAATGGACGGCACGGGTTACCCGAAACGCCTCAAGCGTGAAGACATGAGCCTGCCGGCCAGGATGATGGCGATAGCCGATATCTTCGAAGCGCTGACCGCCGTGGATCGGCCCTACAAGAAAGGCAAACTGCTGTCCGAATCACTCGGCATCATGGCCGGTATGTGCAAAGGCGCGCATATCGATCCAGAGCTGTTCGGGCTGTTCGTGCGAGAGAAGATCTACCTGCAATACGCCGAGCGCTTTTTACGCCCTGAACAGATTGATCAGATCGATGCAGCGAGCGTACTGGCCAAGGCAGGCCTGAGCGGCTGAGGTGAGAGCGTTGAAGCGGGAAAAGCAACAGGGCATGCGCGGGGCATGCCCTGTTCACAGGTTTTAAGCCTGATTGATCGCGTTGTCCGGGTACCAGACGTCGATCAGCGGGCTGGCAGTGAAGTCCACCAGCTCGTTACGGCCTTTCAGCCAGGTTTCAACGGCAGCGCGCTGCTCTTCGCTGACCGAGCCACGCTTGCCCAGGCACACCAGACCGAAGTCATCGCCGCCAACATAACCCAGGCCATTGGCGGTCATGGCGTCACGCAGAAAGTCTTCCAGGAAGGTATCGATGGCAGCATCGCTCAGATCTTCCTTGAAGTTCAGGTTCAGCTCAAAACCCAGCTCCTGGAATTCATCCACGCAGAGTTTTTTGCGCAGACGGCGGGAACGGTTAGTAGCCATGGAACAATCCTCAAGAGTGATAACGCGCGGCACTCTAGCAGTTTCGCGGCTTGCGTGCCCGCTTCGAAGACGACAGGTCAGTCGATAACGCGCAGAAAGCCCCCGCCAACACACGCCGCCAGCACTGGAATGGGGCATAATCGCGGGCATCATTCCAAGCCGCGACGAGCTTCCATTACATGCCTCGCCTCATCGTTGTTGTCCCTCAGCTGGAGGGTTGCCGCCCATGATCCAATCCCTGCGTCGCCTGGCTATTGCCAGCCTGTTGCTGCCTGTGTGCCTGCCACTGGCTGCCGCCAATGGCGGTTTGTCGAACAAGGTTCAGCAGTCGCTGAAAGCCAACAAGATCAGCAGCCAGTCGCTGTCGGTGGCCACCGTACCGCTCAATGGCCCCGGCAATAGCAATTTCTTCAATGCCGACATCTCGGTTAACCCCGCCTCTACCATGAAGCTGGTCACCACCTACGCAGCGCTTGAGTTGCTCGGCCCGACCCACCAGTGGAAAACCGAATTCTTCACCGACGGCCAGCTGAAGAACGGCGTGCTAAACGGCAACCTGTACCTCAAGGGTGGTGGCGACCCCAAGCTGAACATGGAAAAACTCTGGCTGATGATGCGCGACCTGCGCGCCAACGGCGTGCTGCAAGTGACCGGCGATCTGGTGCTCGACCGCAGCCACTTCGTGCAACCACAGCTACCGAGTTTCAATGACGACGGCGGCGACGCCAACAAGCCGTTCCTGGTGGCCCCCGACTCACTGCTGGTCAACCTCAAGGCGCTGCGTTTTATCGCCCGCACCGAAGGTGGCAAGGTGCATATCGCCGCCGAACCGCCGATTGCCGATATTCGCATCGACAACCGCGTCAAAGCCCTGCCGGCTGCCAAATGTCCGGGCTGGCCGGATGTACGTTACAACCCGGTCACCGAATTCGATGGCACCACGGTCATCGTCACCGGCAAGCTGGCCGAAGGCTGCAGCTCGCAGACTTATTTGTCGCTGCTCGATCACCCCAGCTACGCCGCTGGCGCCATCCGCGCCATCTGGCAGGAACTGGGCGGCAGCATCATGGGCAAAACCCGACTTGCCCCAGTGCCGGAAAAAGCCCGATTGCTGGCCCGCGCCTACTCGCCGGACCTGACCGAGATCATCCGCGACATCAACAAATACAGTAACAACACCATGGCCCGGCAGCTGTTCCTCAGCCTCGGCGCGCAGTTCCGCACCTCCGCCGACCAGGACGACAGCAAGGCCGCGCAGCGGGTGATCCGCAGCTGGCTGGCGCGCAAGGGCATCACTGCGCCGCACCTGGTAATGGAAAACGGCTCAGGGCTGTCACGTGCCGAGCGAGTCAGCGCACGGGAAATGGCCACCCTGCTGCAGGCGGCCTGGAAAAGCCCCTACGCCGCCGAGTTCATGGCCTCGCTGCCATTGGTAGCCATGGACGGCACCATGCGCAAACGCCTGCACCGCACTCCGCTGGTGGGCGAGGCGCGAATCAAGACCGGGACGCTGAACAACGTGCGCGCCATCGCCGGCTTCAGCCGCGACAGCAACGGCAACAGCTGGGCCGTGGTGGCCATCCTCAACGACCCACGCCCCTGGGGCGCCTCGTCGATTCTTGATCAGGTGCTGCTGGATCTGTACAAGCAGCCCAAGCTCAGCGCTCAGCGTTAGTCTCTCGACCAACCCCGCGCCGATTCAGGTACGGGGTTCTACTCCATCTCCCCACACAGCTGCGCCGCGCGTAACAACGCGGCGGTCAGGCTGTGGCGCTCCCACTCCTGCAATCCGGCAAAGCGCTCGACAAACTCCGGTGGCAGCAGGCTCGGTGCCTGTTGCAGCAGGGTGCGGCCCTGTTCGCTGAGCAGCAGCCACTGCCGGCGACGATCCTGATCGTCGCGCTGGCGTTGCAGCAGGCCCTTTTCCTCCAAACGGTCGAGCATGCCCGACAGGGTCGCCGCCGTGAGGCTGACCCGACCGCTGAGGTCACTGGCCGTCAGCCGTGTTTCCCCCGCCAGCACCTGCAAAATCATCAACTGCATCGGCGTCAGCCCACCAAAGCGGCCGAGGCGTTTGGCATGCACTTCACCGGCCTGCTGCAAACGCCGCAAGGCCTGAAACAGCGGTAGCTCAAAGGCCACGACAGATGACAAATCTATTTCAGTAGAAACCTTTTTATCAGCCATAAACGCCTTTTAATTCGATATAAAACTTTGACATGAAAGCATTATTTTGTTTTGGTGTAAAAGGTTCGGCAGCCCCGAACCACTCCCCAACGGCAATACCGGTAAGGAATTATGTGCGCAATCGCTGGAGAATTACGTTTTGATCAACGACCGGCCGACCTGGCTGCAGTCGAGCGAATCACCCACCACATGGCCGCTCGCGGCCCCGATGCCCACGGCTTTCACAGTCAGGGCCCACTCGCCCTCGGCCACCGCCGCCTGAAGATCATGGACCTGGCTGAAGCCTCCGGCCAGCCGATGATCGACAGCGAGCTGGGCCTGACGATGGTGTTCAACGGCGCCATCTACAACTACCCGGAACTGCGCGAAGAGCTGAAAGCCCTCGGCTACCGCTTCTTCTCCGATGGCGACACTGAAGTGCTGCTCAAGGGCTACCACGCCTGGGGCACCGACCTGCTGCCCAAGCTCAACGGCATGTTCGCCTTCGCCATTTGGGAACGTGACAGCCAGCAGCTGTTCATCGCCCGCGACCGCCTCGGGGTCAAGCCGCTGTACTTGTCACGCACCGGCGAACGCCTGCGTTTTGCCTCCAGCCTGCCAGCACTGCTGGCCGGCGGTGACATCGGCAAAACCCTCGACCCCGTTGCCCTCAATCACTACCTGAACTTCCATGCGGTGGTGCCGGCACCGCGCACCCTGCTGGCCGGGGTGGAGAAGCTGGCACCAGCCAGTTGGATGCGCATCGACGCCCAAGGCAACTCTAAGCAGCAGACATGGTGGAACCTGAACTTCGGCCCGCAGCGCGAGGAAATCGCCTTCGGCCTGGAAGAATGGCAAGAACGCGTTCTCGACGGCATGCGCGAAGCCGTGTCGATTCGCCAACGCGCTGCCGTGGACGTCGGCGTACTGCTGTCCGGCGGCGTCGACTCAAGCATGCTGGTCGGGCTGCTGCGTGAAGCCGGGGTGGACAACCTGTCGACCTTCTCCATCGGCTTTCAGGATGCCGGCGGCGAGCGCGGCGACGAATTCCAGTATTCCGACCTGATCGCCGAGCACTTTGCCACCCGTCACCATCAGCTGCGCATTGGCGAACACGAAATTCTCGAACAGTTGCCAGCGGCCTTCCGTGCCATGAGCGAGCCGATGGTCAGCCACGACTGCATCGCCTTCTACCTGCTGTCACGCGAGGTGGCCAAACACTGCAAAGTGGTGCAGAGCGGCCAGGGCGCCGATGAGCTGTTCGCCGGCTACCACTGGTACCCGCAGGTGGACGCCGCCGAAGATGCCTTCGGCGCTTACCGCGCGGCGTTCTTCGACCGGGATTACGACGAGTACGCCGCCTGCGTGCAGCCTGCATGGCTGACTGGCGACATGGCCGGCGACTTCGTCCGTGAGCACTTCGCCCAGCCCGGCGCCGTGGCTGCCGTGGACAAGGCGCTGCGCCTAGACAGCACGGTGATGCTGGTCGATGACCCGGTCAAACGGGTCGACAACATGACCATGGCCTGGGGCCTGGAGGCGCGCACGCCGTTCCTCGACTATCGCCTGGCCGAGCTTTCCGCGCGTATTCCGGGGCGCTTCAAGTTACCCGATGGCGGCAAGCATGTGCTCAAGGAAGCGGCACGTAAGGTGATCCCCAGCGCCGTCATCGACCGGCCCAAAGGGTATTTCCCGGTGCCTGGCCTCAAGCACTTGGAAGGCGCCACCCTCGGCTGGGTGCGCGACCTGCTACTCGACCCCAGCCAGGATCGCGGCCTGTTCAACCCGGCCATGCTCGATCGCTTGCTGAGTAACCCGCACAGTCAACTGACGCCTTTGCGCGGCTCCAAGCTGTGGCAGTTGGCGGCGCTCAATCTCTGGCTCAACGAACACGGCTTGTAGAGCGCTGCGGTGGCTGGGTACACACCTGCCACCGCCGCATCCGCCTCCTGCTCATAGCCAAGGACTTTTCCAATGCGTGCCACTGCCTTTAACCAACGCCTGCTGCGCGGTCAGGCGCCCTCCTACGAGCGCCTGACCGCGCGCCTGGCCGAGGATCACAGCGCCCCGCCCAGCCAACCGCACGCCGTGCATTGCGGCTGGGGCCGTCTGCTGATCGGCCACACCTACCCGGATGCCGCTGCCCTGGCCAGTGAATTGCTGGCTGAGCAACCCGGCGAGCGCGATATCGCGCTTTACGTAGCCGCGCCGCACCAGGTGCTGGCGCAAGCGCCGCAGCAGCTGTTTCTCGATCCCTCCGATACGCTGCGCCTGTGGTTTACCGACTACCGTCCCGCGCGCCGCAGCTTTCGCGGTTACCGCGTACGCCGTGCGCAGAATGCCGAGGATTGGCAGGCGATCAACGCCCTGTATCAGCTGCGCGGCATGCTGCCAATCGAGCCCGACAAACTCACTCCGCGCCACCTCGGCGGACCGGTGTATTGGCTGGCCGAGGATGAGGACAGCGGCGCGGTGATCGGCAGCGTGATGGGCCTCAACCACCACAAGGCCTATCAGGATCCGGACCACGGCAGCAGCCTGTGGTGCCTGGCAGTCGACCCGCGCTGTAGTCGGCCTGGGGTCGGCGAGGTGCTGGTACGCCACCTGATCGAACACTTTATGAGCCGCGGCCTGAGCCACCTGGATCTGTCCGTACTGCACGACAACCAGCAGGCCAAAAGCCTGTACGCCAAACTGGGCTTTCGCGAACTGCAGACCTTCAGCATCAAGCGCAAGAACGGTATCAACGAAGCCCTGTTCCTCGGCCCCGGCCCGCACACGCCGATGAACCCTTATGCCCGAATCATCGTCGATGAAGCGCTGCGACGCGGCATTGAGGTGCAGGTCGACGACGCCGACGCCGGGCTTTTCACCTTGAGTCACGGCGGCCGGCGCATCCGCTGCCGGGAATCACTGAGCGACCTGACTAGCGCGGTGAGCATGACCCTGTGCCAGGACAAGCGCCTGACCCACCGCGCCCTGGCACGTGCCGGATTGTGCCTGCCAGCCCAACGTCTGGCCGGCAGCGCTGAGGACAACGCCGCCTTTCTCGCCGAACACGGCAGCCTGGTGGTCAAGCCAGTGGATGGCGAGCAAGGCCAGGGTGTGGCGGTGGATCTGCGCACGCCACTGGATGTGCAGGACGCCATCGAACGCGCCAGCACCTTCGACAGCCGCGTCTTGCTGGAAAGCTTTCACCCTGGTTTTGATCTGCGCATTCTGGTAATCGGCTTTGCCGTGGTCGCCGCCGCCATTCGCCGCCCGGCAGAAGTAATCGGCGATGGTCAGCACAGCATCGGTGAGCTGATCGACGCGCAGAGCCGCCGCCGGCAAGCCGCCACCGAGGGTGAAAGCCGCATCCCCAAGGACGCTGAAACCTTGCGCACCCTGCATGCCGCTGGGGTGGACTACGACAGCGTGCTGCCGGCCGGCCAGCGCCTGGCCGTGCGCAAAACTGCCAACCTGCACACCGGCGGCAGCCTGGAAGACGTAACCGACAGCCTCCACCCGGTACTCGCCGATGCTGCGGTAAAAGCCGCCCGCGCCCTGGATATCCCGGTGGTCGGCCTCGATTTGCTGGTGCCTGCGGCCGATCAACCCGAGTACGTGTTTATCGAAGCCAACGAACGCGCCGGTCTGGCCAACCACCAGCCGCAACCCACCGCCGAGCGCTTTATCGACCTGCTGTTCCCGCTTAGCCAGGTGGATTGACCCAGCGCCGCGCTGCCTGTTCCCGGATTGCGCCAAGGCTTGTCCGGGCTACAGCTCACCGTAGCCCGGACAAGCGCAGCGCAGTCCGGGAAGCAAGAACCGCGTAGCTAGTCGACCAGGTAGCCACCCAGACACTTTTCGCTAGGAGAAACCATGCAGCAACTCCCCGAACCCGACCTCGCCTATCTGCAGAAAGTACTGCTGGAAATGCTCGCCATTCCCAGCCCTACCGGTTTTACCGACACCATCGTGCGCTACGTCGCCGAACGCCTGGAGGAAATCGGTATCCCCTTCGAGATGACCCGCCGCGGCACCATTCGTGGCACCCTCAAAGGCAAACAGAGCAGCCCGGACCGCGCGGTTTCGGCGCACCTGGATACCATTGGCGCCATCGTCCGCGAGTTGCAGGACAACGGTCGCCTGGGCCTGGCCGCCGTCGGCTGCTGGTCGAGCCGCTTCGCCGAAGGTAGCCGCGTCAGCGTGTTTACCGATCAGGGCGTAATACGTGGCAGCGTGCTGCCGCTGATGGCCTCGGGACACGCCTTCAATACCGCCGTGGACCAATTGCCGATCAGTTGGGACCACGTCGAACTGCGCCTGGATGCTTACTGCAGCACCCGCGCCGACTGCGAATCGCTGGGCATTTCAGTGGGTGACTTCGTCGCCTTCGACCCTCTACCGGAATTTACCGAGAGCGGGCACATCAGCGCGCGTCACCTGGATGACAAAGCCGGCGTCGCGGCGCTGCTTACCGCACTCAAGGCCATCCAGGAAAGCGGCCTGGAACCAGAGATCGACTGCCACCCGCTGTTTACCATTACTGAGGAAGTCGGTTCTGGTGCGGCAGCCGCCCTGCCCTGGGATGTCAGCGAGTTTGTCGGCATCGACATCGCACCGGTCGCGCCGGGCCAGCAGTCCAGCGAGCACACCGTCAGCGTGGCCATGCAGGACTCCGGCGGGCCTTATGACTATCACCTGTCACGCCAGCTGCTGCGTCTGGCCAGCGAATATGAAATCCCGGTACGCCGCGACCTGTTTCGCTACTACCACAGCGATGCGCAATCGGCCGTCACTGCCGGCCACGACATCCGCACCGCACTGCTGGCCTTCGGCTGCGATGCCACCCATGGCTACGAACGCACGCATATCGACAGCCTCAACGCCCTCAGTCGCCTGCTCACGGCCTACCTGCTCAGCCCACCGGTATTTGCCAGCGATGCTCAGCCAGCACAGGGCTCGCTGGAGCGTTTCAGCCATCAACTGGAACATGATGCGCAGATGGCCAGCGACACCCGCGTGCCCAGCGTTGACAGCCTGTTGCGCCCACGTGATCAGGACGCTTGAAGGGGCGCGCGCATCAGGGCAAAGTGATGGCATGACGCGGGGCCAGATCAGGCCTCAGAAAATAATATTGAGGTCGCTGAATGCCTCGGATTTGGCTGGCGCTGGTACTGTTCTGGTTGTGCGGGCCAGCGTGGGCGCTGCAGCCTGCAACGCTGGATAACAGTGATCTGCGCCTATCACTGGGCCCCGCCATGGCCTACCTGGAAGACCCCCAGGGTGACATGAGCATCGAACAGGTCGCGGCCCTGGCGGATGAACGCTTCACCCCGGTGCAAGGCCCACATGCCAACCTCGGCAAGAATGACTCCACCTGGTGGTTCAAGATCCGCCTGAACAACGTGCTGGCGCAGAACCTGGCCGGCTACCTGGAAATCAATTACCCACTGCTCGATCACCTGCAAGTGTTCCTGGCCCATGCCGATGGCCAGTGGCAGATGCAGGAAAGCGGCGACCGTTATGCCTTCTCCCAGCGCCCGGTGCAGGTGCGCAACTTCTGGTTCCCACTTGAACTGCCCACCGGCGAGAGCACGCTACTGATTCGGGTGAAAACCAGCAGCACGATCTTCATGCCGGTGTTCTTCAGCACCTACCAGGCCAGCGCCGCCGCCCAGGAAAACCTTATGGGCTTCAACGGCGCGTTCTATGGCGTGCTGTTTGCGATGTTCTGCTACAACCTGTTCCTGTTTATTTCACTGCGCGAATCCGCCTACTTCTGGTACCTGGCCTACAACCTCAACGTCGGTGTGCTGGCGGCCTGCTTTGACGGCATGTTGTTCAAACTGCTGCCTGAGCATGTGGCCTTCCAGTCAGTAAGCATCTACATCCTGATGTACCTGCACTGCCTGACGGCGATTCAGTTCAGCCGGCATTTCCTGCATGCGCCGCAGTACTTCCCACGCCTGGATACGGGCCTGCGCCTGCTGATGCTGGTGTGTGCCGGCTGCCTGTTGTCAGTGCCACTGATCGGCTTCAGCGCCTGGAATATCCTCGCCAGCGTCACGGTTTCACTGGTCTCGCTGACCCTGTTGCTCACCGGCCTGTATATCTGGCGCCGCGGCGTACGCTACGGCTCCTACTACACCCTGGCCTGGGCCATCCTGCTGTTCGCCTTTATTCAGGCCACCACCGGCTCGCTGGGCCTGGAAGTGCTGGGGGTGTTCGGTGCTACGGCGGTGAAAATTGGTGTGACCATCGAACTGATCACCCTGTCCATCGGCCTGGCCGATCGCATCAACCTGCTCAAGGAGGAAGGCTTCCAGTCGCGCCGCGCCGCCGAGCAGGCGGAAATCGAGAACCTGGCCAAGAGCCGCTTCCTGGCCAAGATGAGCCACGAAATCCGCACCCCGCTCAATGGCGTGCTGGGCATGCTGCAGCTGCTCAAGGAAACGCCGCTGGATCGCAGCCAGCGTTTCTATGTCGACACCATTTCCAGCTCCGGCAGCTCGCTGATGGCGGTGATCAACGACATCCTCGATTACGCGCGCATCGAATCCGGCAAGCTCAGCCTGGAACATATCGAGTTCGATCTGGAGGAGCTGATTTCCGACACCCTCAGCCTGTTCACCGGACAAGCCCTGGACAAGCGCCTGCGCCTCTACGTCAGCCTGGAAAGTGGCGTACCGCGCCGCGCCCAGGGCGATCCGACACGGCTCAAGCAGGTGCTGATGAACCTGCTCAGCAACGCCCTGAAATTCACCGCCGAAGGTCATGTGGCGCTGAACGTCTGCCGGCGCAATGACTCCCAGGGCAATCCGCATCTGGTGTTCGCCATCAGCGACAGCGGTATCGGCATCAGCGACCAGGCTCTGACCCAGTTGTTCGAATCCTTCGCCCAGGGCGACTCCAGCACCACCCGCCGCTATGGCGGCAGCGGCCTGGGCCTGGCGATCAGCAAGGAGCTGGTGGAGATGATGGGCGGCCGTATCGAGGTGCAAAGCACCCCGGGCCAGGGCACACGCTTTGCCTTCGATATTCCACAGGCTGACGAACCGTTGCCCACCGACCCACTGCATGAGTTGCTCAAGGGCCGCACTGCGCTGCTCACCTCACTCGATGGCCTGGGCCTGGATGCCCTGAGCCGCCTGCTCGGGCGCTGGGGCATGCGCACCGAGCGCTGCCAGAACCCGGAAACCCTGCACGGCTACCTGGAAGATTTCGCCGCACCGCCGCTGCTGGTGCTGATGGCGCCGTGGCCAGGCAGTATCCAGCACTGGCTGGATTCGCTGCGCCCGTTGCTGCAATCGGGTCAGCGCGTGCTGCTGCTCTGCGCCCCGGAGCAATGTCAGCAATTGCCCAACTCTGGCGGCTTGCGCCTGCTCGGCCTGCCGCAGCCGCTGGCGATCAATGCCCTGCGCAGTGCACTGCTGGAACTCTATGAAGAACCGCGTGCTGCGGAGATCAAACCGCTACCGAAAACCCACACCGACACCGGTAGTGCGCCCTGCATCCTGGTGGCTGAAGACAACCCGGTAAATCAGCTGGTCGTCCAAGGCTTTCTGAAAAAACGCGGCTACAACGTGCGCCTGGTTACCAACGGCCTGGCGGCACTCAACGAATACCAGCGCGACCCGAGCGCCACGCAACTGATCCTGATGGACTGTGAAATGCCGGAAATGGATGGCTTCGAAGCCACCCGGCAGATCCGCCGCCTGGAGCGCCAGAACAACCTGCCAGCGGTGCCGATCATCGCGCTGACCGCACATATCCTCGATGAACACCGCCAGCACGGAGTCGACTCCGGAATGAATGACTTCCTCGGCAAACCGCTGGACAGCGCCAAGCTGTACAGCACTCTGGAAACCTACCTGCTGCCTACTGAACCCTCCGTCCAGTAACTGCACGGCAAACATGGCCAGGCTGGACGGCGCACGTTAGGATCGCGCTGCCTTTTGGAGACCCTACCGTGCTGATCCCCTATCACCTGCTTGAAGCTGACACCCTGACCCGCCTGATCGAAGACTTCGTCACCCGTGACGGCACCGACAACGGCGACGAAACCCCGCTGGATACGCGTATCGAACGGGTACGTCACGCATTGAGCAAAGGCCAGGCAGTGATTGTGTTCGATGCGGACAGCCAGCAATGCCAGCTGGCGTTGAAGCGTGATGTACCGAAAGAATGGCTGGATGCACTTGAAGGGCTGGACGATTAAAGGCGGTTAACCGCGTAACCCACCCTCGCGCTCCCACGCGCAACGCACACGCAACTCGCCTTCCTGCGGGCTGTGAAAGCCGTTATCCGACTCCCAGCGAAAGGTGTGCGTGCCGTTCAGCTCGGTTTCCAGATGCACCACCGCGCTGGCCCAGTACAGGCGTTTGAGCAACGCCTCGAACTGCTTGATCCACAGGCTCCACTCATACTCCACCGTGCGATAGCTGGCGCCGAAGTGGATCACCTGAGTCTGGTATAGGCCATCACCCGGCTGCTCGCAACAGGCAAACATTTCCCTACCGAGAAAACTCCAGGCATCGCCCGTCGGCAGCTCATCGAGCACCTGGCGATTGATCTCACGGCGCAAACGGCTTTCCGCCGGGCTATCCGACGGCCAGTCACGGATGCAACCATAAACGATGGATTCCGACTCCACGCAGGCACTCCAGCAAATCAAGGCTGCCTTCTATCACAGCCCCGGAGGCCAAGGAAGGAACTGCTGCCAAATAAGCGTTATCAGCGGCAAAACCCGCCTCAGCCAGAATTGCGCGACGGGCCATGGCGCATCAGCCAGGCCAGCAGCGTCATCAGTAACGCCAGCACTGTGAGCACCATAAATGGCAGCTGATAACTACCCGCCAGATCGCGGGCCAGACCGGTCAGCACCGGAGTCAGGCACGCCAGGCTGTAACCCATGCACAGCATCATCGCCGTCCAGCGGCTGACCGCCAGTGGCGAGCCTGCTTCATACAACGGCAATACCAGGGACAGAGCAAATGAGCCGCCCAGGCCAAAGCCGATGGTCACCGCCCAGAGCTCGGGCAGTACAGTCGGCTGGAAGGTGATCATGATCAGACTGACCGATGACAACAGACCACATCCCATCAGCAACAGATAGCGATTGTGGAACCGTTGCGCCAACCAAGGCAGCAGGAATGAACTGGGCAAGCCCATCAGCATCGACACACTGAACAAGCTGTTGCTGTGCAACACGCTCAACCCAGCCTCGTGATACCGCGCCACCGCCCAGGTGGCCAGGGCATAGAACAGCCCCGCCTGAATGGCAAAGAATGCACTGATCAGCCAGGCTCGCGGGCTGCCCCAGGGCAGGCCGGTACCCGCAGCGTCAGCATCCGCTTCGGCGCGATTGGGCAGGCACAGCCAGAGCACCACGCCCAACACCGCCGGGAGGGCCCACACGGCCAGCCCATGGGTCCAGTCATCGCTCAGCCACTGAGTGGCCGGCACGGTCAGCACCGCGCCGCCAGCGCCGCCAATAGCCATGCTCAGCGAATACCACCCCACCACGCTGCCCATACGCCCGGCGAAATGACGCTTGATAAACCCCGAGAGCAGCGGCCCCGCAACCGCGATGGCCGCCCCCAGCAACACCGCACTGCCGATCAGAATGGCACTGGCATGTCCGATTAGGCGTAGCAGCAGCGCAGCGGCAATCAATGCCATACACAGGGCAATGGTGCGCTCGAGCCCAAAACGCACAGCCAGGCGTGGCGCGAAGGGTGCCAGCAAGCCCATGCACAGTACCGGCAAGGCAGTCGTCAGGCTGATCAGGCTGCGGCTCAAGGCCAGTTCTTCGGCAATCCGCTCGATCAGCGGTGCCAGGGAGGTGATGCCGGGCCGCAAGTTGATTGCAGCCAGAACCAGGGCCAGCAACAACAGGGCCCGCGGGAAAGGTTTCACAGAAATACCATCAGTTTCGCGGCCATGCCGACATGACCGCAAACCCTAACGCCCGAGCCCGCAGCAGGCAAGCCCAAGCACCGATTAAGCTGACCGAGTGATCAACAAGATCACCCTCACACTGGCATCACTTGCTGCGTGGAGCACGCATCTTGTCGGCCATGGCGGTCATTTCGTTGTACAGCAACTGTGGGTTCTTCTGCTTAACGGCCCAGGCCATACGGCCCTGCTCGTGGGGCAGGATCATAAACTCGCCCTTGGCAATTTCCTGATAGATGTAGTCGGCAATATCCGCCGCACTGATCGGTGAGCTTTCCAGCAGCTTGCCGACCTGCGCCTTCATCGCTGGCGTTGGGCCACGGAAGGAATCCAGCAGGTTGGTCTGAAAGAACGATGGGCACACCACATGCACACTGACTTCATGCAGCTTCAATTCGATCAGCAGGCTTTCCGACAGGGCCACTACACCGGCCTTGGCCACGTTGTAGTTGCTCATCGCCGGCCCCTGCATCAAAGCCGCCATGGAGGCGATATTGACGATCTTGCCTTTGCTCTTTTCCAGCAAGGGCAGGAAAGCCTTGCAGCCCTTGACCACGCCCATCAGGTTGATCGCGATCTGCCAATCCCAATCCTCCAGCGACAGCTCACTGAAGAACCCACCAGACGCCACGCCGGCGTTGTTGACGATCACATCAATGCCACCCAGTTTCTCTTCACAGGCCTGCGCAAACGCCGTCAGCTGGCTGTAATCGCGCACATCGCAGCGCTGGGTGAAGCCATCACCACCCGCCTCACGCACCAGTTGCAGGGTTTCCACCAATCCTGGTTCATTGACATCCGACAGCGCCAACTGCCAGCCCTCACGCGCCCAACGCAGGGCAATCTCACGCCCCAAACCTGAACCCGCGCCGGTGATCATCATGCGATTTTGCATAGAAAGCTGCCTTTGCTGCTGTGATTGATGGGGCCAGTGTAGCTGGGGAAATTATCTTGCCCGCACACCATCATCCATCTGAATAAGGCGGCCTAAGCCCCACTCACAAGCGCCGCCAGCGTTGCCTGAGAATTGCGGCATAGATAAGGCCATTGAGCAGCAGCACAATCAGCCCCAAGACCACCTGAATCTGCGGGGTCAAACCAGCCGGGTAGATGATCGGCAGCAGGTAGTGCTCAACAAAACCACCGCGGTACCCCGCCTGCCCGGCGGCCTGCCGCAAACTCTGCTCCAGCGGAGTCAATGGACAGGGCCAGTGCATCAACTCCACCAGCACACCCCACATAGCGGCTGGCACATGCAGCCAGATCAAGCTGCGCCACCGCCACACCAGCAAGCCGCCCAGCAAGGCAAACAGAATAAACAGCAGATGAAAGACCACCACCGCATCTGCCGCGACTGCAGACCACAACATAAATCCTCACTGTTAATACGCGGCACACTTCAGCCAGAAAACAAAAAGGCCGGTTGATAACCGGCCTTGTTCAGCACAACAGATCAATGCGTCAGTTGATAATCAACTTGTCGCGGTTCTTCTCCAGCGTAGCCTCCCCAATACCCTTGACCTCCAGCAGCTCATCTACTGAAGCAAAGTCACCGTGCTCATCACGATAAGCCACAATCGCCTGCGCCTTGACCTCACCAATACCTGTCAGCTCACGCTGCAAGGTGGCGGCATCAGCCGTATTGAGATTGATCTTATTGATTGGGGTGGCTTCAGTTACTGCAGCAGAAGGTGCTTGTTGCGCGGGGGTTTCAGCAGCAATGCTTGCAACAGAAAAGGTGGCCAGCAGAGCGAACAACAGTGACGACAGTTTGACTTTCAGCATATGCGTATCCTTACGTTAGTTTTTCTCAAAGCGTGGGACTTCCCTCTCCACGCCCTTGAAAACTAGCTGCTGTCATCCAGTTGTCAAATCACTGGAATTTTCATCACCTCACAGAGCGGACTAGGGCTCAACACCGCGCTTAACATGGATCCAGTCAACAATCTCACCCTCGGGTTTGTAGCCGTTGACGGTCTCCCTCAGCAACTGCCGCACACGTTCATAGTCATCGCACTCAACTGCAGCCAGCAACTCGCCCAGACGCTCCTTGAATTGCTCCCAAGGCAAATGCTCTTCATTGGCCCGCATGATCATTGGATGTTCGGTTGGGCTGACGTTATCGCCAATCAGCAGCTCTTCGTAGAGTTTCTCGCCTGGTCGCAGGCCGGTGAACTCAATGGCAATATCGCCGTGTGGGGTTTTATCCGACTTTACACTCAGCCCGCTGAGGTGAATCATTTTCTCGGCCAGCACAGCAATTTTCACCGGCTCGCCCATATCGAGAACGAATACATCACCGCCCTCGCCCATAGACCCCGCTTGAATGACCAACTGCGCGGCCTCGGGAATGGTCATAAAGTAACGCGTGATATTCGGGTGGGTAACCGTGACCGGCCCCCCCTTACGGATCTGCTCATGAAATAGCGGAATCACCGAGCCAGACGAGCCTAAAACATTACCAAAGCGCACCATGGTAAAGCGCGTCTTATTGAGCTGATGCACGGCCTCATCATCAGCGAACAACACCGGCGCAGACTCACGGCTGAGCGCCTGCAACACCATCTCGGCCAATCGCTTGGTGCTGCCCATTACGTTAGTCGGCCGCACCGCCTTGTCAGTGGAAATCAACACAAAATTGGTTACTCCCGCCTTGACCGCCGCCTGCGCAGTATTGAGCGTCCCCATCAGGTTGTTCAGCACGCCCTCGGCAATATTGTGCTCCACCATCGGTACATGCTTGTAAGCCGCTGCGTGGTAAACCGTATTGACCTTCCAGGTGCACATCACATCAGCCAGACGCGAGGCGTTACGAATCGAGCCCAGAATCGGTACCAGACGCAACGGTAACGACTCACGCTTTACCCTCGCCTCCAGCTCACTGTGAATGCTGTATAGATTGAATTCGCTGTGTTCGAACAGCAAAAGGGTTGCAGGACCATTCAGTAAAATCTGCCGGCAAAGCTCAGAACCAATGGAGCCTCCAGCCCCGGTCACCATCACCACCTGATTACGGATACAGCGCTCGAACAACGCTTGCTGTGGCGGTACGGCATCACGGCCAAGCAGATCGGCAATGTCGACTTCTTGAACATCTTCAACCTTGACCCGCCCACTGGCCAGGTCCATGAAACCAGGAATGCTACGTACGTGAAGCGGAAAACGCTCTAGTTCTTCAAGAATCTGCCGACGACGCCCACGCGAGGCTGAAGGCATGGCCAAGAGAATCTCATCAGCCCCCGTTTCATCAATCATTTGCTGGATATGCTTAGAGGTGTATACCCGCAAGCCCGCAATCGTGCGATTGGCAATACCCGAATCATCATCAATAAAGGCTACCGGGCGCATAGCGCGCCCCAACCTAAGCGCAGCAACCAACTGGTTGCCCGCCGCACCTGCACCATATATAGCGACTTTGGGCAAAACGCTTTCACGGCCTTGTAGCCTAGTTGGCTGGTCGGCAGAGAACCAATCCCCCATAAAATACTGGCGCATCATCAAGCGTAACCCACCGACCAATACCAGACTCAACCACCAGTAGTTGAAAACCATTGAACGTGGGATAAGCTTGGGCGCCGCCGGATACCAATAAACAGCCAGCGCCAGTAATAACGCCGAAAGTGTGACAGCTTTGCCAATAGCCAGTAGCGCATCGTTGCCAAAATAGCGCATAACAGCGCGGTACATGCCAAAACGAATAAACATCGGAATGGCGATCAACGGCGCCAGAGCGAACAACCAGGCATGTCCTCCGAGAGGCTCAATAGACTGGCTATCGCCCAAGCGCACAACAAAAGCCAGCCAAAGCGCACTCCAGACGAGGACCACATCCATGGCCACTTGAATCAGTCGCTTTTGACGTCGTGGCAAACTAACCAGACGACTGCGCAACCTCTCAGCAAATAATAACACTATGATTTCTCACCCATTATAAAGACAACCGAAATTAACAAGCCTCACGTATTACTTGAGACAGAACATCGCAAGTTTTATTAATTTCTGCTTCTGTAAGCGTCGGATGAACCAAGAACATCATGCTGGTTTCGCCCAGCACTTTGGCAACAGGCAAGCGATCTACCGGACGCCAACCGGTATCATCGAAAGCCTTCTCCAAATACACCTCGGAGCACGAGCCCGAGAAACAAGGCACGCCCCTAGCGCTGATTTCATTGAGGATACGGTCACGATCCCAACCTGGTTTCAAAGCAGCCGGCTCAACAAAAACATAACACTTGTAGGCCGCGTGTGTGATATCAGCAGGCGGCACAGGCACACGTAAACCGGGGAACACATGTGCGGTTGACCAGATACGTTGAGCATTGGCCAAGCGTTGCGCGTGCCAACTTTGCATACGCTGCAATTGAATACGGCCAATAACAGCCTGAACTTCCATCATCCGCCAATTAGTGCCAAAGCTTTCATGAAGCCAACGAAAGCCCGGCGCATGTTGACGCTCGTAAACTGCTTCCCAAGATTTGCCGTGATCCTTGATCGACCACATGCGTGACCACAGAGCGCGATCGTTGGTGGTGACCATGCCGCCCTCACCGCCAGTAGTCATTATCTTGTCCTGGCAGAACGACCAGGCACCGATATGAGCAATCGAGCCAACCGGGCGGCCTTTGTAGTGCGCGCCATGCGCTTGGGCGCAATCCTCGATCACTTTCAGATCGTGTTCGGCGGCCAGCGCCATGATAGGGTCCATATCGCAGGGCCAACCAGCTAGATGCACGCAAATAATTGCGCGAGTTCGCGGTGTGAGCACGGTGCAGATGGTGTCGGCGGTGATGTTCTGCGACTCGCTATCGACATCTGCAAAAACCGGTATCGCCCCAGCATTGACAATGCTCGACACCGAAGCGAGGAAGGTGCGCGGCGTAACAACCACCTCATCACCAGCGCCTATACCCAATGCCTGCAGAGCCAGGTCCAAAGCAACGGTGCCATTGGCCAAGGCAATGGCGTGCTCGCTGCCAGCCCATGCTGCAAATTCTTTCTCGAACTCACGGCACTCATGCCCCGTCCAGTAGTTGACCTTGTTAGAGAGAATTACATTGCGAACGGCATTGGCCTCTTCCTCAGAGAACGAGGGCCAAGGGGAAAACGGGGTGTTGAGCATAAAACCTCTGGTTACCTCATCCTTTTGGCTGGCACACCAGCCACGGTTACATCATTCGGAATATCACTGACAACCGCCGAACCCGCGCCAACCATTACGCGCTCACCGATGCGGACCAATTGACGAACGCAGGCACCGATACCGATCCAACTCAAGTCACCCACATACACACCACCAGCTAGCCGTGCACCGGGGCTAATATGCACAGCATCGCCCAACGCACAGTCATGATCGATGCTGCAGCCAGTATTGAGAATGGCACCCTGACCTATACATGCCTTGGCGTTCACCACAGCCCCAGCAAATATCACCGTTCCCTGACCAATAGCGGCGTAGCGACTGACGATGGCGCCGGGATGAACCACTGTAACCACGCAAGCCCCCGCCGCCTGCAACTCAAGTAGTTTTGCGTAGCGAATACAGTTATTACCGATAGCCACCACAACACCATCAAAGTCGGCTAACCGGGCCATTAGAGCGGCGCTATCGCCCACAACCGACCAAACAGCATTTTTCTGAAGTCCAGGCCAAGCATCATCAAAAAACTCAACAGTCTGCCACCCACAACATTCGGCGGTATCAGCGACTACTTTGCCATGCCCACTTGCCCCTAGAATGGCCAGTTTCATCACGACTTTCTGCCAGTGAATTTGGCCATGGTTGCCTCCCCATCCGCACTGATACCGTCGCGCACAATTACTTTTTTGATGGTCAAGAGGATGATTTTCAAATCCAGCAAGAATGAACGATTGTCCACGTACCAAATATCCAGCTTAAACTTCTCGTCCCAACTCAGGGCATTACGACCATTGATCTGAGCCCAGCCGGTCACTCCTGGGCGTACCTCATGACGTCGATACTGCTCGGGACTGTAAAGCGGCAGATACTCCATAAGCAGCGGACGCGGACCGACCAAGCTCATATCGCCTTTGAGCACGTTCCACAACTCCGGCAACTCGTCCAGGCTACTGGAGCGCAGAAAACTGCCAAACGGAGTCATGCGTTCAGAATCAGGTAACGGGTTACCTGCTTCATCAATAGCATCACGCATGGTGCGGAACTTGATCATTTCGAATGGCTTGCCATTCAGGCCCGGACGTACCTGACGAAACAGTACAGGAGAGCCAAGTTTGCGACTGACCTTCCAGGCAACAACCGCGATAACAGGTGAGAGCAACATGAGGCCAAAGGCCGAAGCTATTATGTCGAACGGACGTTTAAACATCAGACTTTCTTTGCCCTAGCCAATTTTTTGAATATCTGCCCAAAGCGGCCAGCACCCACGTTCAAGGCAAGCTTTTCCTGATAAAAGCGACGGCTGTTTAATGCCATTGCATTGCGCTCGTCTGAGCTAGCTTGCATCAAGGACAACGCGGCATCTGCAATTGCCTGAGGATTTTCTGACTCCGCGATTTGACCACAGCAACTGTCTCGTATCAGATCAGCAGCGTCGCCATCTACCGCCATCAGGATCGGTTTGCCAACTGCCATGTAGGCCTGGGTCTTGGATGGAATAGTGATGGTGAACAGAGGATCTTTTTTCAGGTGCACCATAAGCGCGTCCGCAGCGCTGAGATAATTACCAACCTCAGTCATTGGCACGGGGGGGAGGAAAGTTACGTTGGAAAGAGACTGTTCTATAGCAAGTTGTTGCAGACGCTTCACTTCTACACCACCGCCGAGGAAGACAAAGATCAAGTCCGGGGCTAGCTGCTGCAGTAACTTGGCAGCAGCTAGCACTGCATCCAGCGCCTGTGCCTTGCCCATATTTCCGGCGAACAGAATACGAAACTTATCCTTGCCAAAAAACTCAGTAGGGACAACCCCATGCGAAGCCGTCAGTGAATCTTCGGCGCACCAGTTGTAGATCACCTCGATTTTGTCAGCCGGCACGCCTCGTTCGATCAACAGCCGTTTGAAGCCTGGTGACAAAACCACCAATTGATCCGCTCGTCGATAGACCCAATCACATACTCGAGATACAACGCTCAGAGCTTTCTCGTTGGAAAACATCCCCGTGGCACGTAAGGTATCTGGCCACATGTCCTGAATATCGTAGGCGACTGGCACGCGACGAAACAGACGAATCAGTACCGCCGTGATGCCCACGGTAAGGGGTGGATGGTAGGCATAGATAACATCTGGACGCTTGGCGGCGAACAAACCGTAAAACAGAGAGCTAGCTGCGAAACTCACATAATTGAGCACTCGTCCCACTGCGCCCTGATCATGACTGGGATAAAGCGGTAAGCGCGTCACCCGGACACCATCAATCAGCTCGCGTTGCAGCCACTTGAGCCTGTAGCCAGGATAGATCTTACCGCCCGGGTAATTGGGAAACCCGGTCACAACCTCAACCTCGAAACCCTGCCTAATCAACTCACGAGCAAAGTCCATACCTTTGAAAGTTGGCTCAGGTTCGAACCACTGTGTTAGCAAGAGAACACGAATAGCCACGCGACTCAGTACCTCTTCCAGACAGTACGCATCACATAGTCACGATAACTGTGCACGATGCGTACTACCTTGTCGGCCACGTTAGGCATGCTATATTCGCCCACCAGGCGCAGGCTGCGTTCTTCCCCACGGACCTGGCTTTCCAGAATTTGTAGCGCCTGCATTACGCGCTCAACCTCCAGCCCGACCATCATCACCGCCGCTTCCTCCATGCCCTCCGGGCGTTCATGGGCCTCACGGATATTCAATGCCGGGAAGTTGAGGATCGAGGACTCTTCATTGATGGTGCCACTGTCCGACAGCACCGCCTTGGCGGTGAGCTGCAGTTTATTGTAGTCCTTGAACCCCAACGGCTTGAGTAGACGCACGTTTGCATGAAACTGCACGCCCATAGCGTCCACGCGCTTCTGGGTACGCGGGTGGGTGGAGATGATCACCGGGTAGCCATAGTGCTCAGCCACAGTATTGAGCACCTCAACCAGCTTGAGGAAGTTCTGGTCAGAATCGATGTTTTCTTCGCGGTGGGCGCTGACCACAAAAAACTTGCCTGCTTCCAGCCCCAGCCGCTCTAGTACGTCAGAAGCTTCAATGCCATCACCGTAGTGATTGAGCACTTCGAACATCGGGCTACCGGTCTTAATCACCATATCTGGCGGTAGCCCCTCACGCAGCAGGTAATCGCGGGCAATGGTGCTGTAAGTCAAATTAATATCAGCGGTGTGATCGACGATTCGACGGTTGATTTCTTCAGGCACGCGCATATCAAAGCAGCGGTTACCAGCTTCCATATGAAAAGTCGGGATCTTGCGACGCTTGGCTGGAATCACCGCCATGCAGCTATTGGTATCGCCCAACACCAGCAAAGCCTCGGGTTGCACTTCAGCCAGCACACGATCCACAGCAATGATTACATTGCCGATAGTCTCGGCACCTGATGCGCCTGCGGCGTTAAGAAAGTGATCCGGTTTACGAATCCCCAAATCATCAAAGAAAATCTGATTCAGTTCATAGTCGTAATTCTGACCGGTATGCACCAACACATGCTCACAGTGCTCGTCCAGTTTGGCCATAACCCGCGACAAACGAATAATTTCCGGGCGAGTGCCTACCACGGTGACAACTTTCAGCTTTTTCATTGCAAATCCTTGTTCAAAGCGACTTAGGCTTTGGTGCCAACCGGACGAGTGAAGGTGTCTGGATGCTCACGGTCGAAAATCTCGTTAGCCCACAGCATCACGATCATTTCCTCATCGCCGACATTGGTGATGTCATGGGTCCAACCGGGTACTGTCTCGACGATTTCCGGTTGCTCACCATCGGTGAACAACTCATAAAACTCGCCCGATGCAATTTGGCGAAACCGGAAACAGGCCTTACCCTTGATGACCAGAAATTTTTCAGTCTTGGAGTGGTGGTAATGCCCGCCACGGGTGATACCGGGATGAGCAGTAAAATAGGAGAACTGCCCGGAATCTTTGGTCTTGAGCATTTCCACGAATACGCCACGCTGATCGCCATACTTCGGCACTTCATAGGTGAAGCGCTCGGGTGGCAGATAACTAAGATAAGTGGAATACAATGCCCTCATCAAACCAGTACCAACTGGCTCGGTGATCATCGACGTACGACTGTCGCGGAAGGTATTTAGTTGCTCTGCAAGTTCGCCGACAGTAATGCTGTACTCCGGCGTGACATTAACGAAGGATTGCCCAGCCTGCTGACCCTCCATCACGGCAATGAAACACTTAATTACATCGTCAATATACACAAGACTGATACGGGCCTGCGGATCATTGATCTGTACCGGTAAATCACGCGCAATATTGTGGCAAAAAGTCGCAACCGCTGAGTTGTAGTTTGGGCGCGCCCACTTGCCAAATACATTCGGCAACCGAAAGAGATAGACCGGCGAGCCATGCTGGGCAGCCAGCAGTTGCATGGCTTCTTCAGCCCCACGTTTACTGATCCCGTAGGGGTTGTTCAGCTCCGCCTGGATGGAGGAGGTATATAACAACGGAGTCTGGCGACCACTGGATACAATCGCATTGCAGAGCGCATGGGTCAGATCTGTATTGCCGCGCTTGAATTCATCAGGGTCTTCGGGACGATTAACCCCTGCTAAGTGGAAAACGAAATCTGCTTGGGCCACCAGGGCCGGCAGCACAGCCATTGAATCATCGCGGGTGAAACGCAACACATCAATGTCGCTGCGCTCACCAAGGTGAGCCAGCAAGTTCTTGCCTACAAAGCCATCAGCACCCGTGATCAGCACTTTCATCGCTTATTCCTCGGCCGCTGCGTATTCGCCACGCTGAATGGCGCGCATGAAATCCAACTTAAGCAGCAAGCGCTGCATACCCTCAACATCCAAGCGTTCAGTGTTATGCGAGTTGTAATCCTCGGTACGGGAAATCTTTTCCTCCCCCTGTTCCACGAACTTGGAGTAATTCAGGTCTCTTAGGTCTGGCGGCACACGGAAGTATTCACCTCGATCCTCGGCACAGGCCATTTCTTCACGGCTAAGCAATGCCTCGTAGAGTTTCTCGCCATGACGGGTACCGATCACTTGAATCGGATGTTCAGGCTTACCAACCAATGCAGTCAGCGCCTTGGCCAAGACCTCCACTGTAGCGGCGGGAGCCTTTTGCACGAACATATCGCCATTGTTGCCATGCTCAAAGGCGTACAACACCAGATCCACGGCATCCGCCAAGGTCATCATAAAGCGCGTCATGTTCGGATCGGTGAGGGTCAGCGGTGTACCTGCACGTATCTGCTCAATAAACAGCGGAATAACCGAGCCGCGCGAGGCCATGACGTTACCGTAGCGAGTACCGCAGATCACCGTGCCAGTTCCTTCGAGATTACGGGACTTGGCAACCATTACCTTTTCCATCATCGCCTTGGAAATCCCCATGGCGTTAATCGGGTAAACAGCCTTATCAGTACTCAGGCAAACAACACGCTTGACGCCATTCTGGATAGCAGCTTCCAGCAGGTTTTCAGTACCCAGCACGTTGGTCTTAACCGCTTCCAGCGGGTGAAATTCGCAGGACGGTACCTGCTTCAACGCAGCGGCATGAAAGATGTAATCCACACCGCGCGTGGCATTCAGGATGCTCTGGTAATCACGGACATCGCCGATATAGAACTTCAGCTTAGGACTGGCATAGCGCTTGCGCATGTCGTCCTGTTTTTTCTCATCACGGCTAAAAATACGGATTTCAGCGATATCAGTGTCGAGGAAATTTTTTAGAACAGCATTACCGAAGGAGCCGGTGCCGCCGCTGATCAAAAGAGTCTTTTTCTTGAACATGAGATTTCGCTTATTTAGAAAAGTGTGTAGCTAAGCCAGCGCGACAAATCCCATCTTTCTGTTCAGGGTTGGGATAATTAATCAGTACCGCGCGATAGGGCCCCTTGAAAACAAACAGGCCGCCAGCTGAAGCACCGACTACACCACACTCAGCCACCAGCGCCTCTATATCTTGGTGCGAACCAGCCCCCCCCAAAAGTGTGAGAGGAACACGCAACTCCTGCCTCATTCTTGCAGCCAACGCCAGGTCATAACCCTTCATCTGACCGTCCCGATCAATTGAATTGATCACAATTTCCCCGGCTCCGGCTTCCTGCATTCTCAGAGCAATTTCAATCGGGTCACCCTTATGAACCTGCTTACCGTTGCGAGTGAAGACTTCATAACCTTTGGAGAACAACCCGGTTCTCTTCCGTACATCCAATACCACCACCACGCTCTGCCGGCCAACAGCGTCGGCGGTTCGTGTAACAAGGCTCACATTCTCTACGGCCGCCGCGCTCATGGCGACTTTCTCAACACCGAGACCAATGATCTTCTTGGCTTGCTGTGGGCTACGCACACCGCCGCCATAACAGAGTGGCATACGACACTCAGCGGCCAGATTGGCAATCATGCGATAGTCGGGCTCAGCCCCATTGACTGTTGCGTCGATATCCAGCACAACCAATTCGTCCGCCTCTTTCTCATTGAAGATCTTGACGGCATTGATTGGATCACCAACATACTTAGGGTCCTTAAATTCGACTGTCTTGACCAGACCGCCCTGATGAACCAGCAAGCAAGGGATTATTCTCGGCCGCAGCATCTTAAAACTCCGCGAAATTCTTCAAAAGCGCGGCCCCCCAGTGATGACTCTTTTCCGGGTGAAACTGCACGCCATAAACGTTGTCGCGCTGTACTGCGCAATCAAACTGAAAACCGTAGTCAGCCCTTGCCGCGCTATTTATGGCATCCGAGCACTCAAAATAGTATGAGTGCAGAAAATAGAAGCGCGCATCGCCTTCAAGCCCCTTGAACAAAGGTGAACCACTTGCAGGAGCGACATCATTCCAGCCCATGTGGGGCATAGGCAATGCAGCCGAGGCGACGTTGCCAGCAAAACTGCGGACACGGCCATCGATCCAGCCAAGGCCTGTGCCAACGCCCTCTTCGCTCGAGCAAGCCAGAATCTGCATCCCGACACAGATACCTAAAACAGGGATCTTATCGTCTAGCACCAATTGCTCCAGCGGCTGACGCATTCCAGATGCATCTAGCAGCTCCATCGCATGATCAAATGCACCAACGCCCGGAAGGATAAGCCTGCGCACATCACGCAAATCATCCACTGTCTTGGCACGCACTGTCTCTATACCCAAGCGCTTGTACATCGTCACAAAGGCCTGAATGTTGCCCAACCCATAGTCAACAATATGGATCATCGGAACAGCCTTCTCTCAAGGCCAAGCCTGCGCATTATATTTGCCCCAACACCGATGAACCAACGCTTGTTCTTGTAGTCTCGATAGGTTTTATTTTCGCCTTCAAATATCGCCTGAAGCTCCGCAACGGTGAGGCCAAGCTTGTTGGCCACATACTCAAATTCCTGCTTAAGAAAATGCTCATCCATCTCCGGCTTAGAGAGACGCGCCAAGGCTTCATCACGGGTCATCTGGCCAGTCATGATCAGGCTGGAAAAATGCGCACGACGCTTGTGGAAACCGAATTTGCGAGGCATCCAGTAGTCTTCGTAGAACCGGGTGAACCGAGACTCATGATGTTTGTGCTGAAATTTTTGCCACCCAAAAAGGCGCTCAAGCTCAGCTTCAGCATCCTTCTTGATATAAGGAACCAAGTTGAGCGGTTTGACAACAGTCATACCCAGTAATTTCTGGTAAAGCACTTTGTAGATAAAAATATCTACCAACGGAAAAGTCTTTAACTCGCGAGTGCCAAATTTACGATGAATATCTTGAAAAAGCGTTTTGTCAATTCCAGGATACCCCCCCCACTCCTCCGGCTCACGGCAACACTCTGTAGAGAAGTTGGCCCCCGTGATTACATACTTTATCTGATGCTTGCGGGCAAACTTATAGAGAGAAGAAAAGAAAGCGCCGTCCTGCGGCAAATCCTGATCTGCAATCTGCGACCGCAGGAAGGCCAACTGAAGATCCTTCATTTCCTGCCAATTAATCACATCGGTATAAAGATCGAGGCCCAATCCGTCGACCAGTTTTTCGATATTCCCGACCGCCTGATCAGTGTTCCACCCCGCATCCACGTGGAAAAGTAGTGGACGCAACCCCATCTTTTCCTTGGCAACATAAGCGGCATAAGAGCTATCCAGCCCACCACTCAAGCCAATGATGCAGTCGAAATCTTTACCTTTTCCTTCAGCCTTAATCTTCTCTGCCCAAACAGCTAACTCAGCAGCACCCTGCGCATCAGTATGCCAATTAGGTTTAATTTCACTCCTGAAGTTATTACAGTAATCACAATTTCCATTTGCATCAAACGAAATCCCCGGATCACTCGTATCCATAATACAACTGATGCATATCTGATAGGGACGCTGGCCATCATTATTCATAATTATATATCTACCAAAATCAATATTATAAAAACAAAACTAACGATACAATCTGGCGGCAAGCGACTTATAATCAAGATGGTGTGCCGCTATATCAGCCGAGCCTTGAGCCATCAAGGACAAGTCTTTGCTATTTTTCACTGCGATCTGAAATGCCTCTTTGAGTGAAATACCACTACCCACAAGCCACCCATTATCACTTACAAACGGCTTATGACTAGGCACATCATCAAGTATCACAGCACATCGACAACATAGACTCATTTGCATGGTAGCCGACTGAGTGCCTGGCTGAACATAAACATCCGAAGCACAGAGCAAGTCACGAAGTTCGTCAGGCGACTTCCATCCCAAAAAACGAATACGGGAATCCTTATGAATAAAATCCTGCACCGCATCTGCAATGTCGCCCTGCAAGTGACCTGCAATAAAGAAACGCAAATGAGGCCCTTCTAGAGCAGAAAACTCAGATAAAGATTCTAATAGCTTCTTTGTACGATCAATCTTTCCCGACTGAATAAAGACAATCTCATCAGAGCAGATGCCATAGCGCTCTCTTACTCTCAGTCGCCTATCAGAAAACTCATCATCCGCGTAAACCTTCCCACCAAGCGGAAAAAACTCAATCACTGCTTGTGGCAAACCATAAAAATCGCGTACAAAATTAATTGTATCGACTGAAATACATAGAACCTTATCGATGCTAGAGAGACAGCGCTTGATAATTGGACGATAGAAGCTTAAGTGCAAAAAATACTTAGATATGAAAGTCCGCGCACTATTATTAAAATCCTCATGACTGTCCACGTAAAGCTTAACGGCAGGATGTGACAACTTATAACTCGCAGCAGCAAGCAACTCCCAACCACAAAGACCATGAAAAAGTATTACATCTGGGGCCTCCCTTTCAAGTAGCTCATATACCCCAGGATGCATCCTTAATTTTCTCATCACAGCATGCGGCAGGAATTTTCGATAGGGCAAACGAACAACCTTTGCCCCATCGCTACCAATATATTCCCCAGGCTCCAAGTACGAAATACGCCGGTCTTCACCATAAGTTTCCGTGGAGGCTATTACTACTACCTCATGACCATCCAAAACATTTTGAGCAACCAGTTCATTTTCTTGATAGGCATATCCATCAATATAAAAGCAAGAAACACAAAGATGAACGATTTTCATAAAAAACCTTCTGCACGCAGCAGCGCGCGCGGATCGTTGAAAGAGGCACCCAACCGGCAGAGTTCGGAATCCGAAAAATTCCACCATTTCATTTCAAGAAGGGCCTCAACGACATCATTATCGAATCGGAAGCGAATCAATCGCGCTGGATTTCCAGCAACTATTGAATAAGGCGCAACATCCTTCGTAACAACAGCCCCCATTCCAATAACGGCACCGTCACCAATTGTAATACCGGCTTTTACAAACACCCCTTCACCGATCCATACATCATTACCAACCGCTGTCCGAACAACCGGTAAATATTTATGGCTTGCAAATTTCGCTTTCACACTGTCTTTGTGAGATAAAAACACTGGACTGGTCGAAACAAACTCCGTCGGATGCCTTACCCCACCAATTGAAACCCGGCTTGCAATAGAGCAAAAGGCACCGATGTCGCAATTTAGTATCGAACAGTCATAACCGCAGAACGAGTACCTGGATACAGTCGAGTTAACAACGGTGCTTCCTGATTCGATTTTTGAAGTATCATGAATGCAACTTAAAACAATTGAATTGCCACGAATTTTCTTGAGCAGCTTGGAATAAACATAAGCCAGCGATAGCATTTTATTTCCTCAACCCAACCACATCATTTGAAATATTTTTACAGTTAACCTTCTTGAAGAATAACGCAAAAACCATTAAGAAGAAAAAACCACCAAAGGAAAGCATTCCAGTAAAAAGAGAACCATTTGTCAGAGTTAACGACAGCGGTAACATTACAAGCAACACAAGCTCTGACTGCACCCCTCGTGCAACCCAATCCAGAACAACCAGGAAAAATGAAAAGAATAAAAATACTAAAATCACTCCAAACAAACCAAAACTCGCCAAACCATCGGCCGCTAGAAAATTGGCATTAGCATTTAATGTAGGAATTCCCAAATACTCCTCCCCCACCAAATGACCGATTGACGGCCACCTTGAGTGCAGATAATAGTTAAGCGGCGTTTCTAAAAATACATTAACACCCGTTATATGAGTCCCAAACGTATATCCATAGTCAGCAAAAAAATTACTATAGTGCGCAAGGAAAACACCAGGAACAAGAAGTGAACGAATACCGAGATACCACGCTACAAAGCCTGCTATCGCTGAGCTTTCGTAAAACAACGTAGCCAAGAACAGAGAGAGGGAAAATACCGTAGCAATAAGTGAGGGCGACAAGAAAAAAAACGCATTAAGCCGCATACAAAAAAACAAAGACAGAATAAAGAAAGGATATATAAAGACAGCTTTCTCTGCCGTTATCATATAAATAACAACTGACCCAACGAACCCGACAACCACAAGAAAGACGTTCCTTCTTACCAAACCAAATGCCAACAAAAATGGTGAAAACACATATCCGAAATAAGTTTGTATGTAACCCTCAAACAACCCCCCTGCCTTGCCTCGCTCACGCTGCAAGTATATTTCATCCAAACCAGAAAAGCTCATAACAGAGCCAAACTTAACAACCAAAACAGTCAGGCATGCAATCCAAGCAATCAAAATAAAAGACAGTAAACCCTTGGTTTCTTTTCGAGGCAGACTTGGCCACGTTAAACTTCTTGCTACTAGACATGCCACTGCAAACCCTATGGCCACCGAAAATAGGAGCGGATAGTAGAAGCCACTATCGGGGGCCTGTAGTCCTACTGTCGCAACAGCAGCCGGTACACAAACAAAAAGATAGACCACGACCAAAAATAGTGACGAAGGGCATTGAATTTTTTTTGGCAAAAAAACAGCCCAAAAAGCCAATACAAAACATAGAGCAAGCACATCAATGAAATCAATACCACCAAAAGAAAAACCATATTCAGCCCACTCGACTGATGCGTATACTGCAAGGCAGTAGCTGAGCACGCCAGAATAGACAGCAGAAGATATAAACAGAATCACTGTAGAAATTAATACATGGCGATAATATATCACCAGCGGCGGAATGGGACTCAACGTTGGCTGCATGACATCCACGACCCTATCTATCCTGCGAAAATTAATGCCCAAGCAATTGCAAGCAACAACGCAATCCCAATCCAAGCCCCCGTCACACCAAGGCCGCTTACTACTCTTCCGCGTATCACAACCCAACTACATTGCGCGCACCTGAGCGCAAGCCAAAGATATATAGAGTAAAATAATGCACCCGAAAGTGCATAAGCCTCACTAAGAGGAGTATTAGCAAATTGCACTGCTAGCAAGACCGAAGACACGCGTAGGATCAAGCCAAATAGCTGCAGAGCGAACGCGGCTTTCTGATGCCCAGTAACGTGTATAACCATTGATACAGGTGTAGCGATAAATTGCATGACGAACCATGGTGTCATCCACGCCACTAGCCAGCCTGCACGCCCCCAGCCTTCGCCGAATACTGCCTCGAACAGTAGAGGGGAAAGAATCCCTATAGCCAGCAGAGGACCTACACCTGCCTTTACCAGCCCCCCGAGAATATCAGCGGTAAAGTCACCCAAACGGCCTTCGCGATACTCTTCAGGTGCGCGCGAGAGATAAACCTGTCCGATTGCGGATCCAAAGAGGGACATGGGTGCCTGAATAACTGTCATCGCCAAGAGGAGATAACCCGCCTCCGGACCAGCCGCCAAAGCTGCGACCATAATTACCGGAAGCTGAATCGCTGCACTGTTAGCCAAAGCCTCCCATGTCGAATACTTCGGAAAACGACTGTAATCACGCCATGCCAACTTAAGTGTCGAATAGCTCAGTTCCTTTGCATTCTGCCTGAAATGCTCGTGACGCAGGAGCCGCACCCCAAGAATCAGAAATGCCGCGCCCGTATTCAGCAAATAACCAAACAGCAGGCCAATAGGGCCAAAACCGAAACCGGCCATGCCAACCTGGGTACCTGCGCTCGCAGCTGACTGCGCAACCCGACTCTGGGCAATTAATGAAAACGCCTTTTCGCGCACGAACCAGTTTTGTAACGCGCTATATGCGCCTGCCAAAAAGATACCAACCGGTAATAGCCAGAGATATGGCTGCAAATCCAGTCGTCCGATGATTTCTGGCAACCACGAGGGCTCAAGCAGCAACAAGACACCGGCAACCAGCGAAACTAATACGGCACACCCCATGGCAAGTGCCAGTAGATTGAACGCCTGGGCATCGCGCCCGGGCATCGGGATGGCGATGTCGAAGCGTAAGCAGGCTACAACTGCGAATATGGATAATAAACTCGAAAATACAGCGAGGAGGCTGAAGTCGGCCGGGGTGTAAAGGCGGGTAAGGATGGGCAATGCCAATGCGGTAATGACATGAGCAAAGGCTGCGCCACTCACAAGCACCAACACCGAGCGCACAAAGCCGCCCTGTCCAATCATTCGTTGGAACCAGCTTATCGCCATTACAAGGCCATCCACCCTATTGCCCACCGAGCAAAATTCATACGTCCGTTGCCGAGAACAACGCCTGCAGAATCTCGCCCATATGAGTCTCCGTAAGATCCGGGCTCATGGGTAGACTCATCACGCATGTGGCCTTCTCTTCTGCTACAGCTACCGCCCCATGCACCCGACAACTTTCTTGGTATGCCGGCTGCAGATGGAGCGGCACTGGATAATGCACCGCCGTCGGGACACCCAGCGCTTTCAGCTTTTCCTGCACCTGTTCGCGGTTCTCGACGAAAACCGTGTATTGCGCAAAAACACTGGTTCGGTCGGGCCGCTGCGCTACCACTGATACCTTGCCGGCCAGCAACTCGTTGTAGCACGCCCCTATTTTGAGGCGCTGCTCGACCTCCCAATCAAAACGCTCAAGTTTGGCGAGGACGACTGCACACTGAAGGGTATCCATACGTCCACCCACACCAATGCGAGTATGAACGTAACGCTTCTCTTGACCGTGAACACGAATCTCGCGCATAGCCTTGGCCAAGTTGTCGTCGCTGGTGAAGATGGCACCGCCATCGCCATAGCAACCCAGCGGCTTACTTGGGAAAAAGCTAGTGCAACCGATAGAAGACAGGTTGCAGCTCTTACGGCCTTTGTACTCAGCACCAAAGCTTTGAGCGGCATCTTCGATCACCACTAGCCCATGCTTGTCAGCAATGGCATTAATTGCGTCCATATCGGCCGGCTGACCATAGAGGCTAACTGGCATGATCACTCGGGTCTTCGGCGTGATCGCAGCCTCGATTAGGCTGGAATTTATATTGCAGGTATCGGGTTCGATATCGACAAAAACTGGCACAGCTCCGAGAATGGCGATCACTTCTGCTGTAGCAATGAAAGTGAACGGGGTTGTGATGATCTCGTCACCCGGCTTAATACCCAGCGCCATCAGCGAGATAAGCAGTGCCTCTGTACCGCTGGCGACAGTGATACAGTGCTTAGCGCCTGTGTACGCGGCGAGTTTACCCTCGAGCTCAACAACTTCCGGTCCCATAATGTACTGGCCATGCTCAAGCACTTCATGTATACGTGCGTCAATTGATGACTTCAAAGCTTGGTACTGGGCCTTAAGATCGATAAACTGGATCACTTTCGAATCTCCAAACTTCGCAAAATTTCTAGCAATCGCTTATCACCAGCGAGCTCCACATAATCAAGGACTGTGAGTCCATGCATGTCGCACCGATCAATATCTGCCCCGAACCTTATCAGCAAACTCAAAAGCGGAGGAAGCGCATCCACCTTATTAACAAACTGTGACTTTGCATACATAAAAACCGTAGTACCTTTAAATCCGCAAGCATTAACATTCGCCCCCTTGGAGAGCAAATATTCAACGATATCAATATGACCGTTAAAGGAAGAAATTATTAGTGGCGTCCAGCCCTCTGGCGTCACCGACTCCAATAGCTCCGGGCAAACCTCAACAACATCAAGAACACTCCTTAAGTCACCAACCACACAAGCTTTAAATAACTTCTGCCTCTCTCTAATATGATATTGTCTAGCACGCCATGCAGGGTAAGCATTCAGCGCATCGAATTTCTGCTCCGATGTAAGCGGAGAATTTTTAAATGGCCTATTGAGCGGCACGACCTTTAACTCATCAAAATCTAAAATATCAATCAAGCGGCGCAAAGCTTTTATTTGAAGCTGATAGTTATTAAACTGAACAATCTCTGGCGTATCAGTCAGGCCGACATCCAGAGACTCAAAAAAAACTAAGCCCCCAGCATCAACACGCTCATCAATTAAATGAACAGTAACACCCATCTCAACATTTTTAATAACTGAATAGTAAAAAGCGTCTAGACCCGAAGTCTGAGGAATCAATCCCGGATGAAAATTCACAATTCCTTTAGGGAATATTTTTATTACATCGCCAGGAATTATTCGTGCACCTGCAATTAAACCAAGCTCAAAATCAAAGCATTTTCGAAGCTCTTCTATTTTATAACAATCCTCATGTTCAACAGAAAAGTATGGTACGCCCAAATAACGACAAAGCTCTTCTGCTGAAATAGGGGGTGCCATTCCAATAGAGCAATCAAAGTATTTCCGTCGATCAACATTGAGCTCCTTTCTAGGCGCTGCAATCACACAGAAATTTTTACCGCGCCTAACAGCCAACTCAATAATGAAATCATGACTTTTCCTATGCGGAAAATCATATACAAATAAAGCAATCTTATGAGCCATATAAAAACCCATTAACCTCTCAGGCGCACAAGAAAGGGGTGACCTTCACCATCCTGGGCGCGACAGGGTGTCAGACTACGAATAGTCTCCACGGTTTCTACACAGTGCCTTGCGTCCTCAATGCCGTAACCCTTGCCATCCAGAATGGCTTGGTAGCTGACGGTGTGCAGGTCGGCGAAGCCTTCGGAGAATTCGATCTCAGCGCCGTCACAGGTAATCGAACGATAGGTCGGCTTCTTGCCTTTAACCGATTCTGGCAAGTCATTGGCATCGATGGAAAGAAACCAGCGCACCCGTGCACGCTCATACTCCAAATAGCCTGCGGCCTTAGACTCGCTGACAAAGTGCACGACGTTACGCTGCAGCTTGCCGAAGATAAAGTGCAGCATGTCGTAGAAGTGCACACCAATATTGGTCGCCACGCCAAAGGATTTGCGCGGGTCGCCCTTCCAGCTTTCCATGTACCACTTGCCACGGCTGGTGATGTAGGTCAGCTCGACTTCGTGCTTGTGGTCCTGATTGCCAGCCTGAACCTGCTCTTTCAGATCGATGATCGCTTGGTGGTGACGCAACTGCAGAATGTTCCAGAGGCGTCGGCCGGTTTCCCTCTCGGTGAGTAGCAGGTCATCCAGCATTGCAGCGCTTGGTACCAGGGGCTTTTCGCAAATCACATCGCAGCCCAAACGCAGGCCGGCGGTAATATGTGGGTGGTGCAAGTAATTGGGAGAGCAGATCGAAACGATGTCAAGTGCAGTTGCCGGATCGCGCTTCAGGCTCCAGGCATAGTCGTAAAAACGCTCAAACTCGGTAAAAAACTCGCTCTGCGGCGACAGGCTGTCGATGATACCGACTGAGTCATTGATGTCGTAAGCACAGACCAACTCGTTGCCAGTGTCCTTGATGGCACGCATGTGGCGAGGGGCAATGTAACCAGCAGCGCCAATCAGAGCGAATTTTTTCATGGGTATTCCTTGTGTCGCATAAATACTCGGCAGATTTCTAATAGAACCTGCCGGACAATTTTATTGGGAATATCGTGATCAGGCTTTTATGATGTGGGGAGCCGGAACCCGATATTTACCACGACTATCAACAACCAGCTTGGCGTGTTGCTTGATCAGTTCATAGTCGAACTTATCGTGGTCGGTAGCCAAAACCACAGCATCAAAACTGGCGAGACTTTCGGCATTCAAGGCCAGGCTGCTCAGTTCGAAGTGGTGCTCGCGCATCTTAGGAAAAACTGGTACATGGGGGTCGCTGTAGGCAACGATGCCACCCTTGGCCTCGATCAACTCCATAATTTCTACTGAAGGTGACTCGCGCATATCGTCAACGTTCTTCTTGTAGGCAATGCCAAGCACAAGCACTTTGCTGCCCTTCACCGCTTTACCGCTATTATTCAGGCCACCCATCAATTTGTTCAGCACATATTCGGGCATGGCTTGGTTGACCTCACCGGACAGTTCGATAAAACGCGTGTGCAGGCCGTACTCGCGGGCTTTCCAGGTCAGATAGAAGGGATCGATAGGAATACAGTGGCCACCTAGACCTGGGCCAGGGTAATAGGCTGTGAAGCCAAACGGCTTGGTCGCGGCAGCGTCGACCACCTCAAAAATATCGATACCCATGCGGTCAGCAACGATCTTCATCTCGTTGACCAGACCGATATTGACGGCGCGATGGATGTTTTCCAATAACTTGGTCATTTCAGCCGCTTTAGTTGAGCTGACCGATACTACTTGGTCGATCGCCTGCTCGTAGAGAGCAATACCCACTTCCAAACATGCCGGGGTGTGACCGCCTATAACTTTCGGGATGGTACGGGTCTCGAAGTTTGGGTTACCCGGATCTTCACGCTCAGGCGAATAGACTAGGAAGATCGACTCGCCGACAACCAAGCCACCTTCCTGGACCCTCGACAGCAACTCTTCTTCTGTCGTGCCTGGGTAGGTAGTGCTTTCTAGCGAAACGATCTGACCAGCACGCAAATAGGGTTTGAGTGCATTGGTAGTGTCGATCACAAAGCTCATATCCGGCTCGCGATATTTATTCAATGGCGTCGGCACGCAGAGAATCAGAGCATCACACTCACTAATACGGCGGAAATCGGTAGTGGCTTCGAAGCCACTTTGGCAGGCAGCCGAGATTTTCTCGGCGGGGATATGTTCGATATAGCTCTGACCAGCGTTGAGCTTGCTCACCTTGCTTTCATCAATGTCTATGCCCAGCACACGGAAGCCAATAGCGTTATAGCGCAACATCAAGGGTAGGCCGACATAGCCAAGCCCGATGATACCTACGAGGGCTTCTTTATCTTTGAACTTATTAATGCTGGACTGCTTTTGCTGAGACATTAAAAAACTCCGGTATATCTAACTTAAATTCACAATTTTAATATATTTTCAGAAACTCATGAAGCGCGCGCACCCACCTGAGACTTTCAGCCCTACTAAAAACTAGACTTTGGCTGCACGCCTTACAAGCACCAGGCGAATAAGCGCGGCAAAAAAACCCAGCACCCCACCTAGTAAAATACCTAAAACCAAGACAAGTGCTTTTTTAGGCTTAATAGGCTGATCTGGGACCTCTATATCACCGTCCTGCCGAAAGACTGCAACCTTATCGGGATCAATACTTACACTCGTGAGCACCTGATACTTAGCTTCTAACTCACGTAGTTCTGGAACAAAAGGATCATCGGATGGCCGTTCAAGCAAAACTTGCATTTCCGCACGCAGAGCCCTAGTTCCACGCATGTACATTAGACTGCCGTCCATGAATGCGGAAAGCTCACTTTCATTTGAAACCCGCCCTGTAATCACAGGAGGATTGTCCAAACCTATTGCCTCTGCAACCGCCAATGCCTCTTGTAATTGAACAACTCGATCATCTCGTCGAGTCTTGGCACCAACCCGCTCAGACTTGATCCGCTGCTCAATATTGCGCGCCTGCACAGCAAGTTCGCGCTCCGCGTTTTCAAGCATTTCAGTCAGTGACCGCTCAGCCACCTGATCGATAAACTCTTTTGCCCAAGCTGAAGCCAATTGGGGCGAATGATAGTTGAAAGCAACTGAAAACCGTTGCGGCTGGTTTTTATCAGGTACATTGATACTCAACTTGTTATTGAAATCCCTATAAAGGCTATCTCGAGACCTAGAACTCTGCACCTCATCCAGAGACGGCAAATAGACCTCACGAAAAAAATCACGCCGAGATCTATCAGACTGGAGGTTTCTGACAAAAATCGCATAAACATCCTTTACCAAAAATGGTTTTAAGCCATTACCTCTTGCGTTATCACCCATTCGACCCTGGTTGAAACTGGCAATATCACTGAGAGCAGGCGGCTGTACAGCAATTCGCGCCTCATAAACCGGCGTACTAAAAAATGCATATATAGCCGCACCTATGGCGCACAATATGGAGACCAGAATAATAAGCCACTTTTGTGCCCACAGGCCATAAAAAAGCTCCAGCAGATCAATTTCATCGCCGTATCGTGGGACGATAGCTTGGCGGTTGCCTGGAGTTTGCATGTCACTCATTAAATTACGACCTCGAAATTATAAATAATTCAGGTATAACTGCACTAAGTCCTTACTTCTCAAGACATCGCAACATTAGTGCACCTTTAGTTACCCCTTCGCCTAGGGCACACCCCGTGTACAATCCACACTTGTGACTGCCATTGGCCGCATACCGGTAACAAGTCTAAAAAGCCCTTTTTGATCTGAATGAGCCGAATAGCCGTCTATGGTATGCACTTGAGCGCGTATGGCATAGCACTTCTCGTCCATTTCCACATACCCGCCTTTGCGTGCAAACCGCAGTATCTGCCGACCAGCAGCACCTTTAGCCTGATAACCCACAAACAATACGCCAGGCCGATCATCCCCAAGCATGGCTTTGAGATAGTTGACGATACGGCTACTGGAACACATAGCGTTACCAGCGACACGGTTGCAGGCTGAGCAGCTTGAGCCAGGCGACTGACCGTGGCTAGGCGCGAGCAATGATCATCGACAGTAATCAAATTACGAAACGCTAAAGGACTGCACCCTCTTTTGGCCCACGACAGGGCTTCGCCCCCCCCCCCCCCCCCCCCAGAAAAAACCCAGCACCCGGTAAACCTGAGTGAAAGGACTGGCCAATGGCGAGTCGAGGATGATGGAGAGGTGGTCGAGCTGGGGCTGTTTTTGCCCCCCCCTAACTCTCGCCCCAGGCATCATGCTTCGCCCTACCTCCTGCACTCCTGCACTCCTGCACTCCTGCACTCCTGCAGTCATTTTCCCAAGGGGACGGGGACGCAACTTCGCGGTGTTTTTCCGATAGATGATATCTTCCACCTCGTTGATGCACTCATGGAGAAAGTAGATGGCTAACCGCCCCGCCCCAGCTTTGCCCCCTACCGAGTTTTTTGCCCGCTGGAATAAGCCGCAACCAACCAACTGCTGGCGTTATCCATAAGCAGTCGATGGCAAGAGCCGGCCGCGCCATGATGAAAGATACGGGGGAAATCCATCGGCTAATCCATTAACTCAGGGGAGGTACATCCATGACCAAACGGCATACATTGATACGAGATAGGCTGCAACTGATCCGACAGCCCAGAAGGGCGGCGTTATGCCATGATAAAAAGATGAAGCCAGTCTCAGTAGGCGGAAAAGCAACGCTAGGGAAATGACGATTTCAAGAAAAAAGTTCCGCTCCGGCAGCAGCTTAGGCCCGGTTATTCATCTTCATTCACCCGGTCGCGCAACTCTTTCCCAGGCTTAAAGTGCGGCACAAACTTGCCATCTAGCCGAACCGAGTCACCAGTCTTCGGGTTACGCCCAACGCGTGGCGCACGGTAATGCAGCGAGAAGCTGCCAAAACCACGAATCTCAATCCGGTCGCCTGTCGACAATGCCTGAGACATCTGCTCCAGCATGGTCTTGATCGCCAACTCAACATCCTTCGACGAGAGCTGCCCCTGATGGGTAACGATGCGCTCGATCAACTCCGACTTGGTCATGGTTTTCCCTTCTTTTTCAAGCGGCTAGATCACTAGATAGGAAGGTTTTAGCATGCCTTGCAGATTTTGAACAGCCTATAAAACAACACCTTAGCGCTTTTCAGGGCATAAGAAATTACCTGGATCAATTTATGACGTCGCGCAGCAACAGCCCCGAAGGGGCGGCTGCCATGGATGGCAAACACAAAAAAGGGCGACCGAAGTCGCCCTTTTTCAGGTGAAGCAGGGATTAGCCCTGATTCTCCATTTGCGCACGGATCAGATCACCGATGGTGGTCGGACCAGCAGTTTCAACTTCCTGCTTACGCATTTCTTTGATGGCTTCTTTTTCGTCTTCAACGTCTTTCGACTTGACCGACAAGCTGATTACGCGGCTCTTACGGTCAACGCTGATGATCTTGGCTTCTACCTCTTCGCCTTCTTTCAGCACGTTACGCGCGTCTTCAACGCGGTCACGGCTGATTTCGGAGGCTTTCAGAGTCGCTTCGATGCCATCAGCCAGAGTGATGATTGCACCCTTGGCGTCAACTTCTTTCACAGTACCGCGAACGATAGTGCCTTTGTCGTTGACTGCAACGTAGTCGGAGAACGGATCTTCTTCCAGCTGCTTGATGCCGAGGGAAATGCGCTCACGCTCCGGATCAACGGAGAGGATAACGGTTTCCAGCTCGTCGCCTTTCTTGAAGCGGCGTACAGCTTCTTCGCCTACTTCGTTCCAGGAGATGTCGGACAGGTGAACGAGGCCGTCGATGCCGCCATCCAGACCAATGAAGATACCGAAATCGGTGATCGACTTGATGGTGCCGGAGATTTTGTCGCCCTTGTTGAACTGACCGGAGAAATCTTCCCACGGGTTAGTTTTGCACTGCTTGATACCCAGGGAGATACGACGACGCTCTTCGTCGATATCCAGAACCATAACTTCCACTTCGTCGCCGACGTTAACGACTTTCGACGGGTGGATGTTTTTGTTGGTCCAATCCATTTCGGATACGTGCACCAGGCCTTCCACGCCTTCTTCCAGCTCTGCGAAGCAGCCGTAATCGGTCAGGTTGGTTACGCGCGCAGTAACACGGGTGTCCTGCGGGTAACGCGCCTTGATGGCAACCCATGGATCTTCGCCCAGCTGCTTGAGGCCGAGGGAAACACGGTTGCGCTCGCGATCGTACTTGAGGATCTTGACGTCGATTTCATCGCCAACGTTGACGATTTCCGACGGATGCTTGATGCGCTTCCAAGCCATGTCGGTGATGTGCAGCAGGCCGTCGACGCCACCCAGATCCACGAACGCGCCGTAGTCGGTGAGGTTTTTGACGATACCTTTGACTTGCTGACCTTCCTGCAGGGATTCCAGCAGAGCTTCGCGCTCGGCGCTGTTCTCGGCTTCCAGAACGCTGCGGCGGGAAACGACAACGTTGTTGCGCTTCTGGTCCAGCTTGATGACTTTGAATTCGAGCTCTTTGCCTTCCAGGTGGGTGGTATCACGCACCGGACGGACATCGACCAAGGAACCTGGGAGGAACGCACGGATGCCGTTAACGTCGACAGTGAAGCCGCCCTTAACCTTACCGTTGATAACGCCCGTAACCACTTCCTCAGCGGCGAAAGCTGCTTCCAGAACGATCCAGCACTCAGCACGTTTGGCTTTTTCGCGGGACAGCTTGGTTTCACCAAAGCCATCTTCAACCGCGTCCAGGGCAACGTGAACTTCGTCACCGACCTTGATGGTCAGCTCGCCAGCGTCGTTGTGGAACTGCTCAAGCGGGATGAGGCCTTCAGACTTCAAACCAGCGTGAACGGTTACCCAACCAGCTTGGTAATCGATGTCGACGATGATAGCGGTGATGATCGAGCCAGCCTGAAGGTTCAGGGTTTTTAGGCTTTCTTCAAACAGTTCAGCAAAGCTTTCGCTCATTTTAATTCCTGTTGATTCAGGGCAGGGAATCCGCCCAAACCACACTCCAGACAATGTGGGTACGTTCATATAAAAAGAGGCAAACGGGATTGAGACTGGACTCCCGTACGCCCCCTTGCGAGCCGGTCAGCTTAAGCAGCTGTGACTCTTATCATCCGGCGAGATCGCGATTGGCGACTTCACTCAGAATTCGTTCAAGCACTTGTTCGATGGAGAGTTCAGTGGAATCCAACTGGATCGCATCGACTGCCGGCTTGAGCGGCGCCACTGCACGCTGGGTATCGCGCTCATCGCGCGCCTGAATCTCATCAAGAAGACTCGCGAGATTAACATCATCGCCCTTGGCCTTCAACTGCAAGTAGCGGCGACGGGCGCGCTCCTCGGCGCTGGCGGTGAGAAAAATCTTCAGCGGCGCATCGGGAAATACCACGGTACCCATATCGCGACCATCGGCGACCAGGCCCGGCATCTCCTGAAACGCCTGCTGACGCTGCAGCAGTGCTTCACGCACGGCAGACAGCGAGGCGACCTGCGAAGCACCGGCACCGACCTGCTCATTGCGGATCAGATCAGTGACCTCTTCACCTTCAAGAATGATGCGCTGACCATGGCCATCACCGGCAGCAATGAATTGCACATCCAGATGAGCGGCGAGCAGCTTCATCGCTTCTTCGTTGGTCAGATCGACGCCGTGGTTACCGGCAGCAAAGGCCAGCAAACGATACAGCGCCCCCGAATCCAGCAGATTCCAGCCCAGCTGCTTGGCCAGCAAGCCGGCAATAGTGCCCTTGCCCGAGCCACTCGGCCCGTCGATGGTGATAACCGGAGCGACGATCATGCCTTGCCCTCCTCGGCCACGCGGATGCCGACCTGAGCCGACAAGGCAAGAAAATTAGGGAACGAGGTGGCGACGTTGGCGCAATCATGGATACGGATCGGCGCAGTGGCGCGCAGCGAGGCCACGCTAAAGGACATAGCAATACGGTGATCGCCATGGGCCCAGACTTCGCCACCACCGATGCTGCCGCCTTCGATAATGATGCCATCCGGCGTTGGCTCAGCCTTGACGCCCAGCGCGATCAGACCGTCGGCCATTACCTGAATCCGATCGGACTCCTTGACCCGCAGCTCTTCGGCGCCACGTAACACGGTGCGCCCTTCAGCCACGGAAGCCGCGACAAACAGCACCGGGAATTCGTCGATAGCCAGCGGCACCAGGTCTTCCGGAATATCGATGCCTTTCAGCTTGGCGCTGCGCACGCGGATATCGGCCACTATTTCACCGCCCACTTCACGCTGGTTTTCCAGGGTGATGTCGCCGCCCATCAGCTTAAGGATGTCGATGACGCCGGTGCGGGTCGGGTTGATGCCGACGTGTTCCAGCACCAGCTCTGAATCTTCGGCAATGCTGCCGGCGACCAGGAAGAATGCCGCCGAGGAAATATCCGCCGGCACTTCAATATGCGTGGCGGTCAGTTTGTGCCCCGACTCGACGCTGGCCGTGCTGCCATCCACCGTTACGGGGTAACCAAAGCCACGCAACATACGCTCAGTGTGGTCACGGGTTGGCGCCGGCTCGGTCACCGAGGTACGACCTGCGGCGTAAAGACCCGCCAGCAGCAGGCAGGATTTAACCTGAGCGCTGGCCATGGGCATTTCGTAGTCCATGCCAGTCAGGCGCTGGCCACCCTTGATCATCAATGGCGGACGACCTTCCGGACCGGTTTCGATCACTGCGCCCATTTCGCGCAGCGGCTTGGCCACGCGATTCATCGGCCGCTTGGACAGCGAGGGATCACCGGTCAGCGTGGTGTCGAATGGCTGCGCTGCCAACAGCCCAGAAAGCAGACGCATCGACGTACCGGAGTTGCCCATATACAGGGGACCCACGGGCGCCTTCAGACCATGCAGACCGACCCCATGCACGGTAACACGGCCGTGATGCGGGCCTTCGATGACCACACCCATATCGCGAAACGCCTGAATGGTCGCCAGGGCATCTTCACCCTCCAGAAAGCCTTCAACATGCGTGGTGCCTTCGGCCAGCGAGCCGAGCATGATCGAGCGGTGGGAGATGGACTTGTCGCCCGGAACGCGAATACGCCCGGAGAGTTTGCCGCCAGGGTTAGCCAGAAAAACCAGATCGTTCGAGTGCATAGCGTCCACATAGGCCCTGCGGGCCAGAATTTTGCCGAAATGCTCACGGGCCACGCGGGCGCGAGTGAAAACGCCCAGCAATTGATGCCCATCCCCTGCGTCAACCGCGTCGCGCAAGGCGTCGAGGTCGTCGCGAAATACGTCCAGCGTGCGTAGCACCGCCTCGCGGTTGGCGAGGAAGATGTCATGCCACATGACCGGATCACTGCCGGCAATCCGCGTGAAGTCACGGAAACCACCAGCGGCGTAACGAAAGATCTCCAGGTTCTCACTGCGTTTGGCCAGTGAGTCGACCAGGGTAAAGGCCAGCAAGTGCGGCAGATGGCTGGTCGCAGCCAGTACCTGGTCGTGATGCTCGACCTCCATATGCTCGACATCCGCACCCAGCTCACGCCACAGCGCGTCGACCAGTTCCAGGGCAGGCTCGTCGCTCTGCTCGCAGGGCGTGAGGATGACCTTGTGGCGGCGGAACAGCTGCGCATTGGAAGCCTCTACCCCGCTCTGCTCGGAACCGGCAATCGGGTGCCCAGGCACGAAGCGCACCGCTTTGCCGGTAAACGCCAGGCGAGTGGCGCGCACCACGTTGCCTTTGGCGCTGCCCACGTCAGTGAGCACCGCCGCACCCAGATCAAGCTTGGCCAGTTCAGCCAGCAGCTTCTCCATGGCCAGGATAGGCACCGCCAGCTGGATCACATCAGCCCCCTGACAAGCGGCTGCCAAGTCGGACTCACAACGATCAACCACCCCCAGTTCAACTGCCAGGCGGCGCGACTCTGGGTCCAGATCGACACCAATTACTTCGCGAAACAGGCCGCGCTCGCGCAAGCCTTTGGCGAAGGAGCCGCCAATCAGACCCAGGCCAATAACCACCAGGCGGCCGAGCTTAGGGGCAACAGATTGCACCTGAGTGACAGCAGACTTGACCTCACTCACGCGCTCAGCACCTTGGCCAGGGCCTCGAGGAAGCGCGCATTTTCAGCCGGCAAACCAATCGATACGCGTAAGAAGTTCGGCATACCGTAACCGGCCACCGGGCGCACGATCACCCCGGCACGCAGCAGCGCCTGATTGATCGCTGCGGTATCACGGCCAAAATCCACGGCAATAAAGTTGCCTTTCGACGGAATCCAGCTCAGGCCCAGCTCGCGCAGGCCGGCTTCCAGCTGCGCCATGCCAGCATCATTGAGCTGACGGCTTTGCGCCAGGTAATCGGTATCATCCAGCGCCGCGCAGGCGGCGGCCAGGGCCAGGCTGTTAACGTTGAATGGCTGGCGCACACGGTTCAGCACATCGGCGATCTGTGCCGAGCTGAGCGCATAACCGACGCGCAGCGCCGCCAGGCCATAGGCCTTGGAGAAGGTGCGCGAAACCAGCAGGTTGTCGTAACGCGCCAAGTACTTGAGGCCATCCGGCAGCTCATCACCTTCGGCGAATTCGATATAAGCCTCATCCAGCACCACCAGTACATTGCTGGGCACGCGCGCGAGAAAACGCTCCAGCGCGTCGGGGCCGAACCAGGTGCCGGTCGGGTTGTTCGGGTTGGCGACAAACACCACCCGGGTGTTGGCGTCGATAGCCGCCAGCATGGCTTCCAGGTCGTGACCGTAGTCATTGGCCGGCACCACTTTGCCTTGGGCACCTACGGCCTGGGTCGAGATGGGGTAAACGGCAAAGGCGTACTGGCTGAACACCGCATTCAGGCCAGGGGCCAGATAGGCGCGCGCCACCAGATCGAGAATGTCGTTGGAACCATTACCCAGGGTGACCTGATTGATCTGCACGCCGCAACGCTCAGCCAGACGGCTTTTCAGCTCGAAGCCATTGCCATCGGGATAACGGGTCAGCTCGGGAAGCGCCATGCGAATCGCTTCCAGCGCCCGAGGACTTGGGCCCAGCGGGTTCTCGTTGCTTGCCAGCTTGACGATGCTGGCCGGGTCCAGGTCCAGCTCACGGGCCAGCTCATCCACCGGCTTGCCCGGCACATAGGGCGACAGCTGCTGTACGCCTGGCTGAGCCAGGGCGAGGAAATCGGTCATAGCAATGCCTCACGCTTAAAGCCGCAAGCCCCAAGTACAGCCCGGCGTCGATGCGCGTGTAGCTTGAGACCTGAGGCGTGCCGCAGCAGTTTTAAAGTACCGCTTTGGGGTAGGAGCCCAGCACCTTGAGCGCCACGGCTTCCTGATTGATTTTTTCCAGCACGTCCTTGATCAGCGGGTCGCGGTGGTGGCCGACGAAGTCGATAAAGAACACGTAGGTCCACTTGCCGCTGCGCGACGGGCGGGTTTCGATACGGGTCAGGTCGATACCGTTGTTGTGGAACGGCACCAGCAGCTCATGCAGCGCACCCGGCTTGTTGCTGACGGAGATAATCACCGAGGTCTTGTCATCGCCGGTGGGCGGCACTTCCTGATTGCCGATGATCAGAAAGCGCGTGGAGTTGTCCGGGCGATCCTCGATCTTTTCCGCCAGCTTGGTCAGGCCGTACAGATTAGCCGCCATGTCGCCGGCGATGGCCGCACTATTCCACTCGCTCTTCACGCGTTTGGCTGCATCGGCGTTGCTCGACACCGCCACGCGCTCGACATTCGGGTAATGCGCGTCCAGCCACTTGCGGCACTGCGCCAGGGACTGAGCGTGGGAGTAGATACGGGTGATCTTGTCGGTCTTGGTGGTTTCACCCACCAGCAGGTGGTGGTGAATGCGCAGCTCGACCTCGCCACAGATGACCATGTCATGTTCGAGGAAGCTGTCGAGGGTGTGGTTGACCGCGCCCTCGGTGGAATTTTCCACCGGCACCACGCCAAAGTTCACCGCACCGGCAGCCACTTCACGGAACACTTCGTCGATGGCCGCCATCGGCTGGCTGATCACTGCGTGACCGAAATGCTTCATCGCCGCAGCCTGGGTAAAGGTGCCCTCAGGGCCGAGGTAAGCGACCTTGAGCGGATTTTCCAGGGCCAGACAGGAAGACATGATCTCACGGAACAGCCGCGCCATTTCCTCATTGCCCAGCGGCCCCTGGTTGCGCTCCATGATGCGCTTGAGCACCTGGGCTTCACGTTCAGGGCGATAGAACACCGGGGACTCGCCTTCCTTGAGTTCCTTCATCTTCACCCGCGCCACTTCCTCGGCGCAGCGGGCACGGTCGCTGATCAACTCAAGGATGCGTTCATCGAGGTTGTCGATGCGCAGGCGCAGGGCCTGCAGTTCCTGTTCCGACATGTCAGCCGTGCTCCTTCTCGAACTCGGCCATATAGGCCACCAGCGCTTCGACCGCATCCAGGCCCACAGCGTTATAGATCGAGGCGCGCATGCCGCCAACCGAACGATGGCCCTTGAGGTTGAGCAGGCCACGGGCGTCAGCACCGGCCAGGAAGGCCTTGTCGAGTTTCTCGTCGGCCAGACGGAACGGCACGTTCATCCACGAACGGGCGTTATGAGCAATCGGGTTGCTGTAGAAGTCGCTGGTGTCGATAGCCTTGTACAACAGGTCTTTCTTGGCGCGGTTCTGACGCTCCATGGCGGCCACCCCGCCCTGCTCTTTCAGCCACTCGAACACCAGGCCAGAGAGGTACCAGGAGAAGGTCGCCGGAGTGTTGTACATCGAGCCGTTATCGGCGGCGATCTTGTAATTGAGCATGGTCGGGCAGACGCTACGGGCACGGCCGAGCAGGTCTTCACGAACGATGGTCACCACCAGGCCGCTGGGGCCGATGTTCTTCTGCGCGCCGGCGTAGATCAGGCCGAACTTCGACACGTCGATGGGGCGCGAGAGGATGTCGGAAGACATGTCCGCCACCAGCGGCACGTCACCGACTTCAGGAATCCAGTCGAACTGCAGGCCGCCGATGGTTTCGTTGCTGGCGTAATGCAGGTAGGCTGCGTCTTTCGACAGCTGCCACTCGTTCTGCCCAGGAATGGCGAAGTAGTCATAGGCCTTGGCACTGGCGGCGACATTGATACGGCCGTAGCGACTGGCTTCTTCGATGCTTTTCTTCGACCAGATACCGGTGTCGATGTAATCGGCGACGCCGTCTTCGGGCAGCAGGTTAAGCGGGATTTCGGCGAACTGCTGGCTGGCCCCGCCCTGCAGGAACAGCACCTTGTAGTCCGATGGAATGTCCATCAGATCACGCAGATCCTGTTCGGCCTTTTCCGCGATGGCGGTGTACTCATCGCTGCGGTGGCTCATCTCCATGACCGACAGGCCTTTGCCTTGCCAATCGAGGAGCTCCGCCTGGGCGCGTTGCAGAACAGCTTCAGGAAGCGCGGCCGGGCCGGCGCAGAAGTTAAAGGCTCGCTTGCTCACATCCACTCTCGCTCAAAAATGCTGGGTGGCCAGCTACTACTGCCAGCCGCCAAATCCTACGCTGTCAGGGGCGAGCGCACTCGCCCCGACAATCACTCTTCGCTGATCGGGCTTTCGTCAGCAGCAGCCTCGGGTGCATCGCCTGCATCCTCGACTGCGCCCTCAACACCCTCTTCGCCTTCCAGCAGTTCTTCGTCGTCCGCCGAAGGCTCCTGCACACGCTCAAGGCCGACCAGGGTTTCATCCTTGGCCAGCTTGATCAGGGTCACGCCCTGGGTGTTACGGCCCAGGCTGGAGACTTCGCTGACGCGGGTACGCACCAGGGTACCCTGGTCGGAAATCAGCATGATTTCCTCACCATCCAACACCTGCACCGCGCCGACCAGTTTGCCGTTGCGCTCGTTGCTGACCATGGCGATTACGCCCTGGCCGCCACGCCCGCGACGCGGGAACTCGGCCATCGCCGTGCGTTTGCCATAGCCGCGCTCGGACGCCGTGAGAATCTGCGCGTCACGCTCCGGAATCAGCATGGAGATGATGCTCTGCCCTTCCGGCAGACGCATGCCGCGCACACCGCGAGCGGTACGGCCCATGGTGCGTACGTGTTTTTCCTTGAAGCGGATGACCTTGCCACCATCGGAGAACATCATCACTTCACGGGCACCATCGGTGATGGCAGCCGCGATCAGGGTGTCGCCCTCTTCCAGCTTCAGGGCGATCAGGCCGCTGGTACGCGGACGGCTGAACTGCACCAGCGGGGTCTTCTTCACGGTACCGAAGGCGGTCGCCATAAAGATGTAGGCACCAGTCGGCTCGTCCTGCTCGTCATCGGCCACATCAGCGTCGCTGTCGTCGGCCACTTCGGCCTCGATCACTTCGCCTTCCAGCACTACGCCTTCACCGTCATCCAGCTCTTCGTCGCCAGCGTTCTGTTGCAGGGCTTCCAGGTCGACCTGGAGCATCGCGGTGATGCGCTCGCCTTCGTCCAGTGGCAACAGGTTGACCAGCGGACGACCACGGGCCGCGCGCGAGGCTTCGGGAATTTCGTAAGTTTTCAGCCAGTACACCTTGCCCTTGCTGGAGAACAGCAACAGGGTGGCGTGGCTGTTGGCCACCAGCAGGTGTTCGATGTAGTCCTCGTCCTTGACCCCAGTAGCAGACTTGCCGCGACCACCACGACGCTGCGCCTGGTAGGCGTGCAGCGGCTGGCTCTTGGCATAGCCACCGTGGGAGATGGTCACAACCCGCTCCTCTTCGGTGATCAGGTCGGCCATGGTCAGGTCCATACGCGACGCCACGATTTCCGTGCGACGGGCATCGCCGAACTCGGCCTTGACCGCTTCCAACTCTTCGCGGATCACTTCCATCAGGCGCACGGCGCTGGTGAGGATGCGGATCAGCTCGCCGATCTGGGTGAGGATTTCCTGGTACTCGGCCAGCAGTTTTTCATGCTCAAGACCGGTCAGACGATGCAGACGCAGCTCGAGGATGGCCTGGGCCTGATCCGGCGACAGGTAGTATTTGCCGTCACGCAGGCCGTATTGCGGCTCCAGATCTTCCGGGCGGCAGGAGTCGGCACCGGCACGCTCGACCATCGCCTCAACGGCCGTGGATTCCCAGGCAGTCGAGATCAGCGCCTGCTTGGCTTCAGCCGGGGTCGGCGAGGCCTTGATCAGGGCGATTACCGGGTCGATGTTGGACAGGGCAACGGCCTGGCCTTCAAGGATATGACCGCGCTCGCGGGCTTTGCGCAGCTCGAACACCGTGCGGCGGGTAACCACTTCACGGCGGTGCAGGATAAAGGCTTCGAGCATATCCTTGAGGTTAAGGACTTTCGGCTGACCGTCGATCAGCGCCACCACGTTGATGCCGAACACACTCTGCATCTGGGTCTGGGCGTAGAGGTTGTTGAGCACCACTTCCGGCACTTCACCACGGCGCAGCTCGATCACCACGCGCATACCGTCCTTGTCGGACTCATCGCGCAGCTCGGTGATGCCTTCGAGCTTCTTCTCTTTCACCAGCTCGGCGATCTTCTCGATCAATCGTGCCTTGTTCAGCTGGTACGGCAGCTCGGTGACAACGATCTGCTGGCGACCGCCGGCCTTATCGATGTCTTCAATCTCAGCACGGGCACGCATGTAAATGCGCCCACGACCAGTGCGGTAAGCCTCGATAATGCCGGCACGGCCATTGATGATGCCTGCCGTCGGGAAGTCCGGACCCGGGATGAACTGCATCAGCTCATCGACCGTCAGGTCGCCGTTATCGATCAACGCCAGGCAGCCGTTGATCACTTCCGTGAGGTTGTGCGGCGGGATGTTGGTGGCCATACCCACGGCGATACCGCTGGAACCGTTGACCAGCAGGTTGGGGATCTTGGTCGGCATGACCGCCGGGATCATCTCGGTGCCGTCGTAGTTCGGCACCCAATCCACGGTTTCTTTGTGCAGGTCAGCCAGCAGCTCATGGGCCAGCTTGGTCATGCGCACTTCGGTATAACGCATGGCGGCGGCGTTATCGCCGTCCACCGAACCGAAGTTGCCCTGGCCGTCGACCAGCAGGTAACGCAGGGAGAATGGCTGTGCCATCCGTACGATGGTGTCGTACACCGCCGTATCACCGTGCGGGTGGTACTTACCGATGACGTCACCGACCACACGGGCGGACTTCTTGTATGCCTTGTTCCAGTCATTGCCCAGCTCGCTCATGGCGAACAGCACGCGGCGGTGCACGGGCTTCAAGCCATCACGCGCATCCGGCAGCGCGCGACCGACAATTACGCTCATCGCGTAATCGAGGTAGGACTGCTTGAGTTCGTCTTCAATATTGACCGGGAGGATTTCTTTGGCCAGTTCGCCCATGAGTAGCCTGGTTCCTTTTTCTGGTGAAACTCCACGCCATTCGTCCTGAACGGGGTGGAGCCTGTCGCTGCGCCCCAAGGCTTACAGCGACTCACGACAAATCAATAAGTTATGCCATGTATCTGCGCAGGTAAGAGGCCCACAATGGGCACTCCTGAAAACCGCCGGAGCTTACCACAATCACTGCGGCGCACCTATCCCCAGCACCGGCGCCCCGACTAGGTGCGCCAGTAGGCAGAAAAACTCAATGCAAGCGCTTGCGGCACATCAATTGCGCCATCTTTTCCGCATCCGGACGGTCGACTACGCCCTTTTCAGTGACGATAAAGTCGATCAGGTCAGCCGGGGTTACGTCGAATACCGGATTGAGCGCTTCTACGCCGCGAGCAATCGGCGCCCCACCCAACTCCAGTAACTCACTGGCGGCCCGCTCTTCGAGGATGATGTCATCACCGTGCTCCATGGCCATGTCGATGGTCGAACTCGGGGCCACCACCATAAAGCGCACACCGTGGTGCATGGCATTCACGGCCAACTGGTAGGTACCGATCTTGTTGGCTACGTCGCCGTTGGCCGCAATTCGATCAGCACCAACAATGACCCAGGTGATGCCACGGGTTTTCATCAGGTGCGCGGCGGCCGAGTCGGCATTCACCGTCACCGGGATGCCATCTTCTGCCAGCTCCCAAGCAGTCAAGCGCGAACCCTGCAGCCATGGGCGGGTTTCATCGGCATACACCCGCTCCAGCAAGCCGTCATGGAAAACCGCGCGAATCACCCCGAGGGCGGTGCCGAAGCCACCGGTGGCAAGCGCCCCGGCATTGCAGTGGGTCAGCAGGTTCTGTGCATTGCCCTGGTGTTTGCGAATCAGCTCGGCGCCAAGCTGGGCCATGGTCAGGTTGGCCTCGCGGTCACTCTGGTGAATACCGATGGCTTCGGCTTCGAGCTGAGCAAGCAGGTCATCACCGTCCTTGAGCCGATCCAACCGCTCACGCATGCGATTGAGCGCCCAGAACAGATTGACCGCCGTCGGCCGCGACGCTGCCAGCAGGTCAAAGTCCGCCTGCAAAGCAGCGCGCCAGTCGCCCCCGGCCTGCAACCGGGCGCGCAAGCCCAGCACCACGGCATAGGCGGCAGCGATACCAATGGCCGGCGCGCCACGCACTACCATGCTGCGGATAGCCTCGGCGACATCAGCGACCGAGTGGTAGCTGAGCCAGGTTTGCGCAAAGGGCAGCGCGCGCTGGTCGAGCAGGTGCAGAGCGCCATCACGCCAGTCAATGGCCTTCACCCTCTCTGCCGCTAGCAATTGCTCGCGCATCACACACCTCCGCCGGAAAAAGCCGACCATTATACGCACAGCGCGCCAGCTATCGGGTTAGATCAGGCCATGCAGCTTCAAGCCTAGGGCGTTCCCCTATAAACTCGCCACTTTCTGTCTGCCGGAAGCGCCACCATGCCCCAAGCCCCTCTCGACCTGCTGCTCCTGCCCACCTGGCTGGTCCCGGTCGAACCTGCTGGCGTGGTCCTGCTGGAACATGGCCTGGGTATTCGTGACGGACGTATCGCCCTGATTGCCCCACGCGCCGAAGCCCTCAAACACAACGCTTTGCAAGTGCTCGAGCTACCGGGTCGACTGCTCACACCAGGCCTGGTGAATGCCCACGGGCATGCAGCCATGACCCTGTTCCGCGGCCTGGCCGATGACCTACCCCTGATGACCTGGCTGGAAAAGCACATCTGGCCGGCCGAGGCCAAGTGGGTCAACGAGCAGTTCGTTGAGGATGGCACCGAGCTGGCCATCGCCGAGCAGCTCAAGGGCGGTATCACCTGCTTCTCCGACATGTACTTCTTCCCGGAAACCGCCAGCCGGCTGGTGCACAGCAGCGGCATCCGCGCACAGATCACCATTCCGGTGCTGGATTTCCCGATTCCTGGCGCCCGCGACGCCGACGAAGCCCTGCGCAAGGGTCTGGCGCTGTTCAACGACCTCAAACACCACCCGCGCCTGAGCGTGGCGTTTGGCCCGCATGCGCCCTACACCGTGAGCGACGACAAGCTGGAGAACATCCGAGTGCTCGCCGAGGAGCTGGACGCCGGCATTCATATGCACGTGCACGAAACCGCCTTCGAAGTGCAGCAGAGCCTGGAACAACGCGGCGAGCGGCCGCTAGCCCGCCTGGCGCGCCTCGACCTGCTCGGCCCGCGCTTTCAGGCCGTGCACATGACCCAGATCGATGACGATGACCTGGCCCTGCTGGTCGCCAGCAACAGCAGCGTGATCCACTGCCCGGAATCCAACCTCAAGCTGGCCAGCGGCTTCTGCCCGGTGGAAAAGCTCTGGCAGGCCGGCATCAACGTGGCCGTTGGCACCGATGGCGCAGCGAGCAACAACGACCTCGACCTGCTTGGCGAAACCCGCACCGCCGCCCTGCTGGCCAAAGCCGTCGCCGGCTCGGCCACTGCCCTGGATGCCCACCGCGCACTGCGCATGGCTACCCTCAATGGCGCCCGCGCCCTGGGCCTGGACGAGCAGATCGGCTCACTGGAGTTGGGCAAGGCGGCGGATATCGCCGTATTCAACCTCTCCGGCTTGGCCCAGCAACCGGTCTATGACCCGGTCTCACAGCTGATCTATGCCGGCGGCCGCGCTTGCGTCGAGCACCTCTGGGTGGGCGGCAAACAGCTGCTCGACGGCGGCCAGCTGACCCGCCTGGACGAGCAACGAATCATCGCCAATGCCCAGGCCTGGGGGGCAAAAATTGCCGGCAAATAGCGGTAAACCCAGAAATGTGAGCACTGCGACAAACTGACATACATTGGCCGCATAACAGGCGTCCAATCCACCCGGCGAAACTGGCAACATGAGCACCTTGCGCTCCCATTCTCGCCGCAGCCTGATTCAGGGATTTATATGAGCAACGTCGACCACGCCGAAATCGCCAAATTCGAAGCCCTCGCCCATCGCTGGTGGGACCGCGAAAGCGAATTCAAGCCGCTGCATGACATCAACCCGTTGCGCGTCAACTGGATCGACGAGCGTGTCGGTCTGGCCGGCAAAAAGGTGCTCGACGTCGGCTGCGGCGGCGGCATCCTCAGCGAATCCATGGCCCAGCGCGGCGCCAGCGTTACCGGCATCGACATGGGTGAAGCGCCGCTGGCGGTAGCCCAACTGCACCAGCTGGAGTCGGGTGTCAGCGTTGAGTACCGGCAGATCACCGCCGAAGCCCTGGCCGAGGAAATGCCCGGCCAGTTCGATGTGGTCACCTGCCTGGAAATGCTCGAACACGTACCCGATCCATCCTCGGTCATCCGCGCCTGCTACAAGATGGTCAAACCCGGCGGTCAGGTGTTTTTCTCGACCATCAACCGCAACCCCAAGGCTTACCTGTTCGCCATCATCGGTGCCGAATACCTGATGCGCCTGCTGCCGCGCGGCACCCATGATTTCAAGAAATTCATTCGCCCCTCAGAGCTGGGCGCCTGGAGCCGCGACGCCGGCCTGCAGGTCAAGGACATCATCGGCCTGACCTACAACCCGCTGAGCAAACGCTACAAGCTGGAAGCCGACGTGGACGTCAATTACATGATTCAGACCCTCAAGGAGGCGTAGGGCGTGCCATCCGTTATTTCCCTGCAGCGTTGCTGCCAGAAAACCGGCCAGACTAGGCGTTGGCCGCAGGCAATGGTTGCTCCATTGCCAAGGACAGCAACAACGCATGGCCGATTTTCTGGCGCAACCCGTCGGGCCGGGTCTGTTTTGACGCGATGCTGCGTTTCTCGCCGCTCATTTGGAATAACCAAACTTCACGGCTCGTGCCTGGCCTCGCGCCAAAACATACTCCGGCGCTGCAAGGGAAATAACCAATGACACGCCCAATGCGCCTGCGCGCAGTTCTTTTCGATATGGACGGTACCCTGCTCGACAGTGCGCCGGACTTTATCGCCATCAGCCAGGCCATGCGCGCCGAGCGCGGCCTGCCGCCGATTGCCGACAAGCTGATCCGTGATCAGGTCTCCGGTGGCGCACGCGCCATGGTTGCAGCCAACTTCGCCATGGACCCCGAGACTGAAGGATTCGAGGCGCTGCGCCTGGAGTTTCTTGAACGTTATCAGGATCACTGCGCAGTGCTAACCCGGCCGTTTGACGGCATGCAAGAGCTGCTGAGCGACATCGAACAAGCCAAGCTGATCTGGGGCGTAGCCACCAACAAGCCAGTGCGCTACGCCGAACCGATCATGCAGCAACTCGGTATGGCGCAGCGCTCGGCTGTACTGGTCTGCCCGGATCACGTCAGCCGCAGCAAGCCCGATCCGGAGATGATCCTGCTAGCCTGCACGAAGATGGGTGTGGAACCCGCCGCCACCCTGTTCGTCGGCGATGACGAACGTGACATCGCTGCGGGCCGCGCCGCCGGCTGCAAGACCGCAGCCGTCACCTACGGCTATATCCACCCGCAGGACAACCCACGCAACTGGGGTGCTGATGCCGTGGTGGATCACCCACTGGAACTGCGCGCCCTACTCGAACGAGCCCTGTGCAGCTGCTGAGAATCGCCTGCCGCGCGCCAACGCCATACGCTTTTGAATGAATGAGGTTGTACCCATGCATAACTATTCCGCCCGCCCTGACCTGCTCAAGGGCCGCGTGATTCTGGTAACCGGTGCCGGCCGTGGCATTGGCGCAACCGCCGCCAAGACCTTCGCCGCTCACGGTGCAACCGTGCTGCTGCTGGGCAAGACCGAGGACAACCTCAGCCGCGTTTACGACGCCATCGAAGCCGCTGGTCACCCACAGGCCGCAGTCATTCCGTTCAACCTGGAAACCGCCCTGCCGCACCAGTACGACGAACTGGCGGCAATGATTGAGGCTGAATTCGGCAAACTCGACGGCCTGCTGCATAACGCCTCGATCATTGGCCCACGCACACCGCTGGAACAGCTGTCTGGCGACAATTTCATGCGTGTCATGCAGGTCAACGTCAACGCCATGTTTATGCTCACCAGCACCCTGCTACCGCTGCTCAAGCTCTCGACGGATGCCTCGGTGGTGTTCACCTCCAGCAGCGTCGGCCGCAAAGGCCGCGCCTACTGGGGCGCCTATGCCGTCTCGAAGTTCGCCACCGAAGGCCTGATGCAGGTCTTGGCTGATGAAATCGACGGCATCAGCAACGTGCGCGCCAACAGCGTCAACCCGGGCGCGACCCGTACCGACATGCGCGCCCAGGCCTACCCAGGGGAAAACCCGGCCAACAACCCACTGCCGGAAGCCATCATGCCGGTGTATCTGTACCTCATGGGGCCGGACAGCACCGGGGTGAATGGTCAGGCATTTGACGCCCAATAAGCCTGAATAGCCGCCGCCGGTTTTCCGGCGGCGGCTGAGTCAGTTGGCATCAGATTGCCAGCAGCACCGCCAGTTAACCGGCAAAAGCTTGCCGCCCCGCGCCCCACAACAACTCCAAGCACCTGAAATAAAAGCACTTTTAAGTCATTTCAAAAACTGGCATGGATTTCGCTGAAGCCTCGCTATCGCCGCGTATAGCGCTAGAGGTAAAGCTTCATGGCCCCGCACAACCAGTCCAACACCATTGATTTCGACGCAGCCAAACTGCAACGTCTTGGCTATGCCAGTCGCCTGCAGAAAAACCTGAAGCCAGTCAGCCTGGCGCAGCTGCGCCAGCAATTGAGCCTGCGCTTGCAGACCTCGCTGGAAGCCGAACGCATCCTGGAGCTGTTCTACAACGAAGTGCAGCGCCTGGTGCCGCTCAGCGCCCTCAGCTATCAGCTGGCCTCCTGCGACCTGCGCCTGGAGCTGGGCGAGCGTGCCAGCCATTCCGCTGGCTACCGCCTGAACCACGATGGCGAATTCCTCGGCGAGCTGACCTTCCGGCGCAACCAGCGCTTCAGTGAAGACGAGCTCGGCCAGCTCGAATCACTGCTCGCCAGCCTGCTGTTCCCGCTGCGCAACGCCCTGCTCTACCGCGCCGCCCTGCAGACAGCCCTGCGCGACCCATTGACCGAAACCGGCAACCGCATTGCCATGGAGCAGACCCTCAAACGCGAGGTGGACATTGCCCGGCGCAATCTGCAGCCGCTTTCGGTACTGATGGTCGACATCGACCACTTCAAACGGATCAACGACACCCACGGTCACATCGTCGGCGACCAGGCCCTCAAGGCTGTAGCCAGCGCCCTGAAAGACAGCCTGCGCAATGTCGACATGGTGTTCCGCTACGGCGGCGAAGAATTTATGGTGCTGCTCTCCAACACCAACCGCGAAGCCGCCTCTATGGTCGGCGAGCGCCTGCGTCTGGCCGTACTGGGCATTCAGTACCTGGTGGAAAACCGCGCCATTGAACTGTCGGTCAGCCTTGGCTGTGCCTGCTTGCTGCCAGGTGAATCTATGGACAGCCTGCTGCGCCGCGCCGATAACGCGCTGTACGTGTCCAAACGTGAAGGCCGCAACCGCCTGTCGATGGCCGGCTAACGCCAGCGCAACCAGCAAAAAGGCGACCCTAGGGTCGCCTTTTTATTACCACTTAGAACGCCTTATTCCGGCTTGCGATCACGGCCAAAGCCCGGCCGCTGACCTTCACGGCCCGGCTGGCTGCGACGCTTGACCGGTGCACCGGCCGGCTTGCGCGCTGGCCGATCCGTCAGCTCAACGCCAGGACGCTGCGCACCCGGCTTGGCCGGACGCTTCTTGCTGACGTCACTCGGGCGTTCGGCGACCGGTGTACCTTTGCTCTGATCACCACGCGGGCTACGTGCTGGGCGCTCACTACCGTCACCACGGGCAGGACGCGAACGGCCCTGATCACCCGCTGTGGCCGGGCCACCATGCGCCGGACGCAAGGTGCGCTCCGGACGCGCGGCACGGCCCACCGGCTTGGCCGATTTGCGCTGCAAACGGTCGAGCTTGTCACGGGTCTTTTCTTTCATCTCCGGCAGAGCGACCGGCTTGAGGCCGACTTCCTCGCTGAGGATATCGACTTCGCGCTGGCTCATTTCGCGCCAGCGGCCCATGGTCAGGTCCGACGTGATAAACACCGGACCGAAACGCACGCGCTTCAGGCGGCTGACCACCAGACCCTGGGACTCCCACAGGCGACGCACTTCGCGGTTACGACCTTCCATCACCACGCAGTGGTACCAGTGGTTGAAGCCTTCACCGCCAGGCGCTTCCTTGATGTCGGTGAACTTGGCCGGGCCGTCTTCGAGCATCACGCCGGTTTTCAGGCGCTCAATCATCTCTTCGTCGACTTCGCCACGCACGCGCACCGCGTATTCACGGTCCATCTGGTAGGACGGGTGCATCAGACGGTTGGCCAGTTCACCGTCAGTGGTGAACATGAGCAAGCCGGTGGTGTTGATGTCGAGGCGGCCGATATTGATCCAGCGGCCATCTTTCGGCCGTGGCAGACGGTCAAATACGGTCGGACGGCCTTCCGGGTCGTCGCGGGTACAGATCTCGCCTTCGGGTTTGTTGTAGATGATCACGCGGCGCACGCTCTCGGCGCTTTCTTCGCGACGGATCACCTTGCCATCGACGGCAATGGCGTCGTGCAGATCAACGCGCATGCCGAGGCTGGCGACCGCACCATTGACCTTGACGCGGCCGGCACTGATCCAGGCTTCGATTTCACGGCGTGAAGCCAGGCCCATACGCGCCATGACTTTCTGCAGTTTCTCGCCTGCGGGGCTGTATTCTTCGGATTCACTCATCTGGGCACCTCCCGGTGTTTTCTCTGGTGATAAGGACAATTCAGGCAGTGCCTGCTTGTCGAAGGGGCGCGGAGCATACGCGAAACGCAGCGCATACGCACGAGGTGAGGCTAGCTGGCTGATCGGTGGCCGTCAGCCTTTACGACAATCGGCGCCTATGCACAAGGGTGTGTTGATGTTTCGTTCGCGGCCGCGCCGTAGCCCGGATGAAATCCGGGGAGCTGCCATCCCGGATTGCGCCAAGGCTTATCCGGGCTACCGCTGATCAGTGGCTACATCCTACGCAGGCTAGCGAGCCGTCTCAGTCAGACAGCTGTTCTTTATCCAGGTTTTCGTGAGACTCATCGACATCGTCACGTTCATCGTCCTGCTCGGGTAAGTCATCGAAGTCAATCTTCAGACCCTGCTCCATCGAGTCCAGCTCGGCCAGCAGGCTGCTAAAGCTGGTTTCCTCGCTCGCCTCACCGGCGGGTTCATCGGCCAAGGCCAGGTCGGCGCGCGCCTGCAAGCCCTCTGGCACCTGCGGGTCATCCTCAAAGGCCAACACTGGCTCCGGCTCCAGCTCGCGCAGCGCGGCCAGCGGCGGTAATTCGTCGAGACTTTTCAGGTTGAAGTGATCAAGAAAGCCCTTGGTGGTGGCAAACATCGCCGGCTTGCCCGGCACATCGCGGTAACCGACCACGCGAATCCACTCACGCTCCAGCAGGGTTTTGACGATGTGGCTGTTGACCGCCACACCGCGCACATCCTCAATCTCGCCACGGGTGATCGGCTGGCGATAGGCGATCAGCGCCAGGGTTTCCAGCATGGCCCGCGAATAGCGCTGCGGGCGCTCTTCCCACAGGCGACCCACCCATGGCGCGAATTTCTCGCGCACCTGCAGACGGTAGCCGGACGCCACTTCCACCAGCTCGAAAGCGCGCCCTTCGCAGGACTTGCCCAGGTGCGTCAGCGCCTTCTTGAATACCGCCGGCTCCGGCCGCTCGGCCTCTTCAAACAGCTCAAACAGACACTCCAGCGATTGCGGTTTGCCGGAGGCCAGCAGAAAGGCTTCGAGCAGGCCGGCCAGCTCACGAGGTTCGTTAAGGTTCATGCTTATTCAGCCCGTGCGCGCACATGGATTGGTCCGAAAGCCTCATTTTGCACCAGTTCGACCAGGGATTCCTTGATCAACTCCAGCACCGCCATAAAGGTCACCACCACACCAAGCTTGCCTTCATCGGCACTAAACAGGCTGACAAAAGGCACAAAGGCGCCGCCCTTGAGGCGCTCCAACACTTCACTCATGCGCTCGCGGGTCGACAGCGCTTCACGGGTGACCTGGTGGCTCTCGAACATATCGGCGCGGCGCAGCACTTCGGCCATCGACAGCAGCAGTTCTTCCAGGCTGACATCCGGCAGCAGCTTGCGTGCCCGCGCCTGCGGGGCATCCAGTTGCGGCACGGTGAGGTCACGACCGACCCGGCTAAGGCCGTCGATCCCCTCTGCCGCTGCCTTGTAGCGTTCGTACTCCTGCAGGCGGCGGATCAGCTCGGCGCGCGGATCGTCTTCTTCGGCCTCGGCTTCGCTGGAGCGCGGCAGCAGCATGCGTGACTTGATCTCGGCGAGCATGGCCGCCATCACCAGATATTCAGCGGCCAGTTCCAGACGCACCGACTGCATCAGTTCGACATAGCCCATGTACTGCTTGGTGATTTCCGCCACCGGGATGTCCAGCACATCGATGTTCTGCTTGCGGATCAGGTACAGCAGCAGGTCCAGCGGGCCTTCGAAGGCTTCGAGAAATACCTCCAGGGCATCCGGTGGGATGTACAAGTCCAGCGGCATTTCGGTGACCGCCTGGCCATACACCAGGGCAAACGGCAGCTCCTGCTGCGCATGAGCCTGATCCTGGAGATGGCTGTCGGGGTGTTCCGGGGCTGGCACGCTGGACATGATCACTCTCGAAATTAGATGCAGCGTTAGGTTCAGCGGTAATTCAGGCCAAGAGCCAGGCGCACTTCACTCAAGGTTTCCCGCGCTTCGGAACGCGCCCGTTCAGCGCCATCGGCAAGAATCTGCCGCACCAGATCGGGACTGTCCTGATAATCCGCGGCTCGCGCCTGCAAGGGCTGCAACTCGCGCTGCAAGGCCTCGGCCAGGGGCGCCTTGCATTCCAGGCAGCCGATTGCGGCACTGCGGCAACCTTGCTGCGCCCACTCGCAGGTGGCATCGGTCGAGTACAGTTGGTGCAACGGCCACACCGGGCAGTGTTGCGGATTACCGGGATCATCGCGGTGCACCCGCGCCGGATCAGTCGGCATGCGGCGAATCTTCTCCTCGATCACCGCACCGCTGTCACGCAGGAAGATCGCATTGTTGTTGGACTTGGACATCTTGCCGCCATCCAGCCCGAGCAACTTGGGCGCCTCGCCGAGCATGGCTTGCGGCTCGATCAGCACAATCTTGCCGCCACCTTCCAGGTAACCGTAAAGACGCTCCTTGTCGCCCAGGGTGATGCTCTGCTGATCCTTGAGCAACGCCCGTGCGGTTTCCAGCGCCTCAGTGTCGCCCTGCTCCTGATAGGCCCTGCGCAAGTTGTTGTAGAGCGTCGCCGTTTTCTTGCCCAATTTTATGATCGCCGCCTCGGCCTTTTCCTCAAAGCCTGGCTCACGCCCGTACAGATGGTTGAAGCGCCGCGCCACATCACGAGCAAACTCGATATGCGCCAGCTGGTCACCGCCCACCGGCACCACACCGGCGCGGTACAGCAGGATGTCAGCGGCCTGCAGCAGGGGGTAACCGAGAAAGCCGAAGGTGCTCAGGTCCTTGCTGTGCAGCTGTTCCTGCTGTTCTTTATAAGACGGCACGCGTTCCAGCCAGCTGAGCGGACAGATCATCGACAGCAGCAGGTGCAACTCGGCGTGCTCAGGGACTTGCGACTGGATAAACAGGGTCGCAGAACTGGGGCTGACACCAGCCGCCAGCCAGTCCACCGCCATGTCCATGACCCGCTGCGACAGCGGGCCGACATCGTCGTAATCGGTGGTCAGCGCATGCAGGTCGACGATGCAGAAGAAGCACTCATAGCTGTGCTGCAGCTTCACCCAGTTTTTCAGCACACCCTGATAGTGCCCCAGGTGCAGCTGACCACTTGGGCGCATGCCAGACAATACGCGACGTTCAGCGTCTACGAGACTCAAAACCGGTTACCTGAAAACTCGAAAGAGCCGGATTATAGCGAGACAGGCTCACAGGTCATCCGTAAAAGGCGATGGATCCCCGCAACCGACCCGGAATACCTCAGGTTCGTCGTCGAGAAGGCTGACCACGGTGGACGCCTCCAGCCCGCCAAAGCCACCATCGATGATCAGATCGACCTGATGCTCCAGGATCTGGCGCATCTCATACGGGTCGCTCATGGGCAGGGTTTCCCCCGGCAGGATCAGGCTGACACTCATCAGCGGCTCATCCAGCTCCGCCAGCAAGGCCATGGCAATCGGGTGGCTGGGCACGCGCAGGCCAATGGTGCGGCGCTTGGCATGCAGCAGCATGCGCGGCACCTCGCGGGTGGCGTTGAGAATAAAGGTGTAAGGCCCGGGGGTATGGCTCTTGAGCAGACGGAAGGCGGCGGTATCGACCTTGGCAAAGGTACTGAGCTGCGACAGGTCGCGGCACACCAGGGTGAAGTTGTGCTTATCGTCCAGCTGACGCAGGCGGCGAATACGCTCCACCGCGTTCTTGTCGCCAATATGGCAACCAACCGCGTAGGAGGAATCGGTCGGGTAGACCACCACCCCACCGTTGCGGATGATCTCCACGGCCTGTTTGATCAGGCGCGCTTGCGGGTTTTCCGGATGAATCTGGAAGAATTGGCTCACGCTAAGGCCCTGGTCAAATTGCAGCAGGCTGCTGGACATGTTGAAACCGTGCCCACAAGGGCGGTAGATCCTCGGGCACCGGGCGATAAACACCCAGCTCAGACCACTGACCCGGCGCATGGAAATCACTGCCGGCGGTGACGAACAGGCCAAATTCACGGGCCAGAATCGCCAGGCTGCCGACTTGCTCGGCCGGCTGCATGCCATTGACAACTTCAAGCGAGTGGCCGCCCGCGCCAACAAAGTCAGCTATCAGCTTGCGCCGCTTACTGCGAGTAAAGTCGTACTGCCAGGGATGCGCCAGGCTGACCCAGGCCCCAGCGCGACGCAGGGTATCAACAGCTTGCGCCAGCTCCGGCCAGTGCTGTTTGACATCACCCAACTTGCCCGAGCCGAGCCACTTGCGGAATGCTTCGGCGCGATCCTTGACGTAACCGTTGTGCACCAGAAAATCGGCAAAGTGCGGCCGCGCCGGCGCATTGCCGCTGTCACCCAACTCTTGCTGCAAAGCCCGCGCACCTTCCAGCGCTCCCGGCATGCCCTTGGCTTCCAGGCGTTTGGCGATTTCCGCAGCGCGCAACCAGCGCCCTTCATGCAGTTCGGCAATGGCCTGCTGCAGGGCCGGCGCATCACGGTTAAAGGCATAACCCAGCACGTGAATGGTCGCACCACCCCAGGTGCAGGACAGTTCGATGCCATTGACCAACTGCATGCCCAGAGCCTGCGCCGCCTGTGCCGCCTCATCCAGGCCGTCGAGGGTGTCGTGATCAGTCAACGCCAGCAGACGCACACCTCGCTCGAACGCCCGCGCCACCACCACAGCGGGCGCCAGGGCGCCATCCGAAGCGGTGCTGTGGCAATGCAAATCAACGTCCATAGGGGGCACTTTCCGAGTCATTTATGTTTGTTATTATGCCGGCAGATGTAGATTCTTGCTGGCTTGCGCCAATATTTCCTCGACTTTGCCCGGACAGGCTGCTTTTCTCCCTGGCAGTGGCCTGTGCCGAATACCTTATTAAGGATAGAAATGCTCTACGCGATCATTGCCACCGATGTGCCGAACTCCCTGGAAAACCGCCTGAATGCCCGCCCGGCGCACCTGGCGCGCCTGGAGCAGCTGAAAAGCCAAGGCCGTCTGATTCTCGCGGGGCCGCACCCGGCCGTCGACAGCAATGACCCAGGCCCGGCCGGTTTTTCCGGCAGCCTGATCGTCGCCGAGTTCGAATCACTGCTGGCCGCGCAGCAATGGGCCGATGCCGATCCCTATCGCGCCGCCGGGGTGTATGCCAGCGTCGCGGTGAAACCCTTCAAGCTGGTTCTGCCTTGAAGCCATTCTTTCGCTGAACAACCCGATAACAACTAAAAAATAGGAGTTCCGATGCGTCCAGGCCCACTGTTTCTGCTCCTGACCCTGTGCTTGCCGGCTATCGCCCTAGCCGAAGAAAGCCCGCCTCAACCGCTGGCAGAAGCCACCTCGGCGCAAGCGCAAATCGATGATCTGGAACAGCGCCTGGCACTCAGCGAAGAGCAGCGCGAAGCCCTCAGCGCGGAGTTGCAAAGCAGCTCAGGCGAACGTGAAACCGTGCAATTGCAGCGCCTGCGCCAGGAGAACCAACGCCTCAAACTCCAGCTGAAGAAAGTCCAGGCCAGCGCACCACAACCGCTGGTCAGCGAGCAGCAGATGTGGTTTGCCATCGGCGCCGGAGCCGGCCTGCTGGGGGTGATTATCGGCGCGGTGCTGCGGCGTGGTCGGCGCTCCCGTAGTGAGTGGCTCAACTGACCCCATGAGCAACCTGCTGTTAATCGACGACGATGTCGAACTCTGCGAATTGCTGACCAGTTGGCTGACCCAGGAAGGCTTTCAGGTCAGCGCCTGCCATGATGGCAGCAGCGCCCGCCAGACCTTGGGTACATCCAGCCCGGATGCGGTGGTGCTGGATGTCATGCTGCCTGATGGCAGCGGCCTGGAATTGCTCAAGCAGCTGCGCAACGACCACCCGGAACTGCCGGTACTGATGCTCTCGGCCCGCGGTGAACCGCTGGATCGGATTCTCGGCCTGGAGCTGGGCGCCGACGATTACCTGGCCAAACCCTGTGATCCCCGCGAACTTACCGCCCGCCTGCGCGCGGTATTGCGCCGCAGCCTGCCAGCCAGTCCAAGCAGCCCGCTGGATCTCGGCGACCTGCACTACAGCCAGGCACGTGGCACCGTCACCCTGGGCGAGCAGGAAGTACTGCTGACCCTCTCGGAAAGCCGCATTCTCGAAGCGCTGCTGCAACATCCGGGCGAGCCGGTGGACAAACAGCAACTGGCGCAGCTGGCTCTGGGCCGCAAGCTGACCCTGTACGACCGCAGCCTGGACATGCACGTCAGCAACCTGCGCAAGAAACTCGGCCCACATGCCGACGGCCGCCAGCGCATTCTGGCGCTGCGTAGCCGCGGCTACTACTACAGCGTCTGAGCGCCGCATCGGTAAATCCACCGCGCCACGCTCTTTACCCAAGCTTTACCTTGCCCTGACGGCCCTTGACCTTGACCGCCCTAGACTGGGCTCATCCGGTGTTGACCGGTTTCAGACAAGGAGACACACCATGCGCAAGACCCTGACTGCTGCACTGCTCGCCCTGACACTGCCAACTCTGGCCATGGCCATGCCTGAGGGTGGTCCACGGCACGGCGGCGGCCACCATGGCGAACATGGCGCCCGCATGTTCAAAGAACTCGACCTGAGCAAAGAGCAACACCGCGAAATCCGTAAGCTGATGGGCGAGCAGATGAAAGGTCGCCATGACATCACCCAGCGCTACCTGAGCAAGCTGCCAGCGGCTGAACAGAAAGCCATGCAGGATGAGCTGAAGGCAGCCAAGGACAAACAGCACGCGGCGATCCGCGCGTTGCTCAAGCCCGAACAACAGAAAGCCTTCGACGAACACCAGCAGAAAATGAACGAGCGTCGTGCAGAAATGGCCGAGTTCAAAGCCTGGAAAGCCGAGAAGGACAAGCAGGCCAACTAAGCCTGAAGCCACCCCACCACCGCCGAGCCAACAGGCTCGGCGGTTTTTTGCATGAGGAATAGCCGTGCGTTCACTGTTCTGGCGCATCTTTGCCAGTTTCTGGCTGGCGATCGCCCTGGTTGCCGGGCTGTCCATGCTGCTTGGGCGCATGCTCAATCAGGACGCCTGGCTGCTCAGCCAGCACCCGGCACTGGAGCGCTTTGCCGAAAAGTGGACGCAGCGTTACGAGAGCCAAGGCCCGCGTGCCGCCCAGGCTCTGCTGGAGCAACGCAAACGCAAGTTCCGCATCGACGTGCAGGTACTCGATGACAGTGGCCAGCCGCTGGTCGAGGGCACCTTTCCACCCCGAGCGGCGGCGTTCGAAGCGCGTCACCGCAATGAAAAACGCCTGCCCTGGCGCCGCCTGAGCGCCGAGTACACCAGCCCGCAAAGCGGCGAAACCTACCTGCTGATCTACCGCATCCCACTGCCAGAAATTGCCGCCTGGCAGCGCGACAGCCTGTTGTGGCCGCTCAGCGCCCTGGGTATCGCCATGCTGGTACTGACCCTGTTCAGCCTCTGGCTGACGCTGTCGATCACCCGCCCGCTAAACCGCCTGCGCGGCGCCGTACATGACCTGGGGCAAACCGCCTATCAACAGAACAGCCTGGCCAAACTGGCCGAACGGCGCGATGAACTGGGCGTGCTGGCGGCTGACTTCAACCGCATGGGCGAACGCGTGCAGGGCCTGATCAGCAGCCAGCGGCAACTGCTACGAGACGTGTCCCATGAACTGCGCTCGCCACTGGCGCGGCTACGCATTGCTCTGGCCCTGACCGAACGCGCCGATGCCGCCACACGGGAAAGCTACTGGCCACGCCTCAGTCAGGAATGTGATCGCCTGGAAGCGCTGATCAGTGAAATCCTCACCCTCGCCCGCCTCGATGCCGAACCAGGCGCAGCGCAGCCGATCAACCTTGATGAGCTGCTGCACAAATTGCAGGAGGACGCGCGCCTGGACGCGCCGGAGCAAAAGATCGAGATTCAGCTGGAAAGCGGCCTGCAGCTCAACGGCTGGCCGGACATGCTGCAACGCGCGCTGGATAACCTTCTGCGCAACGCCTTGCGCTTCAACCCAACGGGGCACGCGATCGAAATCAGCGCCCGCCGTGAGGGCGAGCAGCTGTGCCTGAGCGTGCGCGATCATGGGCCCGGTGCCGCGCTTGAACACCTGAGCCGCTTGGGCGAGCCGTTCTTCCGCGCGCCCGGGCAGACCAGCAGCGGTCATGGCCTGGGCTTGGCCATCGCCCGTCGCGCCGCCGAACGGCATGGCGGCCAGCTTGAGCTGGCGAACCATGCGCAAGGCGGCTTTGTCGCCACCTTGCGTGTGCCACTTACTCAGCCGCAGGCCAGGCCCTGACAAACTCACTGACCTGCACCTGGGGCACCGCGCGCAATTCGCGCTCCGGAGTACCCAGGTAGAGGTAGGCAATCAGCTGCTCATCGGCCGCTAGGCCCAGACCAGCCGCCACTTGTGGGCTGTACGCCATATCCCCGGTACGCCAGACCGCGCCGATGCCCTGGGCATGGGCCGCCAGCAGGATTGCGTGCGCCGCACAGCCTGCCGCCAGCACCTGCTCCTGCGCCGGCACTTTCGCACTGGCTTGCACCCGCGCAATCACCAGCACCAGCAACGGTGCCCGTAGCGGCATGGCGCGAGCTTTGCTCAGGGCTTCAGGGCTGGCATCGGCGGGTAAGGCGCTGGCAAACAGTTCGCCCAGCTGGGTCAACGCCTCGCCTTCCACGGTGAGAAAACGCCAGGGGCGCATCTGCCCATGGTCAGGTGCGCGCAATGCCGCACGGAACAGCAGGTCACGCTGTGCAGCATCGGGTGCCGGCGCAATCAGGCGCGGCGCGGATACACGGTTAAGCAGCGCATCAAGAGCGTCCATCAGCCACCTCAAGTATTTATTCAGGTGGCCATTCTAGTGCTTGTGCGGGGCTGACGGGTATCCGCAGGCTCAGGCCACTCGGTCCGGCGACACGCTGGGCATGATCGGCGGCGTCAGAGGCGGCAGGCCGTGCGCCTGACGCGCGGCGTCACAATGCGGGTTGTGCTCGCCATTGGCCCAGGACGCCTCGAATTCACGGCAGGTGCTGGAACGCTGCTCATACAGGGTGCAACGCACCCCCTGGCCGACTTCGCCGAGCAAGGCGTTACAACGCGCAGGCTTGCTTTCCGTGCCACGCATGGCAACACGGTGCGGGGTGATCAGCACCACCTGATCGTCCGGCATCAAACCGCCGGCCGATTGGCACTCGCCCCAGAAAAATGACACACGAAAATACGCGCAGCAGGCGCCACAACTCAGACAAGGATTGCTTTCGGACATGATGGAAGGCTCAGAAACCGGCAAGGGCCGGCACCTGGCGGCTATTCTATGCAGCGCCAAGCGCTTGTAAAGCACCCAATGTGGCGGCTGTACAGCGGCTACAGCGCGCGTAGAATGACGCCCCTTTGCCCCAGAGCCCGAGCCAGCCTCCATGTCATTGCCGACACTGCGCATCATCGCTTTCATCCTCGGCATTTTCCTGATCACCCTGGCCGTCAGCATGTTGATCCCGATGCTGACGCTGCTGCTCTATTCGCGCACGGATGACCTCAGTGCCTTTCTCTGGTCGAGCCTGGTAACCGCCATCGCCGGCATCGCCATGATCATTCCAGGGCGCCCCAAAGACGCGCAGCTGCGCCCTCGGGACATGTACCTGCTGACCACCGGCAGCTGGCTGGTGGTGTGCATCTTTGCCGCCCTGCCGATGGTCTTGATTCACCACATCAGCTACACCGACGCCTTCTTCGAAACCATGTCCGGCGTGACCACTACAGGCTCTACCATCCTGGTCGGACTGGACCAGGCCTCCCCCGGTCTGCTGATCTGGCGTTCGATGCTGCAATGGCTGGGCGGTATCGGCTTTATCGGCATGGCGGTGGCGATTCTGCCGCTGCTGCGGGTCGGTGGTATGCGCCTGTTCCAGACTGAATCCTCCGACTGGGGCGAGAAGGTCATGCCACGCTCGCACATGGCGGCCAAGTACATCCTGTTTATCTACCTGAGCCTGACCCTGGGCGGCTTTCTTGGCTTCTGGCTGGCCGGCATGACGCCCTTCGATGCCATCAACCATGCGATGACCTCAATCTCCACCGGTGGCTATTCGACCTCGGACTCATCGCTGGCCAACTGGACCCAGCCGGCCGTGCACTGGGTGGCCGTGGTGTTGATGATCTTCGGCGGCCTGCCATTCACCCTGTATGTCGCCACCCTGCGCGGCAATCGCAGAGCGCTGATCAGGGACCACCAGGTACGCGGCTTTCTCGGTTTTCTGCTGATGACCTGGCTGGTGTTTGGCACCTGGCTGTGGCTGCACTCGGACAACAGCTGGCTGGACGCCTTTCGCATCGTCGCGGTGAATGTCACCTCGGTGGTCACCACCACCGGCTTTGCCCTCGGCGACTACACAACCTGGGGCAGTTTCGCCGTGCTGTTGTTCTTCTACCTGACCTTTGTCGGCGGCTGCTCGGGCTCGACCTCCGGCGGCCTGAAGATCTTTCGCTTCCAGGTGGCTTATGTGCTGCTCAAGGCCAACCTGCAGCAGCTTGTTCATCCGCGGGCGGTGATCAAACAGCAGTACAACAACCACAACCTCGATGAAGAGATCGTCCGCTCGCTGATCACTTTCTCGTTTTTCTTCGCCATCACCATCGGCGTGATCGCCCTGGGATTGGCGCTGATCGGTCTGGATTGGGTCACCGCCCTTACCGGCGCGGCTACAGCGGTGTGTAACGTGGGCCCGGGGTTGGGGCCGATCATTGGCCCGGCGGGTAATTTCTCAACACTGCCTGATTCTGCCAAATGGCTGCTGACGCTCGGCATGCTGCTCGGTCGCCTGGAAATTCTCACCGTACTGGTGCTGATTACCCGCGCATTCTGGCGGCACTGATACACACTGAACGTTGCGTCAAATGGCATGCCCTGACTCGTACCTAGACCTTTGGTCTACAGACATGGAAACCACGTAGATGGCCTGGCCGACCTTGCGAATCATCATGTTCATCAACGGCATCTTTCTGCTGACGCTGGCCATCAGCATGACCATCCCGATGCTGACGCTGGTGCTGTTCGACCGACCGCATGAGCTCAATGCCTTTCTCTGGTCCAGCCTGATCACCTTCATCGCAGGCATGACGATGATCGTCCAGGGCCGGCCCAAGGATGTGCAACTGCGCCCGCGCGACATGTACATGCTGACCGTATCCAGCTGGGTGCTGGTAGGGCTGTTCGCCGCCCTGCCCTTTATGTTCTCGCAGCACCTGGGGCTGACCGATGCGGTGTTCGAAAGCATGTCGGGGATTACCGCCACCGGCGCCACCGTACTGGTTGGCCTGGACAGCATGTCGCCAGGGATTCTGATCTGGCGCTCGTTGCTGCACTGGCTCGGCGGCATCGGTTTTATCGCCATGGCCGTGGCCATTTTGCCGATGTTGCGAATCGGTGGCATGCGTCTGTTCCAGACCGAGTCATCGGATCGCTCCGAAAAGATCATGCCGCGCTCGCACATGGTGGCCAAATACATGGTCGCGGCCTACCTGGGTATCAGCCTGCTCGGCTGCCTGGCCCTGTGGACGGCGGGCATGGGCGGGTTTGACGCAATCAACCACACCATGTCGGCCATCGCCACGGGCGGTTTTTCCACCTCGGATCAATCGCTGGGCAAGTGGAGCGAGCCGGCGGTGCATTGGGTCATCATCGTGCTGATGATTCTCGGCAGCGTGCCGTTCGTGCTGTTTGCTTCGATGCTACGCGGTAACTACAAAGCCCTGATCCGCGACCAACAGGTGCGCGGCTTCCTCGGCATTTTGCTGAGCACTTGGCTGGCACTCGGGACCTGGTACTACCTGAGTACTGATCTGCACTGGCTGGAAGCCATTCGTCACGTAGCCTTCAACACCACGTCGATCATGACCACCACTGGTTTTGCACTCGGCGATTACACCCTGTGGGGCGGCTTTGCCGGCATGCTGTTCTTCTACCTGGGCTTTATCGGTGGTTGCTCGGGTTCAACGGCGGGCGGGCTGAAAATCTTCCGTTTCCAGGTCGCCTACACCCTGCTCAAGGCCAACCTGATGCAGCTGGTACACCCCCGCGCGGTGATCAAGCAGCAGTACAACCGGCACAATCTGGATGAAGACATCGTCCGTTCGATCCTGACCTTCTCATTCTTCTTCACCATCACCATTGCCGTATTGGCCCTGGCCCTGACCCTCTGCGGTCTGGACTGGATCACCGCGCTTAGCGGCGCGGCCAGCACCGTGTCCGGCGTCGGCCCCGGCATGGGGCCGATCATCGGCCCGGCGGGTAACTTTTCCAGCCTGCCAGACACAGCCAAATGGCTGCTGACCTTCGGCATGCTGCTCGGACGCCTGGAAATTCTGACCGTGTTGGTGCTGATGTTGCCGGCGTTCTGGCGGCACTAAGAATCTATTTACGACCTGCTGCGTTAAAAACAGGCTCGGATGCCGCTTGCGGCTAACGCGCTTTAGCGCGACCCGAAGGGCGAGTGAAACGAGTAATACTCATGTACAAAAGTACACTCCGCTTGATTCGCTGCGCTCACCCTGCGGGCCAGCCGTTGGCTGTTACTCCGCTGCGCTACGTTCCTCGCCTGTTTTTGCCTTGCATGGCTCTAGCTCGCGAGCTCATAAACAGATTCAAGGACGTAATTACAAACGCGCGCGGTACTCACCTGGGGTGGTGTCAAACCAGCGGCGGAAGGCGCGGAAGAAGTTGCTCGGGTCGGAAAACCCCAGCAGGTAGGAAATTTCCAGCAGGGTCAGATTGGCCTGGCCCAGGTACTGGCCTGCTAGCTCGCGGCGGGTGTCATCGAGCAGCTGCTGATAACTGGTGCCCTCATCCTGTAAGCGCCGCTGCAAGGTGCGCTCGGACAACAGCAACGCCTGGGCCACGGCCTCACGCTTGGGCTCGCCCTGAGGCAGTAGACGACACAGCACCTGACGCACCTGGTGAGTCACCCGCGAGCCGGAAAAGCGCGCCAGGTAATCGCCGGCAAAGCGATCATGCAGCTGCGCCAAGGCCTCATTGGCCGACGGCAACGGCTCATCCAGATCGGCACGCTCGAACAACAGCGCATAACGCTCGGCGTTGAACTTCAAGGGGCACTGAAATACCTCCTGATAAGGCAGCAAGTCCTCAGGCGCCGGCCCCATCAGGCTGACCAGGCGCGGGCGCAGCGGCTTGCCCGTCAGCCAACGGCAGAATGCCAGCGAATAGGCCAACGAGGCTTCAGCGCTTTGCCGTGCGGAAGGCAGGCGATCACCATGAATCGCCAGGAGCATTTCATAACCTTCGGCTGTCGGGTGGAAACACAGGTCGGCGCCTTCACCGATAATCCGCTGATAGCGCACTAGACGCGCAAAACCCTCCTGCAGATTACGGCTGCTCATCACCGCGTAACCCACCACATTGAACGAGGATGGCCGCAGGGCTTTCGCCATGTTCAAGCCGATGGCCGGGTTGCCGGAGGCCTCAACCGCCAGGTGCCAGAGGCGGGTCATGGCATCCTGGGCAAACCGTGCATCGGGATTGCTCAGCGCCGCATAGTCGAGACCCAGCTGGACAAACAGGCTGCGGCAATCAACCCCGCCCAGTTCCAGTGCCGCGACAATCCCGGAGGCCCAACTGGATGAAGTGGTACGTTCACTCATGACTTGTTCAGTTCTTATTAGTGAGTCTGAAGGGCGACGGAAGGATACTAAACTGGCACTGAATGTCAGTGGCCCAGCGCGTCAGTCAACCTAGACTGCAAGTATGCCGCCAGCGCTGCAAGCCTGGTGCCGTGCAAAACAAGAAGAGGAGCCCCAGATGAGCACTGAAACCCGCGAGCGCTTCAGCAGTTTCGCCGAGTTCTACCCCTATTACCTGCAGGAGCACAGCAATGCCACCTGCCGCCGCCTGCACTATGTCGGCAGCCTGCTGGTGCTGTGTATGCTGGCTTACGCCCTGGGCACACAGCAGTGGCTGTGGCTGCTGAGCATTCCGTTGATTGGCTACGGCTTTGCCTGGATTGGCCACTTTGTGTTCGAAAAGAACCGTCCGGCCACCTTCGACTATCCGCTTTACTCATTGATGGGCGATTGGGTGATGCTCAAGGATGCGTTTACCGGACGCATCAAGTTCTAGAGCCCATTGCTGCAGCCCGCTCAGGCCGCAGCGCCGTTCGGCTGCCGCGCTTGGCGGGCGGGGTGGGCTTGGTTATGATCCCTGGCTATTTTGCACGCCAGCCATGGCGTGCACCCCAGGCACCCGGTAGAGGTGCATGAGAACGCAGTAGGGATAGCCCCATCGGATGAATGTCAAAAGCGCCCCCCGTCTTTCTGCATTACCGGCACCGCCGCTACGCGAGTACTACTCTCGCGTGCTGGCCTACATTGCCATCGCTGCCAGTATTGCCGCCGGCACTTATACAAAGCATTTCGGCTACGACATTCTCTGGATGGTGCCCTACGCGCTGCTCTATCCACACCTGGCGCATCATCTGAGCCTGCGTTTCAAGCGTGAGCACCCGCAGCGCACGACCCTCAGCCTGTTGTTTATCGACGCCCTGCATTGTGGTGGCGCCGTCGCGCTACTGGGGTTCTCGGTGGTCCCCAGCCTCATGGCGTTACTGATCATGACGTTCAGCGCCCTGGTCATCGGCGGCCTGCGTTACCTTGGCCTGGCAGCCCTGATTGCCCTGAGCAGTGCGGTCTTTATCCTCGCGCTGATCGGTGCCACGCCCAACGTACACACCCCTGCGCTGGTCGCGCTGGTCAGCATCGCCTTTACCACCCTGTACATCTGCATCACCGCCTATTTCGTGCACCAGCAAGGTCTGCGCCTGGCTCAGGTGCGCAGCGAAATCACCCGCGAACAGGAAAAGGCTGCACGCCTGGCGCGCAACCTGGCCAAGTACCTGTCGCCGCAGGTCTGGGAGTCAATCTTCACCGGCAAGAAGAGCGTGCGCCTGGAAACCCAGCGCAAGAAGCTCACGGTGTTCTTCTCCGACATCAAGGGCTTTACCGAGTTGTCCGAGGAACTGGAAGCCGAGGCGCTGACAGACCTACTCAACACCTACCTCAACGAAATGTCGAAGATCTGCCTGAAATACGGCGGCACCATCGACAAGTTCGTCGGTGACAGCGTGATGGTGTTCTTCGGCGACCCTGCCAGCAAAGGCGCGAAGAAAGATGCGGTGAATGCCGTGTCCATGGCCATCGCCATGCGCAAACACATGAAAGTGCTACGCCAACAATGGCGTGCCCAGGGCATCACCAAGCCGCTGGAAATCCGTATGGGGCTGAACACCGGTTACTGCACGGTGGGCAACTTCGGCGCCGACACGCGCATGGACTACACCATCATCGGCCGCGACGTGAACCTCGCCAGCCGTCTGGAAAGCGCTGCCGAATCCGGGGAAATCCTGATTTCCCACGAGACCTATTCGCTGATCAAGGACGTGATCATGTGCCGCGACAAGGGCCAGATCAACGTCAAGGGCTTCACCCGCCCGGTGCAGATCTATCAGGTGGTGGATTTCCGCCGCGACCTGGGCGCCACCTCCAGCTATGTCGAACACGAACTGCCGGGCTTTTCCATGTACCTGGACACCAACGGTATCCAGAACTTCGACAAGGAAAAAGTCATCCAGGCGCTCAATCAGGCCGCCGACAAGCTGCGTGACAAGATCATCTTGTAGATAGCCGGACAGGGGCGGCGGCGGGCAACCGCTGAGGTTCCGGCATGCACAGCTCACCATCAAGCAGTGGCTGCTGCGCCAGAAACTCCAGCGCCGAGGCGCGCCAGGATTGCCGCGCCGCCAGCTCGGCACAGCGCTGGCGATCCAGTGTCACAGCCTCCAGACAGGCCGTGCGCAGGTCCTCATGCAGAACCCCGCTAACGCCCGCCTGCAGCACATCCAACGGCCCCGCGACCGGAAACGCCGCCACCGGCGTGCCACAGGCCAAAGCCTCGAGCATCACCAGACCATAGGTATCGGTACGCGAGGGAAATACCAGCACGCTGGCGTTCTGGTACGCCTCGGCCAAGACCTGGCCATGCTGGTAGCCGAGAAAGCGCACCTGCGGATAAGCCGCCTGTAACGCCTCGCGCTGCGGCCCATCACCGACCACCTGCTTCTGCCCCGGCAGATCGAGGGCAAGAAAAGCCTCGATATTCTTCTCCGGCGCAATCCGCCCGACATACAGAAACACCGGATTGGCTGGGCTTGGCCGCGTTTCGGATGGACGAAACAGCCGCGTATCGACGCCCTTGCGCCACAGCACCAAACGCTTGAAGCCCCAGCCGGCAAATTCCTCGCGCATGCGTTCGGTGGTCACCAGCACTGCCTGGCTCGGCCGGTGAAAGGCGCGCAGAAAGGCATAACCCCAGCGCAGTGGAATCCAGGGCCAGCGGGTGTGCACGTATTCGGGAAAACGCGTATGGATGGCGCTGGAAAACGCCAGACCACGCTTGCTTAGCCAGCGCCGCGCGGCCCAGCCCAGCGGGCCTTCGGTGGCCAGGTGTACACAGTCCGGGCGAAACGCGCGAATCGCCGGGCCAACCCGCCAGAGGTTCCACACCAGGGGAATTTCCGGGTAGCTGGGGCATGGCAGCGCGCGAAAGTCCGCCGGTGACAGCAGCTTGACCTGATGACCAAGACCACGCAGTTCACTGACCAGCGCCTGCAGACTGGTGACCACGCCATTGACCTGCGGCGACCAGGCGTCAGAGACGATCAGAATCCTCACAGGACAGGCTCAGCGGCTGTTACTGGCTGGGATTGCAGCAATCGCGCCTGCTCATCGGCCAGGCGATACAACTCAATGCTGCCATCCAGATGCTCGATCAGCGCCGTGCAGGACTCCACCCAATCGCCACAGTTCATGTATTCGACCTCACCCATCGGGCGAATCTCGGCGTGGTGGATATGCCCGCAAACCACGCCGTTGAAACCACGCTTGGCGCATTCGTGGACGATGGCTTCTTCAAAGTCGCTGATAAAGTTCACCGCCGTCTTGACCTTGTGCTTGAGGTAGGCCGACAGCGACCAGTAGCCGTAGCCATAGCGGCTACGCCAGTAATTCAGCCAACGATTGAGGGTCAGGGTGAACTCGTAGGCCGAGTCGCCGAGAAAGGCCAGCCAGCGGTGATAACGGGTGATCACATCAAATTGATCACCATGAATCACCAGCAGCCGACGGCCATCGGCAGTGAAGTGCTCAGCCTCGTCGACCAACTGGATATTGCCGAGCATCAGGCTGGAATAGCGGCGCAGAAATTCATCATGGTTGCCGGTGACGTAAATCACCTCGGTGCCGCGCTTGCTCATGGTCAGCAGCCGGCGGATCACGTTGCTGTGCGACTGCGGCCAGTACACCCCGCTGCGCAGCTTCCAGCCGTCAATGATGTCACCGACCAGGTAGATCTTGTCGGTCTGGTAGCGTTTGAGAAACGCCGCCAGGTGTTCGGCCTGACAATCCCGGGTGCCCAGGTGCACATCGGAAATCCACAGGGTACGGACACGTTGCTTGCGGCTGGGCTTGGCGAGCTGGGCGCTGGTCATGGACGACCTCCGGCTGGGTTTGCTCGAGTCTGTGCAGGCGCGGTGAAAGGCGCATGACAGCGCCGTGGCAATTCAGTGACACACGCCAAAGGGTATAAACTGACTGGCCGAACAAGGAGTCCGCCATGCACTCGCTGCTTTCGCTGCGTCATTACAGCCATGAACTGCTCAGCCACAGCCATGACCACGCACAGCTGGTCTTCGGCCTGAGCGGCTTGCTGGAGTTCGAAGTGGCCGGCCAAGGCAGCCAGGTCACTCGCCAGACCCTGGCCGTGGTACCCAGCGAGGCACAACACGCCTGCGGCAGCAGGAGCGGCAGCCACTGCCTGGTGCTCGACGTGCCGGACGAATGCTGGTTGCAACAGCAGCTGGGCCAACACCTGGATGCCACGCGCCGTCTGCTGGAGAAACCGGCGGCCGTCAGCCTCAGCCCGGCGCAGAGCCAGCTGGTCAGTTGGCTGGCCGCCAGCCCGATCAATGACCCGGTGATCGCCCAGCAAGGCGCGGCGCTGCTCCTGGCCAGCCTGGCCAATGGTGACAGCCCGGTGCATACCGCCATCAGGCTGCCGCTAGCGGCACTGGATGCGCATATCGACCAGCACGCGGCATATCCACTGCAGGTCGATGACCTGGCGCGCCTGACCGGGCTGTCAGCAGCGCGTTTTCATGTGCGCTTTCTCAACGAAACCGGGCAAACCCCCATGGAGTATGTCCGCCGTCGTCGCCTGCAGCTGGCGCGGCAACTGCTGCAAAACAGCAACCTGGCGATTGGCGAAATCGCCGCCCAGGTTGGCTACAGCTCGCAAAGCGCCTTTACCGCCGCGCTGACCCGGCAGTTCGGCCGCTCTGCCCGCGCCTTGCGCCTGCACCGCGAGTAACGCGACAAACCCCGCAAGTCCTGCGACAGACTTCTGCCCGGTCGCGCCCTAGACTGCAGCCATCAGTCCGAGGAGCGCTGCGATGCAACAGATCGAATGGGAAGACTTTCAACGGGTCGAACTGCGCGTCGGCACCGTGCTGTCGGCCGAGGTCAATGAGAAAGCCAACAAGCCAGCCTACGTACTGCAAGTCGACCTGGGTGAACTGGGTATCAAGCAATCCAGCGCACAGCTTACCGCTCATTATCAATGCGCCCAGCTGATCGGCCGCCAGGTGCTCTGCGTGTGCAACTTTGCCGTCAAGCGCATTGCCGGCGTGCGTTCGGAAGTGCTGGTAACCGGCGTGTACGACGCCGACAACAAGGTGGTGCTGACGAGCTTTGAACATCCCGTCCCCAACGGTGCACGACTGGCATGAAGCAACGCAATGCACTGTGGGCAATCCATCTGGGCGCCTTACTGTTTGGTCTGTCCGGCATTTTCGGCAAACTGGCCAGCACCACCCCGCAGATGATCTCCGCCGGCCGTGCACTGTTTGCCGTAGCCGCTTTGCTGCTGTTCGCCAAACTGATCAGCAATGCGCGCCTGGTTCGCCTTGGCGTGCGTCAGACCGGACTACTGGCCCTCGGCGGCCTGCTGCTGGGCGCTCACTGGTGGAGTTTTTTCGAGTCTGTGCATATTTCTGGCGTGGCCATCGCCACCCTCGGCTTTGCCAGCTTCCCGGCCTTTACCGTGCTGCTCGAGGGGCTGCTGTTCAAAGAACACACGCGACCGGTCGAATATGCCATGGTGGCTTTGGTATGCCTGGGGCTGGTGCTGGTCACCCCGCATTTCGACCTGAGTAGCCAGGCCACCAGCGGCCTGCTCTGGGCGGTGCTGTCCGGCCTGCTGTTCGCCCTGTTGTCGTTGCTCAACCGCGCCAGCACCCGTGGCATCGAGCCGGTGCAGGCAGCGCTGTACCAGAACCTGACGGTGCTGCTGGTGTTTTTGCCGTTGGCCTGGCCGACACTGCCCAGCGTGCAGGCTCAGGACTGGTTGTGGATGGCCATGCTCGGGATCTTCTGCACGGGCCTGGCGCACAGCCTGTTCGTCGCCAGCCTGCGGGTGCTCAAGGCGCGTACCACAGCAGTGATTTTTGCCCTGGAGCCGATCTACGGAATCGCCTTCGCCTGGCTGCTGTTCAGCGAGGTGCCAACCCTGCGCATGCTGGCTGGCGGGCTGCTGATTGTCAGCGCGATCTTTATCTCGGCACGGATGGCCAAGTGATCAATTGCTGCGATCGCTATGGCCCAGGTCGCGAGCCGGATCGATCTGATCACGCACCCGCTGCTTGAGCACCTTGGCCTCGGGAAAGCCGCCATCGGCCTTGCGTTCCCAGATCTGCACGCCATCGCAGGTGATGCGGAACACCCCACCGGTACCAGGCTCCAGGCTGACTCGGCCGAGGTCATCACTGAACGTCGACAGCAGTTCCTGCGCCAGCCAGGCGGCGCGCAGCAGCCACTGGCACTGGGTGCAATAGGTGATGACTACCTCGGCTTTGGGACTGGACATGGGCGCTCCTCAGGGCAAATTGGCGGCGATCATACCCCATGGCGCGCAGACAAAAACGCCCGCGCAGCCTGGGCTCGCGGGCGTTGTTTGAGGGGCTGTGCAATCAGGCGATCTTGGCCAGCAACTGACGCGCCTCCTGCTTCTGCTCTTCATCCCCCTCGTCAATGACCTCATTTAGTATCTGGCAGGCGCTGTCCAGGCTGCCCTGTTCGATGTAGGCCAGCGCCATGTTCAGCTTGGACAGGGTATCGCGGCTGGTCGCCAACGGATCAAGGTCTTCCAGAAAGGCCGCGCTGAATTCATCAGCATTCCAATCGTCGTTGGAGGTCTCCTCCACCAGCATGGTTTCGGCAAACGGGCTGCGCGCATCACGGCTGCCTGACAGTTCGAAGATGTCCGAGGTCTTGCGCTTGGCCGGCGCCTCGGCGCTGTCGGCCTTTTCAGCCACCTTGCTCGGGGCAAAGGGACTGACCAGATCCCAGTCGGCGTCCAGTGACAGATCATCCAGGTTGAGCTGACCATCATTGGCCGCTTCCTCCAGCGCCGGCACCGCAACCTCATCGAGTTCCAGCACCACGTCATCCAGCAGGCTGGCAGGCGGCGCACTGAACAGTTCGGCGTGGCGCGCTTTCAGTTCATCGATACGTGCCGGGGTAAAGCCGGAAGCCCGCACCCGCGTTTCCTCAACGACAAAGCCTTGAGCATCACCCAGCAAGGCCAGCACTTCGAGCAAGCGGAACCCGATGTCGCTACGCTGCGGCTGTGCCTCCCAGGCTTTGCGCAGGGTGCTGGCGGCCTCGTTCAGGCGGCCATAGGCGATATACACATTGGCACTCTGCAGCGCATCTTCACCGGCGGCAGGCCACACCGGCCCACTGCGCGGTACGTCACGTACATTGAGCGCCACGGCGGCTGCCGGCGCGACCACAGCACTTGCCACTGGCACAGCCGGGATGACCGCCGCACGCACCGGCTCAGCAGGCGCAGGCGCGGCAGGAGTAGTTTTCCGGCTGCGCCAGAGCAGCCCGGCAACACCCCCCAGCAATAGCGTCAGCAAGCCGGCAATGATCGCCAGCCAATGATTGCCGGACTGGGCAACCTGCGGCGCTGGCTGCGCGACGGGTGGCGCAACGGCGGTGCTGGCTGCGGCACTTGCACGGCGGGCAGCCAGTTCGGCCTGCAGGCCGGCAATCTGTTGATCACGCGCCTCCATCTGGCTTTGCAACTGCTGCACCTGCAAGCCCAACTCGGCCAGGCTCTGCTGCAGTTGCAGGGTCTCGGCAATCTGGCTGGCCAACTCCTGCTCAACGCGGGCCTGTTCCTGTGTCAGCAGCTCAGCAGCCGGGTCGAGTGGCTGTACAACGCTGCCTGCCGGCGGCGTCTGCGCTTGCACGGGTGCCGGGCTGGCCACCTCGGCAACGGCCTGCGCAGGAGGCGCTGACGCAGGACTGGCCAAACTGTCCGGCAACAACAGACGCGCCCCAGCACGCAGGCGATTGCTGTCGCCATTGATAAAGGCCTGCGGATTGAGCGCATACAGATCGTCCATCAGCGCCGCCACAGAGGACTGCCCGCTGCTCTCAACGATCAGCCGATTGGCAATTTTCCACAGGCTGTCACCGCTGACCACACTGTAGCTGTTGCCCTGTTGCGCGGCCGGCAACACCGCAGGACGGGTACGCTCCACAACTGCCGCACGCGGGGCGCTGGCGACCACCGGCGCAGCAGGTGCCGCCAGGCTGCGATAGGCCGCCGAACTGGGCGGATCCAGCAGCACGGTGTACTCGCGATATAGCTGGCCACTGGGCCGCGCCACTTCGACGATAAAGTTCAGGTAGGGCTCGCGCACCGGCTGCGTCGATACCACGCGAATCACGCTCTTGCCGCCGCGCAGCAAGGGGGTAAAGCGCAGGTCATTGAAGAAATACAGGCGATCGACGCCAGAGCGGCTGAAGACTTCCGCAGGTGCCAGACGCACGCGCATGTCTTCAGCGGTCAGGTCGCCCACATCAAACAATTCGATTTCGGCATCCAGCGGCTGACTGAGCGCCGAATGCAGGGTGATTTCGCCCAGGCCAAGAGCTGGAACCAGCCCGGAATACAGGGCCGAACTGGATGCCAGGCCAATAAGCAGTTGACGAACCTTTGCCATAAAAACGCTCCCGGTGAATCCGCTCCCTGACCCTCGCCACTACACGTACAGGACGTGCGCTTCCAGCGCTTGAGAAAATCAGAGGAGACGGCAAATAGTGCCTTGGGAAGTACGTTCCATGTCGAACCCGGCGTGTGCATGGCGATGAATACGGCGAACTGAATACAGAAATGCCAACAGCCGTTTGGCAAAAAGCCATCACAGGATCAAGCATAGGCCCGCAGTCAATAAAATGACAAGTCCGTCACACTACCGTTTGGCTGTCAGCGCTTTGTCGACTTAACGCCCCAGGCCGCCAAAACCGTGATCGCGAATACTCCGGCCACCAGCCAGAAACTCTGCTTGAACGCCAGCAGCTCGGCCCACTGATCACCGCCCTCGGCGCTGTGCCGCCACTCCAGAAAGAAGGTCAGCAGATTGACCCCGAACGCCCCACCCAACTGGCGTACGAAGGTAATGGCCCCTGCCCCTTGAGCCAGTTCCTCGGCGCTGAGAATATCCAGCGAACCGGTGCTCAAGGCCGGCAGCAAAGTGCCCAGACCGATGCGCCCGACACAGGCCCAGAAGCACAGCAGGACAAAGGACGCGCCCTGCTCGACCCAGGCCAAGCCGGCCGCTGACAGCGCAAAGATCAGCAGCCCGGTGCTGAGCAGCACGGCCGCCGACAACCGATCACTGAGCCAGCCACCGAGAAAGGACGCCATACCCATCAGCAAACCGGCCGGCAACAGCAGCATGCCAGCGCGCCCAGCGCTGAAACCGTCTACGGTCTGCAGGTACAGCGGGATCAGGTAGGTCGAGCCATACAGGCCCAAGCCCAGGGTCAGGGCCACCCAGCTGGCACTGCGAAACCCGGCATGGCGCCACAACGCCAGGGGCAACAACGGCTGTGCAGCACGCTGGCTACGCCGCACAAACAGCAGCGCGGCCACCAACGCCACTACGCCCGGCAGCCAGACCCGCGGTGCACTCCAGGCAAAGCGCTGGGCTTCGGCCAGAAAGCCCAAGGCCGCAAAGATGGATACGCACAAACAGATAAACGCCAGCAAATCGAGGCGCGGGGCACTGCTCGCTCGCGCACTCGGCAACAACCATTGCCCGGCCAGCAAAGCCAGCAGGCACATCGGCAAGGGCATCCAGAATATTGCGGCCCAGCCGAAGTGATCGACCAGATAGCCACCAACGGCCGGCCCCAGCGACGGCGCCAGCATCACGCCCAGGCCATACAGACCCAGCGCCATGCCCCGGCCACCTTCAGCAAAGACACGGAAGATCAGCACCATGGCCAGTGGCTGGACAATCCCGGCACACAGACCCTGAACGATACGCAGCGTGATCAGTTGCCAGGCCGCCTGGGCCACCAGCGCCAGCAGTGAAGTGAGGATAAACAGCAGCAGGCCGAACTGCGCCGTACGCCGCGCGCCAAAACGCGCCTGGGCCCAGGCGGCCAGCAGCAGGCCTGCGGTCATGGCTGCGAGAAAACCGGTGGACAACCACTGCGCCAGCGGCCGCCCAATGGCAAAGTCCGCCATGATCGCCGGCAAGGCGACATTGATGCTGGTAGAGGCCAGGACCATGGCCATGCTGCCAACCATCAACAGCGCCAGCAGCCACTGCGGGTAACGCGGGCCGAAACGCTGCTGCAAAACCAGCAGGTCATCACCCATCAGCGTTTTTCCAGGTTACTCAACACCTGGGCATGCACCTTCTGGCAGCGCCGTAGTTCGTCTTCGTCGATACCCGCGAAAACTTCCTTGCGCAACTGCGCGGAGATGGCTTCGATCTTCTCGATCAGCGGACGCGCCTGTGGGCTGAGGGCGATCTTCTTGGCGCGGCGGTCTTCCGGTACAGCCTGGCGGCTGACCAGCCCCTGGGCTTCCAGGCTGTCGAGCAAACGCGCCAGGGTCGGCCCTTCAACGCCAACGCTCTGCGCCAGTTCACGCTGAGTTGGCAGTTCGGCAAAGCGCCCCAGGTGCAACAGCACCAGCCAGCGCGCCTGGGACAGGCCCAGGCCGACCAGGCGACGGTCCAGTTCGGCGCGCCAGGCGCGTGACAATTGAGCGACTTGCATGGCGAAACGGTGTTGATCGGTGTGCGACATGGACAACGGCTCTTAACTATAAAAAACTAATTATTAGCCAGCTAACCATAACCCTTTTAACGAGGCAAGCCCGCAAAAGGCCTAGCGAGTCGTTGAAACGTAGGCGAGGCCGGCAAGACAAGGCAAAAACAGGCGAGGAAGCGGAGTTTACTGGTGTAAATGAGCATTCCGAGCCTGTTTTTAACGCAGTATTGCCAACACAGGTAGTTTCAACGGCCTGCTAGTCACCACTTTACATACTGATCTTCAACAAAGCCCCAGAGATTGTCGATACGTACTTCGGGTCGGCCACTGGGGCGCAGCACGCCGTTGAATTGACCGAAGATCTGTTTGAAGTTGCTCGCCAACAGCCCCACGTTCAGGCGCTCCTTGTGCAGGCCACGCCCCTCGAAGCGCAGCTCCACCTGGCCATCGTGGGAAGTGATCGCCCAGGGCTGCAGCGGCTGATCACGATCGAAGACAAAGCGTACGGAATCGACCTTGAGCAACTCGCCATCCAGCCAGAAACAGTTCTCGGTAAAACTGGTTTCATTGACCCCGCAGGACAGGTTCAACCCGACCCGCTGCTCGCCGGCCTGGCCGGACAGACAGGCCCAGTTCCAATGTGTTTCAGGCCGCATATAACCAGCCGACCAGTCGTGATGGGCAAAGGCACCGATCTGCGCCAGATCGAAATCCCCCAGCGCGCTGCGCACCTGCCCTGTGCAGCGCACCCCCGCCACTTTCTGCGCATAGACCCAGCCGTTGACGGCCGTCGGCGTATTGATGCACATCGGCTGAAAAGCAGGTTCAGCCTCGGAGAAACAAGCATCGATGCGCGTACCGTCATCCAACTCCACCAGCAGGCGCTTTTCCCGTGATGTGGCACTGTTCTCCAAGCGCAGCAGGTTACGGCCAAAGCGCAGCTCGCAGAGGCCCTGATCCGGGGTTTGCGAGAACTGGCTGCCAAAGCCCAGCGGCAGCTTGAACTGACGCTCGATCATGCGTCCGCTGGCCGGGTGAAACAAATAGACAAAGCCCACGCCCAACAGGCTGAGGTTAGCCAGCGCGCAGCCACCAATCAGCTCGTCACTGATCAGGCCGAAATACTGGAACTGATGAAAGCGCCGCCATTTGGCCAGCGCGCCGAGCTTGCGCCCCATGGGCGAGCGGAAATCAAAATCGCGGTAATTGATCAGCCCAGGTGCAGCAGAAAAGATGCCGTAATGCGGCTGGCCGTTGGCTTGAATCAGTCGGTCCATGGGGGCAATTCACTCAAGGAAACTGCCGGGGATGCTAGCACCGGGGTTCATCTGCCGGCATTCACCACACGCGCCAAGCGCAGCGGCAAAATCGGCCAGCCACCCCAGCGTCTGTTTAGGATCTTGCGAGCTAGAGTCCTGCAAGGCGCTACGTAGTAACAGCCTTCGGCTGGTCAAAGCAGGCGAAGAAGCGGAGTGTACTTTTGTACATGAGCATTACTCGCTTCGCTCGCCCTTCGGGCCGCGCTGACGCGCGTTAGCCGCAAGCGGCTTGCCGAGCCTGTTTTTAACGCAGCAGGGCCGACGCACAGCAGATCGTAAACAGACTCTCAGGCCACCACCTGATTACGGCCAAACGCCTTGGCCTCATACAGCGCGCGATCGGCATGCTCATACAGCTGCGCCAACGCTCCGCCCTCGCCCGGCTGGATGCAGGCGATACCAATCGACATGGTCAACATACTCGCCGTGTCGGAAGCGGCGTGTTCGATGTTCAAGGTCTGCAAGGTCTGGCGCAGCGCCTCGGCGTGGTTGCGCGCTTCGGCTTCGCTGATGTCATACAACAGCACGGCAAACTCTTCACCGCCCAGGCGCACGGCCATATCCAGGGGGCGCCGCGCCGCATCCTGTAACAGGCTGCCAATGCGCTGCAGCACGTTGTCACCGGCCTGGTGGCCATAGCGGTCGTTGTATGCCTTGAAATGGTCGACGTCACACAGCAGCAGAGCCAAGCGCCGCTGCTCACGTTGAGCCTGGCGCCACAGGCGCTCGAACTGACGGTTGAAGCTACGGCGGTTGTTCAAGCCGGTGAGGCTGTCGTGATCCGCCAGCACACGCATCAACCGGCTGATCAGAAAATGCTCGCGTGACTTGAACTCCAGCAGGTAGCACCCCACCGCCCCCATCAGATTGCCGAACAGCAGAAACAGGGTGTTATTGATTAGCCGAGGCAGCGGTAAGCCGGCCACCAGCAATTCAACGCAAACGTAGACCAGCAATACCAGCAAGGAGCAGCACAAGGCTTCGATCAGACGTAATCCAGCGAGAAAGTAGGCCGCCATACAAACCAGCAACAAGCCTTCATAGGGGTAGCTGGGATCAACCCGATGGGCAATGCCGACCACAAAAGACGCCGCCGCCCCCAACGCCAGCAGGCTCACCAGACTCAGCGGTTGTAGCAGGTAGGCGTGCTTGCGCTGAATCAGCAACCCGCCGAACAGGCAGAGCAACACTAGAACGGCGAGGCGGATGGCCAACATCCACCACACCTCAGGGGCCTTGATCAGGACAAAATCAAACGCGGCAAAGGCCAGCCAAACCAGGATGCCCACAACAAGGGCAATGCGTTTGAGGTCGAAGGTGTCGTCACGCACATAGTTGCGGTATTCCCGTTCCAGCGGCCGGGAGAAACGCAACAGACGAAACCCTAAGGCGAGCTGGTCGGCATAGGGACTGGGGCGAACATCATCGAGCCAGGCATGGGGATGCGGCACCGGGACCTCAACAGCTGGATGGCTGAAACCACCTTAGCCGCTCCCACCCGGTGCCACAAGCATCGGCAGCACGGGCGCCACTCAGGCTTCGAATTCCGCCTGCAAGGCCGCACGCACACAGTGCAGGATGCCCAGCTCAACCCGTCCGGCGAACTGCTCGCTGATCGCCGCCACAGGTGGCAATTCGCCTTCGCCATCGAGGAAGGCGTCCTGTATCTCGCCCAGCAGCGCCTCGGGCACATCCAGCGCCTGCTCCAGCGACAACTGCTGCCGCGCAATGGCTTCGGCCAGCAGGCCGTATACATTCTTTTCACTGCAGTTGAGTTGCCCGGCAATCTGCGCCGGGGTCATGCCGGCACGGGCCAGGCTGACCAGTTCGTGACGCAGATCGACGACTGCGCGCGGCGCCTCATCGGCAGCACCGAGCACATCGAGAAAGGCCTCTCCATAACGCTCCAGCTTGCGCGCCCCGACCCCGCTGACCCGCGCCATCTCGGCCAGGGTGCTGGGCTTGCTGCGCAGCATTTCCAGCAAGGTGGCATCCGGGAAGATCACATAAGGCGGTACCCCATGCTCTTCCGCCAGTTTGCGCCGTAACGCACGCAGTGCTTCCCACTGGCCGCGTTCTTCGCCGCGCACCAGTTGGCTGGCCGCACTGCTGGAGGCCTTGGCACTCTGTTGTGGCTTGAGATCACGGCGCAGTTGCAGGCTGACCTCACCCTTGAGCAGTGGTCGGCAACTGTCAGAAAGACGCAGGCCACCAAAGCCTTCCAGATCGACATCCGCCAGGCCACGGGCCACCAGCTGACGGAACAGCGAACGCCACTCCCCTTCGACCAGCGCCTTGCCAATGCCGAACACAGCCAGGTGCTGATGACCCACGGTGCGGATTTTCTCGTTATCGCGCCCGAGCAAAACATCGACCAGGTGGCCCACGCCATAGCGCTGGCCGGTGCGGTAGATTGCCGACAGCGCCTGGCGTGCCGGCTCGGTGGCATCCCAGGTCTGCACACCGTCGATGCAGTTGTCGCAATGCCCGCAGGGTTGTGGCATGTCTTCATCAAAGTAGGCAAGTAACGCCTGACGCCGGCAACGCGTCTCCTCGCACAGCGCCAGCATGGCGTCGAGCTTGTGCTGCTCGACGCGTTTATGGCGCTCGTCGCCCTCGGAGTTGTTGAGCATCTGCTTGAGGAAAATCACATCCTGCAGGCCGTAGGCCATCCAGGCATCCGCTGGCAGGCCGTCGCGGCCGGCGCGCCCGGTTTCCTGGTAATAGGCTTCCAGGGATTTCGGCAGATCAAGGTGAGCAACAAAGCGCACGTTGGGCTTGTCGATGCCCATGCCGAAGGCGATGGTCGCCACCATGATCAGCCCTTCCTCGTTGAGAAAGCGCTTCTGGTGGTAGGCGCGCAGCTCGTTGCTCAGGCCGGCGTGGTATGGCAACGCCGGAAAACCCTGCTCGGACAGAAACGACGCCACTTCCTCGACTTTCTTGCGCGACAGGCAATAGACGATGCCGGCATCGCCCTTGCGCGCAGCAAGGAAGCTCAGCAACTGCTTGCGTGGCTGCTCCTTGGGCACGATGCGATAGAAAATATTCGGCCGATCGAAACTCGACAGAAAGCGCTCGGCATTCTGCAGGTGTAGGCGCTGGACGATCTCCTCACGGGTGCGCATGTCCGCCGTGGCGGTCAGGGCAATGCGCGGCACCTGGGGGAACAGCTCGGCCAACTGACCCAACTGCAGGTATTCCGGGCGGAAATCATGCCCCCACTGCGATACGCAATGCGCTTCATCAATGGCGAACAGGGCAATCTGCAGGTTCTGCAGAAACGCCAGCATGCGCGGCTGCACAAGCCGCTCGGGGGCGAGGTAGAGCATCTTGATTTCGCCGCGGCGAATACGCTCGGCAATCTCGCGCTGCTCATCGGCGCTCAACGTTGAGTTCAACGCCACCGCCGCCACACCCAGCTCGTCGAGGGTGGCGACCTGATCATCCATCAGCGCAATCAGCGGCGACACCACCACGGCCAGGCCATCACGCAGCAGCGCCGGCACCTGAAAGCACAGCGACTTACCGCCACCTGTGGGCATCAGCACGAGGGCATCACCGCCACTGGCCACACGCTCGATAATCGCACCCTGACGGCCACGGAAGCTGTCGTAGCCGAATACGTCTTTGAGGATGCGTTGCGCGTGTTCGAGCATGAAAGGTCTCCGAAACAAGCCGCGCATTATACGCAAGTGCCGCTTGGGCACGCGCCGGCATGCCGGAGTTTGATCCGAATTTCACCGGCCATGGCCTGCGGCTATGGCCGCTGTGGCCGCTCTAGACTAGAATTCAGCCTCGTTTACTCCCTCAAGGTAGCCCCCGATGTCCTTCGCCGAGCAACTCTCCCGCCTGCAAGCCTTCCTTGATGCCGATGAGCTGCATGAAGAGGCACTGGACTACATCGCCGCCCATGGCTACCTGACCGCCCTGTCGATCTGCCCGGAAAAGGTGCCAGAGCGTGAGTGGATCGACGCGCTGTTCTCCGAACCGCCGCATTACCGCAGCGATGCCGAACGTGAAGAGATCGAAGCCACCCTGATTCAGCTGCAAAGCCATATCGCCCGCCAGCTGGCCAGCGATGATGAGCCGGAAGTGCCGTGCGAACTCGACCTCGGCGATGAGCCCGACGACTCCGACCTGCGCGGCTGGTGCATCGGCTTTATGGAAGGCGTGTTCCTGCGTGAAGCGGTGTGGTTCGACGATGCCGAAGATGAAGTCAGCGAATTGCTGCTGCCGATCATGGTCGGCTCCGGCCTGTTCGACGAACAACCCGAGTTCGCCGAAATCGCCCGTGACCGCGACCTGGTCGACAGCATGGTCGATCAGATCCCCGAGCTGCTGACTGCCCTGTTCCTGCTGTGCAATGCGCCGGAAGAAAAACCGGCCCTCCTGAAGCCGCGCCACCACTAAGACCGCGCCATGGCGCGCCACATTCAGGAACCGCGAGTTCAGGAACAGCGCAACCCCGCCATCCGTTACGCTCTGCTGGCCATCGGCTGGCTGAGCGTGGCGCTGGGCGTCATCGGTATCTTTCTCCCGGTTCTGCCCACCACCCCCTTTCTACTGCTGGCTGCCGCCTGCTTTATGCGCAGCTCAAGGCGCTTCTACCTGTGGCTGGTCAATCACCGTCAGCTAGGGCCCTGGATCGTCGACTACCTCGAAGGCCAGGGTATCCCGCTCAAAGGCAAGGTCTACGCCATCAGCCTTATGTGGCTGAGCATCGGTCTGTCGTGCTACCTGGTGCCACTGTTCTGGGCCCGCGCGTTTATGTTGACCAGCGCCGTGCTGGTCAGCCTGTATATCCTCAAACAGAAAACCCTGGTCAAACCCTAGCCTTGCCGCCCCACCTGTTAGCACCTTCTCGCCACACACGCTAAAACGCCACCGCAAAGGGTTGGTAGAAAACCAGCAAAGCAACCTAAGCCGCCCTACAGCGCGCCGACATTCGGTATATTCGGCGCGGCAAAAAACACCACCAGCACCTAGACTTCCCCAATCCCCGGCCGAGGCGCGGTACATGCAACCCCGTCAGCTCATTCATGGATGGTTCAAGCGCCTCAACCGAGCGTTGCTGGGCGGCTGCATCCTGCTGATCGGCCTGGCCAGCGCCCTGGCCAACTGGGACTTCGGCGTGATCCTGCAAAAAGCCGAAAGCCGCTATGGCACCCTCGGCCCTGCCAAGCAGCGTATCCAGGCCTGGGAAGCGCAGATCAAAAGCAGTACGAACAGCAGCGAAAAAGACAAGCTCACCGAGGTCAACCGCTTCTTCAATCGGCAGATCCGCTTCTCCGATGACATCAAGGTGTGGAGACAAAACGACTACTGGGCGACCCCCATCGAGATGCTGGTCAAGGGTGAAGGGGATTGCGAGGACTACTCCATCGCCAAGTACTTCACTCTGCGCCGCCTTGGTATCCCCAGCGACAAGCTGCGCATCACCTACGTCAAGGCCCTCAACTACAACCAGGCCCACATGGTGCTGACCTACTACGCCAGCCCCAGTGCCGAGCCTCTGGTACTGGACAACCTGATCAACGAGATCAAGCCCGCGTCACAGCGCCGCGACCTGCTGCCCGTCTATGCATTCAACGCCGAAGGGCTGTACCTGCCCGGCTCCAATAGCAAGAAGAGTGACACCAAAAAGCTTTCGCGCTGGCAGGACCTGCTGAAAAAAATGCGCGCTGAGGGCTTCGCCATCGGCGAAGGCTAGGAGGAACCCATGTCTCTGCTCAAACAGCTATTTCTCGCCATTTGCCTGTTTCTGATCGTGGCCTTTACCGGCAGTTTTATCGCCGGCGTGGAAAGCTCGCGCGAACAGCTGCTCAGCCAGCTGCGTTCCCACGCCCAGGACGCCGCCACAGCCCTGGGCCTGTCGATGACCCCTCACGTGGATGACCCGGCGATGATCGAGCTGATGGTCAGCTCGATCTTCGACAGCGGTTACTTCACCAGTATTCGCGTGGTGCGCATCCCCAGTGACGAAGTGATAGTCGAACGGCGCAGCGACGATGCCAGCGCCGAAACCGTCCCGGTCTGGTTCAGCGAGCTGGTCGACCTGCAGCCCCAGGGCGGCGATGCGCTGATCATGCGCGGCTGGGAACAGGCCGCGCGGGTCGAGGTGCTCAGCCACCCGCAATTCGCCCTGGCCAAACTCTGGGACAGCGCCATTGGCAGCCTGCTCTGGCTACTGCTCTGCGGCCTGGTCAGCGCCATTCTCGGCGGCTGGCTGCTGCGCACCCAACTGCGCCCACTGGACAACATGGTGCAACAGGCCCAGGCCATCACCCGCCGCGAATTCCTCACCCTGCCCAAGGTGCCGCGCACCCCGGAGCTTAAGCGCGTCGTCACCGCCATGAACCAGATGGTGGAAAAGCTGAAAACCCTGTTCGCCGAAGAAGCCGCGCGCAGCGAAAAACTGCGTGAAGAGGCCTATCAGGACAGCATCACCGGCCTGGCCAACCGCCGCCTGTTCGATATCCGTCTGGCCCACCAACTGGTGGTCAGTGAGCAGAATGCCGAAGGCTATCTGCTGCTGTTGCGGGTCAACGACCTCGGCGGGCTCAACCAGCGCCTCGGCGGCCAGCAGACCGACGCACTGATTGCCGCCATCGGCGAACTGCTCAAACGCCTGCTCAACCAGACCAACCGCTCGGACTGGCTGGCCTCACGCAGCCGCGGCGGCGAATTCAGCCTGCTGGCCCCGGGAATCGGCAGTGAAGAAGCCGACCTGCTCGCCGGCGAGCTGCACACTGGCCTGGAAAGCCTACGCCAGACCGGCGCCAGCGACTGCACGCCGGTGGCCCATATGGGCATTGCCGCCTTCCGGCCAGGCGAGGAACCCGGCCAGGTCATTGGCCGCGCCGACCAGGCCCTGGCGCAAGCGCAGAACGACCCGAGTCGCGACTGGGTACGTTTGGATGATTACAACGCACAACCGACTCAGGGCTTGCACGAATGGCGCACCTGGATCGACGACGCGCTGAACAAGCGCAAGCTGCAGCTGTATTTCCAACCCGTCACGCAGTGTGCTGATCGCAATCGGCTGCTGCACCACAAGGTACTGGCGCGTCTGCTTGACCCACAAGGCGAAGCGATTGCCGCCGGCCGCTTCCTGCCCTGGATCGAACGCCTGGGTTGGACCGCGCGCTTTGACCTGGCCATGCTCGAACACAGCCTGGCGCACCTCAGCCAGCATGCGGCGCCACTGGCCCTCAGCCTCTCGGCCGCGACCCTGCGCGATAGCGAAACCCTCAAGCGCATGTTCGACATCCTCCGCCAGCACCCACAGCAGGCCAGCCTGCTGACGCTGGAGGTAGACGAACGCCACCTGCCACCGGCAGCCGAACTGGAAGCGCTTAGCCAGGGCATCCGCGACAGCGGTTTCAGCCTGGGCCTGCAGCACTTTGGCGGACGCTTCAGCCTGATTGGAAACCTGACCCACCTGGGCCTGGCCTACCTGAAGCTCGATGGCACCTATATCCGCGCCATCGATCAGGAAAGCGACAAACGCATGTTTATCGAGGCAGTGTTCCGCGCCACCAACAGCATTGATCTGCCATTGATTGCCGAGATGGTGGAAACCGAGGGTGAGTTGGCGGTGCTCAAGGAGCTGGGCCTCTACGGCGCCATGGGTCGCCTGCTCGGTGCGCCAGAACCCTGGAAAGGCTGAGCCGTCAACGCAAACGGGGTAGCCCGCTCTACGGCCTACCCCGACGCCACCTTACTGCTCCGGCACGTCAACCTGCGGCTTTCAGCTGGCAAATAGATAGCCTTCCACATCCATCCCGGCGTCACGCATCTGCGCCAGCTTGTAGCGCAGGGTGCGCGGGCTGATGCCCAGGCGTTCTGCAGCTTCCTTGCGCCGACCGCGCTCGGCGCGCAGGGTGTCGATGATCATCTGGAACTCATGCCGACGCAGGTCATCACCCAGTGCACCGGCCTCGGCGGCTGGCGTATCCAGCGCCGCCGGCAGATTATTCGCCACCACTGCCAATTGCGGCGGTACAAAAAGCTGCGTTGCGGCGCCAATCGGAGCCTGCAGGCAGAGGTCCTGCGGCAGGATCAAGCCGCCCTGTTGCAGGATCAGCGCACGCTGAATGGCGTTATCCAGCTCACGCACATTACCCGGCCAGCTGTGGCTCATCAGGCTCATCTGCGCTTGCGGAGAAAGCCGAATCGGCGCGTGGTTCATTTTCTTCACGTATTTGGCCAGCAAGCGCTCGGCCAGCGGCACGATATCCGCCGGACGTTCACGCAATGGCCGCCAAGCCAGCGGGAATACGGATAGGCGGTAATAGAGATCCTCACGGAAGCGTCCCGCTGCCACTTCACTGGCCAGATCACGGTTACTGGTGGCCAGCACGCGGATATCCAGGGTAATCGGCTTACGCGCACCGACGCGCTCTACTTCACGCTCCTGCAATACCCGCAGCAACTTGGCCTGCAAGCCCAGCGGCATCTCGGAAATTTCATCGAGCAGAATGGTGCCACCCTCGGCCAACTCAAACTTGCCCGGCGCACTGGCAATCGCCCCGGTGAAGGCACCCTTTTCATGCCCGAACAGCGTGGCTTCCAGCATATTGTCCGGAATCGCCGCGCAGTTGATGGCGATAAACGGCTTGCTGCCACGTGGTGACTGCTGGTGAATAAACCGCGCCAGCACCTCTTTACCGGTACCTGATTCACCCGTGATCAGCACCGTGGAATCGCTCTGAGCCACCCGCGTGGCCAGGGCCAGCAGTTGCACGCTGGCCGGCTCCTCGGCGACCGGCCCGTCCTGCTCGCTGACAGAGACCCGGCCCAAGGCATGCCGATCCACCAGCGTCAGCAGCGCTTTCGGCTCGAATGGTTTGACCAGATAATCCGCCGCGCCTTGACGCATGGCATCCACCGCTCGCTCCACCGCACCGAACGCCGTCATCAGCAGCACCGGCAGCTGCGGCTGGCGCTGACGAATCTGCGCCAACAATTGGTGGCCATCCATGCCGGGCATATTCACATCACTAACCACCAGGCCAAAAGACTCTTCGGCAATCGCCAGCAGCGCCGCTTCGGCGCAATCCACTGCGCGGTAATCATGCCCACCCAATGCCAAGGTATCGACCAACGCCTCGCGCAGGGCGCGGTCATCTTCGACCAACAGAACTTTGTTCGCCATGGATGGTTACTCCTGAATCAAAGGGTGCGTAGCACCCAGCAGCGGCAAGGTGAGAATGGCGCAAGTGCCACGCCCAGGCCGCGAACGCAGCTGCACATCGCCCTGATGGGCGCGCGCAACGGCCTTGACCACGGCCAGGCCAAGCCCGGTTCCAGTGGTTTTGGTGGTAAAGAAAGGTTCGCCAAGCCGTGCCAGCGTCACGCTGTCGATGCCCGGACCGTTATCGCTGATGCACAGGCGCAGGGTCTCGCCGCGCTGATAGAGATGAATCTTCAAACGCGCCTCACGGCCGCCAGCCTGAATCGCATTTTCGATCAGGTTAAGCACCGCCCCCACCAGAGTGTCGCGGTTGCACAGCAACTCACCCATGCGGCTGTCGCACTGCCAACGCACCTGCATTCCCAACACATGCGGTTCTGCGGCGCTGCGCAGCGCATCGAACAGCCCCGTAGGAGCCAGGCGATCCGGCAGCGGCAGCTCGCCACGGGCAAAGATCAGCATGTCACGCACCTGATGCTCCAGCTCATGCAGGCGCTCTTTCAGGCGTCCGGCAAAGCGCTGCTGCTGCTCGACCGGCAAGACCTGTTCAGTCAGATGGCTGGCATACAGCAAGGCAGCGGACAGGGGCGTACGAATCTGATGTGCGAGCGACGCCACCATACGACCGAGGGCGGACAAGCGCTCATGGCGGGACAACTGGTCCTGCAAGCGCCGGGTTTCTGTCAGATCGGTCAGCAGCACCAACTGACCAGGTTCTGCGTGCAAAGAACGGGTAGCAATCGACAGGCGCCGGCCATCCTTCAGGGAGATTTCGTGACCATCATCCTCGCGCGGGGCGAAGTTGCGGGCGATCACCTGGCGCCAAAGCATGCCCACCAACGGCTGGCCCAGCAGGTTTCGCGCCACGGGATTGGCCTCGCGCACCACACCTTGACCGTCGATCACGATCACCCCACCGGGCAACAGATCCAGCAGGCTCTGCAGGCGATGTGCCAGACGTTCTTTCTCAGCCAGCTCCTGCATGCGCTGGGCGCTGACCAGCGCCAACTGGCCCTTGAGCTCAGTCACCCGGGCTTCGAGCATGCTGTAGGAGGTACTCAGTTGAGTCGACATCTGATTGAACAAGGCAAAAGCCTGTTCGAGCCCGGCACGGCTGGCCTGCTCCACAGGAGCAGGTACTTCGGATTCTTCAGGGCGTTGGGCGTTAGCGTTCATGGTTCTCTCTCGCGCAGCGAGCCGTCATAAGACAGTCAGTTGCAAGAGAGATAGCAATACCCGTGCCTAAAAAAATATCTTTATAAATCAACACCATAAAAAACAAAGCCGAAGGCTGCGTCAAACCTTCGGCTTTATTCGGTGGGCAAACGCCAAGTCACTGACGAGTGCAGCGTGTGCGACTCAGTCGTCCAGACCCTCGTCATCACGTCGGCTCATGCCGTATTTGCGCATTTTCTCAACCAGAGTGGTGCGGCGAATACGCAGCCGTTCAGCCGCCCGCGCCACCACGCCACTGGCATCGTCCAGCGCCTGCTGAATCAGGCCTTGCTCGAGGTTGCCCAGGTAGTCTTTCAGGTCCAAACCTTCCGGCGGCAGCATGGCCATCGAGTCGACGCCCGGCAAACCTGCCATGATGGTCGCGCGCTCATCCAGTTCATCACGCAGCGTCGCCACCATGTTCTCGTCTTCATCATCGACATGGCGAAACTTCTTTGGCAACTCGCCCACACCGATGACCCCATAGGGATGCATGATCGCCATGCGCTCAACCAGGTTGGCCAGCTCACGCACGTTACCCGCCCAATCATGCCGGCACAGCGACATGATGGCTGCCGAGTTGAAACGGATGGAGCCGCGCTTCTCGAACTCCATGCGCGAGATCAGCTCATTCATCAACAACGGAATATCTTCGATACGCTCACGCAGCGGAGCCATTTCGATGGGGAAAACGTTGAGGCGGTAATACAGATCCTCACGGAAGCTGCCGTCCTCGATCATCTTTTCCAGGTTCTTGTGGGTGGCGGCAATGATCCGCACATCGGCACTCTGCGTCTTGTTGCTGCCAACCCGCTCGAAGGTGCGCTCCTGCAATACGCGCAGCAGCTTGACCTGCATGGGTAGCGGCATGTCGCCGATCTCATCTAGAAACAAGGTGCCGCCATTGGCCAGCTCAAAGCGTCCAGCACGGCTGGTGATCGCGCCAGTAAACGCGCCCTTCTCGTGACCGAACAACTCACTCTCAAGCAACTCGGCAGGAATCGCGCCGCAGTTGACCGGTACGAACGGCGCTTCACGGCGCTTGGAGTGGTAATGCAGATTGCGCGCGACCACTTCCTTGCCAGTGCCCGATTCGCCGAGGATCAGCACGCTGGCTTCGGTATCGGCTACCTGCTGCATCATCTGCCGCACTTGCTGAATGGCCCGACTGGTGCCCACAAGGCTACGGAACAGGTTAGTTTCGCGTTGCCGTCCACGCTCACGTGCCTGGTCGTACATTTCGCGGTAGACCTGGGCGCGGTGCAGCGAGTCGAGCAGCTTGTTGTAGCTCAGCGGCATTTCCAGGCTGGCCAGCACACTGCGGCGCTGCTCCTCCGGCCATTCGGCCGCAACCTGCTCGTTGATCAGCAAAGTTGGCAAGAACTCATCCCAGGCAGCCAACTGCTTGAGCATTTCCAGCACGCCACCCTTGGCCTTCACCTCACCCAGCAAGACGCTAAGCACTTCACGGTTCGACGACAGCTCGGCTACACATTGCCGCCAATTCTGGCTGTCACAGGCCAGGTGCTCTTCACCCAGAAAGTTCAGGATTACCGTCAAGTCACGACGGCGCTCGCTGTTATCGTCAATCAGGAGGATTTTGGTTTCACGCCACATAGTTTTATTTGCTGATCCTGGAGTGAAGAACGTGTCAGCTGACAAAAATAACCTGCGCCAGCGACGGCAACTGGCCACTAGTTAAGTCAATTTTTTGTTTGCAGTCAATTTTATGGCGTGCTTTTTTATTTTGCCCGACAAGCAGACTAAGCAGCTGTTTGAAAAAGGAGGGAAAACACCAGAAGGTCGATACCGAATGGCATCGACCGGAAAACGCCAATCAACCAAAAAGCTGATAGACCTTGGCGCCCTGTTGAGACTGATTCAGCTGTACCAACTCGTGGGCCAGTCGCTGTTGCTCAGCCTGACAAACATTGACGAGCTCACGATAAAGATCCAGCAGTTCTTGCATGCGGGCACGCAAGGTCTCTTCATCATTGGCAGACTCCACCATGGCTTCGTCAACCGCCTGACGGCACTGCAGATCCAGTTCACCGATTGCAGCCCAATCCTGACTGGCCAACGCCACGCGCAAGGCACTGCCTGTTTCTTCTAGACGCTGCACGGATGAACTCATAAACACTTCCTCAGGCGGGAAACAGCCTTACTCAGCAATGGCATCCCAGCCAGCTTTGACATTACGCAACAGCCCAGCCACTTCATCCAACGGTGCTATTTCATTTTGCACATTGGCCTCAACCAAACGGGAGGTCATGTATTCGTAAAGGCTATCCAGATTGGCAGCGACGTCGCCACCCTGCTCCAGATTCAGACCTTCCCGCAAACCACCAATAATACCAATGGCCTTGCTGATCAACTCACCCTTCAGAGCAACCTGATCACGCTCCATCGCACCGCGCGCCTGCGCCAAACGAGTGAGGCCACCTTCCATCAACATTTGAATCAACCGATGCGGGCTGGCTTCAATAGCCTGCGCCTGAGTGTTGACGGTTTGATACTGCCTGAGGGCCGCCATCGCGTTCATCGTTGTTCTCGCTTTTTGCTAACCGGATAACTCAGGTATCGGCGTCAACGCGCAAAGCTTTAACAATCAAATCAGCTAACTGCAGCAGGCTCAACCTCTGGTCCGATGGCATCCCAGGCACTTTTGATTTGTTCAAGCAGGGCCTGAACTTCATCCAGAGTGCGCGGAGTTGAGTCGAGCGCAACGCCCGCCAGGCGGCGTGTCATGTAGTCGTAGAGCGAATCCAGATTCTCGGCAATCTCACCGCCCAGGTTCTTGTCGAGACTCGCCTGTAGCACACCGAGGATGGTAATAGTGCTGCCGACCGCCAGACCGCGGACCTCGACATCGCCTTCATTTTGCGCGTGCTTGGCCAACATCACCCGCTGCACGGCACCTTCCAGCAACAACTGCACGGTACGGTATGGGGAAACCTCGTGACTGGTATTGACCTGCTTGTAGGTATCAATCGGTTTCTTGCTCATTACTAATCCTTCTTCACGAAACCTGGCAAGCTGGCAAGCTGGTTAGCCAGACTGTCACTTGTTTGCTTTAGGCGACCAACAAGGGAGTCCATAGCGTTGTACTGGGCATAAAGACGCGTCTGCAGACTCTCGACTCGAACAGCTAATGCTTTGCGCTGCTCATCAACGCCTGCCTTAGTGGCTTGCAGCGCATCAGCACGCTGCTTAAGCACACCAGCGTCTCCTACATATGTGCCAACAGACTTGGACAGACGCCCCATCAAGCCATTATCGCCCGCCAGGTAACCGGCAACCTGATCGAAGTTACTTTCCAACGCCTTGGTCAATTGGGTGTCATCAAGCTTAAGTTGCCCTGTTTTCCAGTCAGACGTAATACCTAAATCTGCAAGCGCCTTAACCCCACCTTCACCGACCATATTGACCATTTCATTGCGTAGACTAGACAACACATTGCGTATGGATGAATCACCGAGCAGAGGACCAGTTACCGGATTACCGCCATCAACAGGAACAACAGCAGTCAACTGAGATGTCGTGTTAATCAAGGCATTGTAGGCGTCGACGAACTTCTGCAGGTTGCTCTTCACACTACCCTTATCGACGCCGACAGTGACGCTTATGGTCTTACCATCAGCCAAATCTGTAGCACTTTGTGCCGCAGTGAGATCAAGCGTTACGCCTTCAAGAGCGTCCTCAATGCGGTTGGTGTTGCGAACCAACTCAAGACCATCAATGGATATCTTGGCTGACTGCGCCTTGGTAATAACACCGCCAGCGCCCGTAGTGGAATTAGGCTTCAGAAAGGCATCGGCATTGCCGGGATCGACAGTCGGTACGAACGCCTGAGTCATAAGCGCATTAGCCCCTGCAGTCACATTGTCTTCACTGGCCACGACATTAATATCATTACCACCACCACTCTTGGTGGCGTTCAAGACCAAGCGTGAACCAGAGTCATCCGTGATGATGGTGGCGCTAACACCCGATGCTTTTCCGGCCTCATTGATTGCATCGCGCATACCGGCCAGGGTGTTATTTGCGGCTGTAATATCGACGCCGAAGCTCGAGCTGCCGGTAGAAATAGTCAGCGAACCACTATTGAACGTCGCGGTATTACCGCCAGTGACCGATTGCAACGCCACTTTGCTGCTCGTCGCCAACTGTTTGACCTGGACGTTGTAATTACCCGCAGGAGCAGTGGTTGCAGCAGTAACCTTGAGGACACTGCCGCTGGAAGAACTTGCCGTTCGCGACTCATACAAGGATGTCTTGTTCAATGAATCGACGGCAGTTTTGAAGGTATTCAGCGCACTGGTTAGTGAGCCCATTGCCGAGATGCGTGCAACAGTGGTCTTCTCGAGACGGTCCAGTTGGTTAGTCTTGGGCGCCCTTTCGGCATTGACCAACGCTGTGACGATTTCGTCGATTTTGATCCCTGAGCCAATCCCAGTAATCCCGACCATGTTTCACCTCGCCAAAATAATGACTAAAAACACCATAGAGGTGTTAATAGTCAAAAGCCGTGCCAACCTGCAAGTCAGGCTTCGGCTTTAAATAACAAGCTACGGACCTCCGAAAGATTCTCTGCCAGTTGCAGCGCTTCTTCAGAAGGGATCTGCCGGATCACATCGCCCGATCCTGCATCAGTAACCTTGACCACAACACGCCCGCTGCCCTCTTCGAGGGAGAAGTTCAGGCTACGACGAACTGATTGGACAAAGTCCTGAATCGTCGCAACAGCTGCCTCAACGTCTTCGCGGGAAGTTGCAGTACCGCCCCCAGCCTTCGAGACTGCCGCAGTTGCAGTGTCCTCGGATGGCTTACGCTCAACGGCATCAGCCTTTGCAGATGAATCCGATACCCGCTCTGCCTTGGAAGCAGCCGCGGCAGGGCCAGACGAAACCTGAATAGAACTAATGTCCATAACTTTCTCCTCAGAATGAGGGAACGGGGAGAAGAGCCAAGCCCTTCCCCCCGTAGTCTAGCGCTTTTGTCCTTAGCCGAGCAGGCTGAGTACAGCCTGCGGCAGCTGGTTGGCCTGAGCCAGGATCGCGGTGCCGGCCTGCTGCAGGATCTGATTTTTGGTCAGTTCCGAAGTTTCGGCAGCAAAGTCAGTATCACGAATCCGACTACGTGCAGCCGAGGCGTTTTCTGCGATGTTCTGCAGGTTCGAAATGGTGTTCTCAAAGCGATTCTGCACCGCACCAAGTTGGGCGCGCTGCGTATCGATATTCGAGATCGCACCATTGACGATACCCAAGGCATTCTGTGCGCCAATCGCCGTGCTCACATCAATCGTATCAACAGCATTCAACTCACTAAACCGAGGACCAGCGACGCCGAAGCTTGCAGCTACAATATTTTTCACCTCAAATGCATCTGCCGACTCAAGGCGCACACGTCCATCAACTCGTCCCGCACCTGCTGCACCAACAACAACAGCCGCGCCGACCAAATCACCATTTTCAGTGGCACTCCCATCATCACCATCAAATCCATAGGCCTGCAATGAAGCTGCACCACCATTAGCCGAGAGTTTGTCAATAATGATGGCGTCGCCTTTCTCGCTGGTCAGCTCTACACCTTTACCGTCACCCGTGACCTTGGCGGAGATGCCTGTTCTGCCGGTTTCTTTGTTGATTGCATCTGCCAAACCACTGAAGTCATTGGCATTGGTAATATTGGCCGAAATGGCCACACCGTTGTTAGCGCCGGTATTAGCACCATAAAGGTCAAAGGAAACTGTACCAGTCTGGGTACCCGTGAGGCTTGTGAATGTGTCCAACTTAGCAACTGTGCGAGCATTCGCTGTAACACCAGTAGTGTCTGACTTGGCATTTACCGCTGCTGCTACATCACGAGCACTAGCACCCGACACAAAGTCAATTGTTGAACTGCCCAATTTAGCTGTAAGGGTCATCGCATTCGTGCCAGTACCTGACTGCGAATAGCCCAAAGTGGCAGCGGTTGCAGCAGCATAGTTTGCGGCCGAGGTAGCAGCCAGGCCGGCGGCTGATGCTGAAGCGACAGCCGAAGCATCTTTAAAGGTACTGTCAAATCGGTTGATACCCAAGCGACTAGCGTCGGAAGCACCGATAGAAACGCTAATGGTTTCAAAGGCGTTAGCGCCCACCTGGAAACTTTGCGAACCAAATGAACCATCAAGAATCTTGCGACCACCGAAACTGGTGGTTTCGGCGATACGGTTCAGTTCTTGCTGAAGCTGCGACACCTCACCTTGCAACGCCGCACGTTCGGTAGCGCCGTTAGAACCATTGGCCGATTGCAGGGCTAAGTCACGCATACGCTGCAGAATACCGGTGGACTGCTGCAGTGCACCTTCAGCAGTTTGCGACAGGGAAATACCATCGTTGGCGTTACGGGTGGCAACGTTTAGGCCATTGATCTGACTGGTCAGACGGTTGGAAATCTGCAGGCCAGCCGCATCATCCTTGGCACTGTTGATGCGGAAACCGGTGGACAGACGTTGCAGCGAAGTATCCAGGCCTTTGGATGAAGAGCCCAGGTTACGCTGAGTATTGAGTGACGCTACGTTTGTGTTGACTGTAAGGGCCATGGTGTTTGCCTCCAAAGGACCGTGCTACTGAGATTGTCTGAGCCTGCGAGCTTCGGGCCTGCTTTGCTCAGACGCCCCATTAAGTTCGCATTCGTACTTTGTATCGGCCCTTTCCAGCGCAACTTTAGGCAGCTTTAGCAAGGAATATTGATTTTTTTTCTTCCTTTAGAAACAGCTATTTGGAAGAAACAAACACCTCACCACAAAGATTTTTCGAAAAAATTGACGCTTATCTCAAGGGCTAGAGAGAACGTATTCAAGCCTTACTTGACGCGTTTCAACCAGGCATTGGGCCAATGCGTGATGTTCTTGCTGAGGCTGCTTTCATTGAACGGCCAAGCAGGCTGCTCGATAATGAAGTGCGGATTGCCTGCGGCGAAATCAAGCGCGGCTTGCGAAGGGTTATCCTTGCCCCAGTCCGGGTTGCCTCGAGGCACGTCAGTCAGGTCGCGCATCACGCCATCGGTAGAAACGATGTAAGAGCCCGGAGTGACCAACGGTGAATACTGTCGCAGTTCTTCGGAAACGTGGGCGTAGGTGTGGTTGGAATCGAGAATCACCAGTACCGTTTCACCGGGCTTGACCAGTGACTTAACCTGGGCGACGACATCATCGGCCACCGAGCTGCCTTCGATCAGAGTCAGGTACTCGAACAGCTCGTGCTCTTCGATGGCTTTGCGGTTGTGCGGGCGGATTTCGATATCCACACCAATGACACGCCCCTTGCCCATGGCCCTGAACAGGCTGGCGTAGTAAATCAGCGAGCCACCGTGGGCAATACCGGTTTCAATGATCACGTCCGGTTTGATGCGGTAGATTACTTCCTGAATACGGAGCATATCTTCCGGTAACTGAATTACCGGGCGCCCCATCCAGGAGAAGGTATAGGGATACTTCTGGTTCCAACCTAAGGTCACCCACTGCTGGGTGAGCAGTTCGAAGGCTTCATCCGTGTACAGATCCAGCTCACGCACGGAGCCCTGGTCATCCAGAGTCAGCTTCTTGTTATCCGTATCGACTGTCAGTTTCATGCCCTACTCCTTTGCCAGAATTAAACACGCCCACGCCACCAGGCCAGAGCGTCATCCAAACCGTGTTGTAGATCAAATCGTGCCTGCCAACCTAACTTCACCAGGCGCTGGTTATCCGCCACCAGCAACGGGGGATCATCAGCGGCCACCGCAATGGCCCCCATACGCAGCAGGTGCAGTGCATCCAACTGCGTAGCCAGGTATTCAACCACCTCACGCAGGCACACCGGCTGACCGCTGCCAAGGTTGAATGCGCCCTGCGCCTGGTGTTGCAACAAGGTCACCAGAGCACCGCCAATATCCGCCGCATGCAACAGATCCCGCAGCTGCTCACCGTGCGAGCAGAGTGCCGGCTGACCGCGAAGCAGCGCGTTAATTACGGCCGGGACCAAACGCCCCGGGGCCTCGAACGGACCATAGGCATGAAAAATACGCGCCCAGGCGATTGGCAAGCCATGTACTTGACTGAACACATCTGCCAGTTCGCGTGTTGCATGCTTGCAGCGCCCATAAACAGTCGCGGGAATTAAAGGCGTCAGTTCTTCGCGGCAATAGCCGTAGCGCCAGTCATACTCGGCGCAGCTGCCGACCAGCACCGCATGGTGGCCACCCTGAACCTGAAACGCCTCAAGCAAGCGCATTGTTGCCTGTACCCACAGCAGGTTTTCCGCTGAGGTCCAGTACACACCTGGTTTGGCGCACCAGGCCAGGTGCAGCAGTTGCTCGGGGCGTACGGTGGCGATCAGCTTTTCAACAGCTCCGGGCTCAAGCAGGTTGGCCTGATGTGCAGTAACCGAGGCCTGTGTCTCGATACGCGTGTTTGCATAAACGGCATGCACCTCAAAGCCACTGAGCTGCAGCTGTTGCACGACATGCTGGCCAATAAAGCCGCTTGCCCCGGTCACCAACACACGCGTCATATCAGCTGAACCCTAAGTGCGGCACGGCCACGACAAACTGACCACCCCAGGTTTTGATCTGCGCCTGCTGCTGCCGGATTTCGTGTAACAAATTCCATGGCAGCACCAATAAATAGTCGGGCTTCTCGGCAGCAATACACGCTGGATCAACCACCGGTATGCGGCTCCCAGGGAGAAACTTGCCCTGCTTGTGCGGATTGGCATCGGCCACCAAAGCCAGGAGATCACCACGTATGCCGGCATAGTTGAGCAGCGTATTGCCCTTTGCCGCTGCGCCATAAGCCGCAACCGTTTTGCCTTCAGCTTTGGCCTGCAGCAGAAAACGCAGCAACTCGTGTTTGATGCGTTCGGCAGCGGGTGCCAGGGTTGAATAGAAGGCGACAGTTTTGACCCCGGCCTGCTCTTCTCGCACCAGTAATTCAGCCACTGCGTTTGAGGCTTCACGCCCACCGTCGATGCGCTGCGTATAGACCCGCAACGAACCGCCATGGGTCGGCAACTCTTCAACATCGAAGATTTGCAGACCATTGCGCGCGCACAGGTTCTGCACGGCCGTCAGCGACAGGTAGGAGTAATGCTCGTGGTACAGGGTGTCGAACTGCTGCTCAGCCATCAGCCGCAGCAGATGGGGAAACTCGAAGGTGGCCACACCGGTCGGCTTCAACAATGTGGCAAAGCCCTTGAGGAAATCATTGATGTCCGGCACATGGGCCAGCACGTTGTTGGCCGCCATCAGGTCGGCACGCCAGCCCTCTGCTGCCAGGGCTGCAGCCGTAGCCTCGCCAAAGAACAGCTCACGAATCTGCAAGCCCTTTTCCCGTGCCGCACGCGCGGTGCTGGCAGTCGGCTCGACGCCCAGGCAGGGAATACCGCGCTGCGCCACGTACTGCAGCAGGTAGCCGTCATTGGCAGCGATTTCAACCACCCGGCTCTGGGCATTCAAGCCAAAACGCTCAACCATCTGCGCGACGTAGCGCTGAGCGTGCTCCAGCCAGCTGCTGGAGTAAGAGCTGAAATAGGCATAGTCGGCATCGAACAGGCTATCGGCCGAGCGGTAATCCTCGGTCTGCACCAACCAGCAGCTGTCACACACCTGTACCCGCAACGGCACCCACTGCTCGGCCTGATCGAGCTGATCGGCACGCAGGTAGGCATTGGACGGCGGCGCAGTACCCAGGTCTATCAGCGGCACATGCAGGCCGGCACCACAACCTCGGCACTTCATAACTCGACTCCCTGAAAATTAGTGGCCAGCGGCGGATGCGCCGCGTCCCGGGCGGAAAGATTACTGACAGGCAATGGCCAGGTGATCGCCAGACGCTCGTCCGCGGGGAATAAACCACCCTCATGTTCGGGGCTGTAATCCGCACTGTGCAGGTAGAGCAACTCGGCATCGTCACTCAGCGCCTGAAAACCATGGGCAAAACCTGGTGGCAGCAACAGGCTGCGGCCATCACCGGCCTCCAGGCGTTCGGCATGCCAATGCAGAAAGGTCGCAGAACCGCGGCGTAGATCCACTGCGACATCCCACACTGCGCCGCGCAGGCAGGTAATCAGCTTGGTTTCGGCATGCGGCGGATACTGAAAGTGCAGGCCACGCACGCTGCCACGCTGGGAGGTCCGGGAATGGTTGATCTGGCGAATCTGCAGCGGCTGGCCGAATGCAGTCAGGCTGCCCTGACAGAACAGCCGAGCAAAACGGCCACGCTCGTCTTCATGCACCTTGTGCTGCAGGCTGAATAGACCCGCCAGCGGCAGCGCCCGCAGACTCAGCTCACTCATGCGGCCCCCTGTAGGCGGCTAGCTGCGCCAGGGTCAAGGCGCGCATATCCTCACCACGCTGCCAGGCCTGGTGCCAATCCAGGGTCTGCTGCAGGCAGTTATCCAGCGACCAGCGCGGCCTCCAGCCCAGCAGTTGGCGGGCACGGCTGCTGTCCAGACGCAACAAGCCCGCCTCATGCAATTCACTGGGCTCGATCAGCAGGCCAGGCGCTTGCGGCCAGCGCTGCGCCAAACGCTCGACCACCTCACCGACCGTGCACATGTCGTTATCGCTCGGGCCGAAATTCCAGGCTCCGGCAAACGCGCAGCCCTGCTCGTACAAACCCTGGGCCAATTGCAGGTAACCGGCCAGCGGCTCCAGGGCATGCTGCCAGGGGCGCACGGCCTGCGGGTAACGCAAGGTCACCGGCTCACCACGCATCCAGGCCGCCAGAATATCGGGCACCAGACGCTCGGGGGCGAAGTCGCCACCGCCCAACACATTGCCGGCGCGCGCCGTGGCCATGGCCAAGCCGTGTTCGGCATAGCGCGCAGCAGGGAAGTAAGAAGAAGCAAATGACTGCGCCAGCAGCTCGCAACAAGCCTTGCTGCTGCTGTAGGGGTCATGGCCGCCGAGCGCTTCGTTCTCGCGATATGGCCACGACCATTCGTTATTGGCGTAGACCTTGTCGGTGGTGACCACCACACAGGCCCTGACCCCGCCCGTCTGGCGCATGGCCTCAAGCAGATGTAGCGTACCCATGACATTGCTGGCATAGGTACCCAGCGGATCCCGGTAGCCCTCACGGACCAGCGGCTGAGCGGCCAGATGCAGAACGATTTCCGGTTTGACCGCGGCCATGACCTTCTGCAGGGTGGCCAGGTCGCGCAAGTCACCGATATGACTGTCGATACCCTCCCCAACCCGCGCCAACTCGTACAGACAAAGCGAGGTCGAGGGCTGTAGCGCAAAACCGCTGACCTGAGCGCCCCAGTTCTGCAGCCAAAGCGTCAACCAGCCACCTTTGAAGCCGGTATGCCCGGTGAGCAGTACCCGCTTGCCGCACCAGAATGCGGGGCTCAGCTCCACTGCTTCCAAGGGGCCTCCCCACTCAACCACAGTTGCTCGAGGTAGTTCTTGTCGCGCAGGGTATCCATGGGGTGCCAGAAGCCCTGATGCTGGAAGGCCATCAACTGGCCGTCAGTGGCCAGTTGGGTCAACGGCTCAGCCTCCCAGGAGGTATCAACGCTATCGATATAGGGCAGCACTTTGGGCGACAGCACAAAAAAGCCACCATTAATCCAACCACCATCGCCACGGGGTTTTTCGATAAAACCTTTGACCTGATCACCAACGCGCTCCAGCGCGCCATAGCGACCAGGCGGCTGCACCGCAGTCACAGTGGCATATTTACCGTGGGCCTTGTGGAAGGCCACCAAGGCGCTGATATCTAGGTCGGAAACACCGTCGCCATAGGTGAAGCAGAACGCTTCATCTTCATCCAGATAGCGCCCGGCACTCTTCAGACGACCACCAGTCATGGTGTCTTCGCCAGTGTCGACCAGAGTCACACGCCAGGGCTCGCTGTAGTTCTGGTGGACTTCCATCTTGTTGTTGCGCATATCAAAGGTGACATCGGAGGTATGCAGGAAGTAGTTAGCGAAGAAATCCTTGATCGCATAGCCCTTGTAGCCCAGGCAGATAACGAAGTCATGGATACCATGAGCCGAGTACTGCTTCATGATGTGCCAGAGAATCGGCTTACCGCCGACTTCAATCATTGGCTTGGGCTTGAGGTGCGATTCCTCGCTAATTCGCGTTCCAAGGCCACCAGCTAGAATTATCGCCTTCATTGATGTTCTCCTTCTTCGCAGTAACATTGCCACATCCCCTCATAAGCCTTCTCGACTCGTGCTGCAAAGGACACAGCATCGCAAAGCGGTGATGCACGCATCTCCTCGCGCAATCCTGCGCGGATCTTCTTAAGGCGCTCAACATCACTAGCTAGATCGACCAACTTGTCAATGTATTCAGCCTCAGTGTCGGCAATCCACTCGCTGCGCCCCAAACCACGCAGGATCAACGAACCAACACGCCCCATGGAGGGACGATCACGCAAAGTTACATAAGGCAAGCCCATCCAAAGACTTTCATAAAGCGTGGTGCCTGAGTTGTGGGGAAAGCAATCGAGAGCAATATCCATGCTAGCCAGCACAGGCCAAGGCGGAGAGGTGCAGCCAATATCAAGTCGATCACGAGAAATCCCATGAGCTGCAAATAGCCCTGCGAAGTGATCTGACAACTCAAGGTCCAGAAAGGCTTGAGCGTTCAACATGAGTTTAGAATTAGGCACACGCTTCAACAGTTCAGCCCAACAGCGAATCACCCTATGATTAAGCCGAATCGGCCGCGTCAAAGTACCAAATGTTATAAATCCATTCTTTAACGCAGGTAACTCATTAACGTCGGGAAGATCAGAGCGTAGCGGGTATGCAACTGCTGGGCTTGGCATTCGCCAAGGCTTCTCGGAAAAAACACTCTCACAGCCTAGAGGAAGCATTTCCTCATCACTAAGAAAATAATCAACCGCCTCAAGACCTGTGGTATAGGCAAATCCAATCCACCAAGAAACTTGAACAGGCGCAGGCTTAAGTGCGAATACGGCCAGTCGATTATTGGCAGTATGCCCCGCGAGATCAACAAGTATATCTATGCGATCTTGACGAATAATCTCTGCAACCTTTAAATCACTCACCCCTACACAAGGCCGCCAAAAATCAACATAGCCCTTATAGCGCTCAGTTACAGAATCCTCACTACGTACCGAGGAATATGCAAATATCTCAAATTTCTCTCGAGAATGATTCGCCAGCAACGGCTCTATGAAAGTACTACATACATGCTGACGAAAATCAGGCGAAACATAGCCAATCCGCAACTTTCTATTGCCATCACAAAAATTATCATAGGAAAAAAATTTTCGCTTCGGGTAAAATCTATTACCAACATCTACATATATATCAAATATTTGTTCTATGCTAAAATCAGCATGATAATTAGCCATGAACAATATATTGGATCGCGCCAACTCCGAATAATCTAGAACGCCACGCAAATGCTCTATCGCAACGCCCAAGTTACCATAATTAGCCTCAGTACCGGCTAAATTTATATACACCTCACGAAACCCAGGATCAATTTCAAAAACTTTTTCGAAGCACTCTTTAGCCTCTTTAATTCGCTGCATGCTCGACAATATTATCCCTAAGTTATTCCACAGCGCAGCAAAATCAGGCGCAAGCCTCAAGGCAACGCGTATAACTTGTTCAGCCTCCAAAAACTCATTAGCATCAAGATAAGTAGTTGCCAAATTATTCCATGCAAACCCGTTATTAGGATTTATTGCAATTGCACGCATCTGACAGCCTTCAGACTCTCGCTGCCGACCGGTTTTTTGGTATACCCCCCCGAGCAATATCCAACCCAAGTCATAGTCCGGCTTAATATTCAGCCCCACCAACAAACTATGAACCGCTTTATCGGCCTCCCCTAGGTCCGAATAGCACTGCCCTAACCAACAATATGCCTCGTGAAAATCGCTTTTTATTTGTATGGCACTTGAAAAATACTGAGCAGCTTCTTGAGGATCGCCCCCCAATGTAATTATTACAAAACCGACTTGAAACCAAGCCTCATGATTTTCAGGACAACGTTCAACCCATTCACGCATTGCGCTTAATTCTTCATCCCAGCGTCTTTGCTTACGCAAAAAACTACCTAGGCGTTCCCAAGCCATACGGCAATCAGGCGCAAACTCGACGACAGTACGCAACCCCTGCTCAGCGTCCTGCTCACGCCCCATACGTGCATGAAACGCGCACAACACCAGCCAGGCAATGCGGTTCTGTGGCTCTAAAGCTAATGCACGCATCGCTAGCTGCTCAACCCTTGGCAAGTCCTTGCCATCCAGTTCAACATCCGCTAAAGCCGCAACAACCTCGGCGTCATCCGGCAATTCTTTGAACAAGGCAGTCAGTAGCGGCCTGGAATGGCTGCGCTGACCAAGACGGTAGCTGGCAATAGCTTCGGCGCGGCGAACTTCCAGTGTTTTCGGACTGATATCGCGAATCAGGCTTAGCGCTTGCTGCCATTGCTCGGAAGCCATGGCTTGATGTAATGCTTCCAGCAATGCCATACCTGTGGACTTGTCCAAGCAGCACTTCTTGTACTTTCGACCACTGCCGCAAGGACATTCATCGTTGCGTCCCGGCTCGGTCGTAATGCCACTTTCAACCAACACAGTCAACGCCTGGCGCATATGCTCGACCATTGTCAACATTTGCTCCGCCACAGAGTTCTGTGGCTCAAGTTTTAGTGCCTGGCGAAAGGTCAATGCGGCAGCGTCCCAGGCCCCAAGTTGCACGTAGGCTTTGCCTAGGCTGACTGCAATTTCAGCGTCCTTGGGACATAACTCATGTAGTCGTTCATAACAGCGGCGAGCCGTAGCGCTGTCTTTTGATGCCAGAGCGGCATCCCCTAACAAACGCCAGGTCGAGATATCCTCATTGGCTTGCCCCAACACAATTTCACAGCTGTTACGTGTACGAGTGTAATCACCTTCTTCAAAACCCAACTTGGCTTGAGCCCTGAAAAAGTTGACTAACCATTGCGCATTTGAGTCCATGCCGTCCCCGTCAAAAATCCGCTGCATACAGTGCTTTTACAGCAAACAGCAATATTCAAGCCAGTGCATAGACAAACACTGCTTGCACTTAACGTACAAGAGTAGCGCCTCGTTCAGGCGAGCAACTCAGCGCAGCTGATTGAACAGATTTAATCCAGCGATCTTCACATAACTCTGCTGCGCAGCCTCAAGAACGATGGTCTGAAATGACAGGCGCGAAAGCGCTTCGGCGTAATCCAGTTCACGCAAATCGGCTTGCACCGACTTGTTGACCAAGGTGACATCCTCGTTATCGATCTCGGTGGTTTCGATCAGGTTCAGGCGCGCACCAATTTCCGTCTGCACTTCCAACACCTTGCCCATCCCGTTATCCAGGTTGGTCAAGGCAATCGCCACTTCGTTACGTACACCGAGGTTACCGGCTGGGGATGTCGGGGAGGACTCCAGCGCCTGGCGCAAGCGACTGATGGTGTTGAGAATGCTGCGCTGCTCCTGAAACTGTGGCTGCAGGCCGAACTCGTCGCCGCCGGCAACCGCTGCCGGGGCTGACAAGGTGAAATCGGCACCAAATACGCTGAAGGTCGCCGGATAAGGCCCGACTACCGTACCGGTGGCCAATACAGGACTGCCCGGACCAACTGGCTGGGAATAGACCTCGTAGTTGGTGTCATCGGTAAAACGCAGCACCACCCCCGACGTCGGGAACTGGCTGTCAAATGTGGCCTGGTTACTGATACCAGCCGGCGCCACGATTGCGGTCGAGGTGTTGGTCGAGGAGCGATTGACGGCAAAGTCGGTCGGGGCCGAACGCAGGGTAAAGCTGTGGGTATTGATACCCGGCGCACCTGCAGTGGCGGTGTCCGCCAGCAGATTGTCGAGATCCAGCTCGTTATCACCAGGCTGCAGCACCACATCCAACTGAAAACGCATACCGCGGAAGTTGATGGTATTGCCACCACTGACCAGTGGATCGATCTGGCCACCGCCCGGAATCTCCGAGGTCACGTCGGCGCCAGCGCTGTCATAGATGCGAAACTCTTTACCGCTGACAAAGGCCAACGAATACGGCTCGCCTGAACGGAAATCGCTGTTGAAGGCCTGGTTGTCCTGCACCAAGCCCGGAGAAATAAACACCCGCTGATCTGCCGCCGGTATGCCGGGAATGGTAGTCGCCGGCAGCGGCGGGGTCGGCAATGCCGGGTTATTGACGCCCAGGGTATTCAGAATGCGGTTGGCGTTACTGACATCCTCAAACAAGCGTTTGCCGTTGTCGTTGATTGCCACACTGCTGGAGCCCGCGACCTGCAGGCTGCGCTGCCCTTCGTCGCCCTGATAAGAGTAGGTGCCATCGGGGTTGCGCAGAAACGGCTCGGTTTTGCCGAGAAAACCGCTGAACAGGTATTCGCCACGGGCGTTGCGGCTGTTCATCAGATTGAGCAGCTCGTCTTCACGTTCGCTCAGCTCCTTGGCAATCGACTTGCGATCCTCCGCCGACAATGCGCCACCGCCGGCCTGCACTGCCAGTTCGCGAATGCGCTGCAGCACATTGACGACGGAAGTAATGGTAGTTTCCTCCTGGGTCAGGCTGTTCTTGGCGGCGGTGAGGTTTTCCTTGTACTGCCCCAGTACAGCCTGCTGCTGTTCGAGTTGCAGCAGGCGCACCGAAGCCACAGGATCATCGGCCGGAGTCAGGATACGGTTACCGCTGCTGATCTGTTCCTGAGTGCGGATCACATTGGAATAATTGCGTCCGAGACCACCGACACCGTTGTTGAACGCTTGGATCGAGGAAATGCGCATGACCATAAAGCTAACCTCAAGGTTCTCTCAGCACCGCACAAGGTGCATCAGAACGTATTAATCAGTGTATCGAACAGGTTACGGGCAACTTGAATGATCTGCGCCGAGGCCTGGTAGTACTGCTCGAACTGAATGAGTTTGGCCGCTTCCTCATCAAGGTTGACTGCCGACACCGAATCACGGTTATCGGTCGCCTGCTTGAGAATAGACCCAGTAGCCTCACCATCGACCCGTGCCTGACTGGTCAGGGTGCCGACCCGTTCCACCAGATCGCCATAGGCATCGGTAAAGCTTGAGCCTGTGGTCGCCGGGGCCAGGGGGTTGATGCCTATGGTGGCGCGGTTCTGCAGGTCGATCAGTTTCAGGGCATTGCGGTTATCCGAAACACCGTTGGTGTTGAAGGACACCGAGAAGTTGTCACCCGCCTGCGGCCTACCACTGATGGTCACCTCGTAATCGAACGGCACTGGCACTGCGGGTGGGCCCGCTGTGGCAGGAACGGTAATGGTCAGTTTGTTGTTCTGACCCGGCACGATCACCCCGGTGTCGATGACGTTACCGTTGATATCAACCACGTCATAGCCCTGGGTCGCACCACCACCTGCGCCCATCACAATACGCAGCGGCGGCGCATTGCGCAGGCTGGTTTCCAGGTCGGTCTGAGCTACGGGATCGTAGATGTCGATTTCGGTTATCAGGGTCGGCTGGGTAATCACCCCTGTACCGATATTGGCTGGGCTGGTCTGTGATTTCAGTGGCGCAGCAAAAGCCAGCTCTTCCGGCCGTTTCATATCGGCGCGGATGTCCTGACCGGCGTTGCGGGTGGGCATGATGCGGAAGCGATCACCTGCGGCGAAGGTGCCGCTGGCTACATTCAGCGATACCCCATCAAATTCGGCGGCCGGCAAAGCCGTAATGTCGAACGGACCGAAGCTGGTGCCGTCACTGACGCGCCGCACGGTGTAATCCGTGGCGTTGGTGAACTCCACTTCATAATCACTGGTGGTCAGCTGGGTGGTGTCTTCGATCAGCACATTGAGATTGGCCGTAGTGTCGCTGTTGCCCACCCGCGCCAGGCTACGCTGACCAATCAGCAGCGGATCATTGAGATCACGGAACAAACCGTTGCCAAACTGGCCATTGAGGTCCAGCCCCTGCCCCAGCTGGCGATTGACCTGATCGGTCACCGACAGCGCCAGACGCCCGACGGCGTTGAGCGTGGTATCCAGCACGTCTTCGCGGTAGCGAATCAAACCGCCCATCTCGCCACCGGTGATCAGCGAGGTAATACCTTGCCGCGAGTTGCCGCTGACAAACTGCACTTCGCTGCGCAGCGGGTCGGACAAGCCTGGCACCACCTCAAGACGCGCAGCCTTGTTACCGACCACCAGCGGCTGTCCAGATCCAATAAACAGGTTGTAACTGCTGTCGTCCTGCGCCACCACGGTAACGCCGATAAAGGTCGACAGTTTACGCACGGCCTCTTCACGGGCATCCAGCAGGTCATTGGGCTGCTTGCCATTGGACGCAGCCACGGCAATGGCGTCGTTGTAACCGGCAATCGAGGTGGCCAATTGATTGACCTGGTCGGTGACCGCAGACAGCTGCTTGTTGATAAAGGCGTTCTGCTCGTACAGACGGTCATAGACTGTGTTGAAGCGCTTGGCTAAACCCTCGGCTTCGGACAACGCCAGTTGCCGGGCCGGAATATTGGCCGGATCCTCGGCAGCCGTTTGCAGGGCCGCAAAGACCTTTTGCAAGCCAGGGTTGATCCCTGTGGTACTGCCCGCCAGCAAGGAGTCGAGCTGGTTGATCTGCCCCAGATAGGACTGCACATCACTGTTGAGCGCCGTACTACTGCGCACCTGGGTGTTGAGAAACTCGTTATAGATGCGCCGCACATCAACCAGCGTGGTGCCCGAGCCGATATAGCCGGCCCCGCTGAACTGCGGAACACGCGTGGACTGGATAGTCTCCTGGCGTGTGAAACCCGGAGTATTGACGTTGGTGATGTTATGCCCGGTGACTGCCAGCGAGGTTTTGTTCGCAGCCAATCCGGATAGGCCAATATTGAGTAGGTCAGCCATGGTTCATCATCCGTTGCTGGACGGCGTACTGACTGCCGCTACTGTTTGATAGGTCTGCATCTGCCGCGCAATCTGCGCGATCTTGCGGGCGTATTGCGGATCGGTGGCATAACCGGCTTTCTGCAGTTCGCGGGCGAACTGCTCAGGCTTGTCTGTCACAGCCAGAGCTTTTTCGTAACGGCCGTTGCCTTGCAGGAAACTCACGTAATCTTCAAAGCTGTGTGCATAGGACTCGTAAGCGCGGAAAGACGCCGCCTCCTTGACCGCCTTGCCACCCTTGAACTCGGTGGTCAACACCCGCGCCGATTCACCGTCCCAGCTGTTGTGGGTCTTGATACCGAACAGGTTATGGCTGCTGCTGCCGTCCTGCTGACGAATGATCGACTTGCCCCACCCCGTTTCCAGTGCGGCCTGGGCCACCAGATAACGAGGATCAACACCAATCTTGTCGGCGGCCTTCTCGGCCATCGGCAGCATGGCGGCAATAAACTCATCCTTGGAGCCAAAAGCGGCCTTGCCCGGTGCCAACGGTGGCTGGGCAATCCGCCGCCCAGTGATGGCGTCGGTACCGTTGAGCCCCAGGGCCGTATCAGCAGGCGCTGCAAAGGCCTTGGCCGGGATCCAGTCGTTCTGCGCCAGCGGCTGACCGTCGGCAGCACTGGCCGAAGGCACGATGCCGGCCAGCAAGCGATCAGTCAGTTTGCCAGGCAGGGCCAGACGACGTTGGTTGATCAGTGACGTGTCATCACGGCCACTGTCGATCTTGGCCAACGGCTTGCTCGGCGCACTCGGCACCGACTCATTGACCTGGGCAAATGGATTCGGGCGCTCCGTGCCGCTTTTGAGTTTCGACATCTGCCGCACCAGCACATCGGCCAGGCCAATACCGTTCTGGTGATTGGCCAACGTCACCGACAACTGCTGGTCATGCATATCCTGATAGGTCTTGCTCTCGTTACTGTTCAGGAAGTTGCCTTCCGAGAACACTTCGTTGGCCGAGCGCATGGCCTTGAGCATTTCATTGAGAAACAGCGACTCGAACTCCTGAGCCACCTTCTTGATGTTCTTTTCGCTGTCGCCACCGACCTTGAACTGGTTAAGGCGATTGAGGTCCGTGAAGGCGCCACTGTCGAGGGTAGAAGTACCGCCGAGCAAGCCGGCTGAAAGACGAGAGTCCATAGCACGTGCTCCTAAATCACGATCAAGTCAGCCTGCAGCGCGCCAGCTTGTTTCAGCGCCTCCAGGATAGCCATAAGGTCGGAAGGCGATGCGCCTACCTGATTCACCGCGCGGACGATTTCATCCAGCGTGGTCCCCGGACCGAACTTGAACATCGGTTTGGCTTCTTCCTCGGCATTGACCTTCGAGCGTGGCACCACCGCCGTCTGGCCACCGGACAAGGCATCCGGCTGACTGACAATAGGGTCTTCGGTAATGGTCACAGTCAGGCTACCGTGGGTCACCGCCGCCGGCTGTACCTTGACGTTCTGGCCAATCACAATGGTGCCGGTGCGCGAATTGATGATGACCTTGGCTACGGCCTGGCCCACATCGACTTCAAGGTTTTCCAGAATCGACAGGTAATCCACGCGCTGATTGGGGTCCAGTGGCGCACTGACGCGGATCGAACCACCATCGATGGCCTGGGCCACGCCGGGTCCCAGCAGCTCGTTGATGTGATCAACAATGTTCTTGGCAGTGGTGAAGTCCGGACGATTGAGGTTGAGGGTCAGACTGTTGCCCTGATCGAAACCGCTCGGCACCGGCCGCTCCACGGTCGCACCACCGGGAATACGTCCGGCTGACGGCACGTTGACGGTAATCCGCGAACCGTCGGCGCCGCCGGCATCGAAACCGCCGACCACCAGGTTGCCCTGGGCAATCGCGTAGACGTTACCGTCGATGCCCTTGAGCGGGGTCATCAGCAGGCTGCCGCCCCGCAGACTCTTGGCGTTACCAATAGAGGAAATGGTGATGTCGATGGTCTGCCCTGGCTTGGCAAAAGCCGGCAGATCGGCATGCACCGAAACCGCCGCGACGTTTTTCAGCTGCACGTTGCCGCCCTGCGGCACCTTGATGCCGAACTGCGCCATCATGTTGTTGAAGGTCTGCACGGTGAAGGGCGTCTGGGTGGTCTGGTCACCACTGCCATTGAGGCCGACGACCAGGCCGTAACCGATCAGCTGGTTACTGCGCACGCCCTGGATGCTGGCCAGGTCCTTAAGGCGCTCGGCCTGAGCAGTCGTTGCCAGCAGCGAAACAGCAAGAGCCAGCAAGTACGAGAATAGTTTCATCGTGGCCATCCTCAGAACGGCCACATTGGGCTGACAAAGAAACGACTCATCCAACCCGGCTGGGCTGCATCGGCGAATGCGCCGGTGCCTGAGTAGGTGATGCGCGCATCGGCAATCCGGGTCGAGGACACGGTATTGTCGGTGGCGATGTCATCCGCGCGCACCAACCCGGCAATACGCACCAACTCATCACCGGTGTTAAGGGTCATCCACTTTTCCCCGCGTACCAGCAGAATGCCGTTAGGCATCACTTCGGCCACCGACACCGTGATCGAGCCCGTCAGGCTGTTGCTCTGTCCGGCCTGACCGGAACCATCGGCCGAACGGGTGGCATCGAAGTCAGCACTCAAACTCAAGGTATCGTTGGTCATACCCAAGGCACCAATCGATGCCAGCGGGTTTTTCGGAGCTACGGCCATACCAAACAGATTGGGCACGCCAAGGCTAGCCGAGCTGTCTTTGCTGATTTGGCTGTTGGTGTTCTTGCTGGCCTGGGTGCGCTCATTCAGGGTGATGGTGATGATGTCGCCCACCCGATAAGCCTTGCGGTCGCTGAACAGACCATTCTCAAAACCAGCCTGATAGATCGAACCGTTGTTTTGCGCGGCCGGCAGCGGTGTACGCGGCATCACGGGCGCATAGTAGGGATCATCCGGCTTAGGCGCAGGAGCCATGCAGCCGCTCAAAGCCAGGGGGCCAAGCAGTGCACTTATGATTATCAGCCGGTTCATATCAATTACCTCATGCGTTGCCTGGGGTGGCTGTACAGCCAGTGGCCACCGGTGCCAGTTCAAGCCATTCCTTGCCGTGTTCAAAGCTCGCCAGACGCTGCGCGACTAAGCAGCCTTAGCTATCAAAGATTCTGCGAAATAAAGCCGAGCATCTGGTCCGCAGTGGAGATGACCTTGGAGTTCATCTCATAGGCACGCTGCGTGGTGATCATGTTCACCAGCTCCTCGACCACACTGACGTTGGAGTTTTCCAGGGTGTTCTGCAGCATGACGCCCAGGCCATTGAGCCCCGGCGTACCGACCTGCGGCGCACCGCTGGAAGCGGTCTCCAGGAACAGGTTGTTGCCGATGGCTTCCAGCCCCGCCGGGTTGATGAAGTCTGCCGTCTGCAGGTTGCCGACGACTTGCGGCTGCGGGTTACCGGCGGTGGTCACCGATACGGTGCCGTCTTCACCGACGTTGAACGTGCGCACTTCGTTGGGCAGCACGATGGCCGGCTCCAGGGCGTAACCATTGGAGGTCACCAGCTGACCATCGGAGTTGAGGTGAAAGCTGCCGTCACGGCTGTAGGACACAGTGCCATCGGGCAGCAGCACCTGGAAAAAGCCGCGACCGTTGATCGCCAGATCCAGC